>DATKCX010000165.1:0-4124 GCA_035512975.1 Ilumatobacter sp.
CGTTCCGGTCGTCACCGCAGTGCCGCCTCGTGTGGAAGAAGAGCCCGAGACCGAAGCCGCCGAAGAGGGTGCCGCGGGCGAGGCTGCTACCGAGGGCGACGCCGAGTCGGCCGACGGCGGCGATGCACCGGCCGCTGCCGCCGAGAGCGACTGACCAGCGCTTCCGCGCTGAACTCAGCCGCCTCCGTTCCCGTCGCTGCACATGGGTCTGTTCGACCGACGACCCTCCAAGGGTGGGTCGTACGACTGGCTCGTCATCGGTCTTGGCAACCCTGGCTCGAAGTACGCCGGCACGCGTCACAACGTCGGGCAGGAATGTGTAGAACTGCTGGCGAAGCGACGCGACACGAGTCTGAAATCCGGACGCGATCAGGCGCTCATCGCCGAAACCAGGTTCGACGACCAACGCGTGGTGCTGGCGTTCCCGATCACCTTCATGAACGAGTCGGGTCAGGCCGCATCCGGCATGGTTCGCCGCTACGGCATCGATGATCCAACGCGGATCATCGTCGTGCACGACGAACTCGACCTCGAACCCGGCGTGGTTCGGCTGAAGGCCGGCGGCGGGCTGGCCGGCAACAACGGTCTGCGCAGCCTCACCCAACACCTGAAGTCGCAGGACTATCTCCGCGTTCGCATCGGAATCGGCAAGCCGCCCGACAAAGACCGGGGCGCGAGCCACGTGCTGTCACGCATCCCTCCCCGCGAGCGCGAACTGCTCGACGTGGCCGTTGCCATTGCCGCCGACGCGGTGGAAGCGATCGTCGCCGACGGCATCGAATCTGCCATGCGAGATTTCCATGCCCGCTGACCGCCGCCCGAACCCCACCCGCCCCGACCGGTGTCGCGACTCTGCTTCGTATGTGAAGCAAGAACGCGACGCCCTGGGAGTGGGGGGACTGTGAACCTTTCGTCTTTGCCGGGGTTGTTGCGCGACGAGCCTGGGATCACTCGGGCGCTGGGCGATCCTGGGGCTCGACTCGCGATCAACGATGTGGCGCGACCCATCGCCATCGCCACCTTGGCGCATCTCAGCGACCGTCGCCCCCTGTTGGTGGCCTGCCCCACCGGTGCCATGGCCGGGCAGCTCTTCGACGACTTGTGTCAATACGTCGACGCCGACCAGGTGTGTCACTTCACCGCGTGGGAAACGCTGCCGTTCGAACGGGTGAGCCCGGCGGTGGAAACCATGGGCCAGCGGATGGAAGTGCTGTGGCGGCTGCGCCAGCCCGACGTAGCGGCGCGGCCCAGGATCATCGTGGCCGGAGTGCGCGCGCTCCTGCAGCAACTCGGCCCAGGTGCCACCGAGATCGAACCGATCACCATCCGACCGGCAGCCGTCGTCGACCCCGATCAGCTGGGCGCGCAACTCGTCGAGTTCGGCTACCGCCGCGAGGAACTCGTGGAGCACCGCGGCGAGTTCGCCCGACGCGGTGCGATCGTCGACGTGTTCCCCTCCACCGCCGACGCGCCGATCCGCATCGACCTGTGGGGCGACGAGGTCGATCGCCTCACCACCTTCGGTGTGAACGACCAGCGTTCGATCGCCGACCTCGACGAAGCCCGCATCTTCCCCGCCCGCGAGCTGCTCTCCAGCGACGACGTGCGCGAGCGCGCCCGGAAACTGGTGGGCACCGAACCGTGGGGTCGCGAGCACTGGGAACGGCTGGCGGAAGGCACCCACTTCGAAGGCATGGAATCGTGGGTACCGTGGCTCGTCGACGAACACACGCTCCTCACCGACGTGCTCGCACCGACCGCCAAGATCATCCTGATCGAGCCGCGCCGCATGCGCGACCGAGCCGCCGACCTGCTGGCCGAGGAGGCCGACCTGGCCCGCGCCCTCGCATCCACATGGGCCCGCGATCCCGACAAAGAGTTCCCTCGGCTGCACGCCGACGCCGACGAACTGCTTGCCGGCGCAGCTACGAAGGGCAGCTTCTGGACGATCGACTCCACCCCGGACTCGCCCGACACACCGGTCGTGCAGGCGTCGGGTTGGGGACCGGTGGGCGGCGACGGGTCTGGCCTGGCAACGCGCCTCACGCAGCTGATCAGCCAGGGCTACAGCGTCACGGTCGCCGCCGACGGCACCGGCTCGGCTGCCCGCTTGCACCAGATCTTGCTGGAGCAAGGCCTCGACTTCCCGGTGGCCGGTGCCAACGCCACACCAGACAGCATCGCCAAGCCCGGCGGACGCATCGTGGTGGCCCCACTGCACCGAGGCTGCCTGCTCCCCAATGGCAAAGTCGCCGTGATCGCCGAAAGCGACTTCACCGGCCGCCGCCGCGCCCACCGCAAGGCAAAGGCTCGGCGTCAGGGCACCACCACGTTCGAAGACCTCAAGTCGGGCAACTACGTGGTCCACCACCAGCACGGTGTGGGCAAATACGAAGGCATGGTCAAGCGCGCGATCGGCGGCGTGGAGCGCGACTACCTGCTCGTCGCCTACAAAGGCGGCGACAAGCTGTACGTGCCCTCGGATCAGATCGACACGCTGCGCCAATACGTGGGCGGCGAAGCGCCCGTGCTGCATCGCCTGGGCGGCAGCGATTTCGCCAAATCGAAGGGCAAAGTGCGGTCAGCGGTCCGCGAGATCGCCCAAGAGCTCGTGGTGCTGTACCAGAAGCGAGTGAACGCCGACGGGCATGCGTTCGGCCACGACACACCGTGGCAGCGCGAGATGGAAGACGCGTTCCCGTACGTGGAAACACCCGACCAGCAAACGGCCATCGACGCCATCAAAGACGACATGCAGCGGCCGTTCCCGATGGACCGGCTGGTGTGCGGCGACGTCGGGTTCGGCAAGACCGAGGTCGCCATCCGGGCCGCGTTCAAAGCCATCCAAGGCGGCAAGCAGGTCGCGGTCCTCGCCCCGACCACGCTGCTCGTCAACCAACACGGCAACACGTTCGCCGACCGATTCGCCGGCTACCCCATTCGGGTGGAAGTGCTGTCACGGTTCCTCACGAACAAGCAAGCGAAAGAGGTCATGCAAGGCCTGAAGAGCGGCGAGGTCGACTGCGTGATCGGTACCCACCGGCTCCTCGCGGCCGACATCAACTTCAAAGACCTCGGGCTGCTGGTCGTCGACGAAGAACAACGATTCGGCGTCGGCCACAAAGAGCAGATCAAGAAGATGAAGGTCAACGTCGACGTGCTGACCTTGTCGGCCACGCCGATTCCACGCACCCTCGAGATGTCGTTGGTGGGCATCCGCGACCTCTCACTGCTGCAAACGCCGCCTGCGGACCGCCAACCGATCCTCACCTACGTGGGCGAGTACGACGAACGGGTCGCGATCGAGGCCATCCGTCGTGAACTGCTCCGCGAGGGTCAGGTGTTCTGGGTCCACAACCGAGTGCAGTCGATCGACACGGCGGCAGCACGCCTGCGGCAACTGGTGCCCGAGGCACGCATCGCCGTTGCCCACGGGCGCATGGACGAAGGCACGCTGGAACAGGTCGTGATCGACTTCTCCGACGGCAAGTACGACGTGCTCGCCTGCACCACGATCATCGAGTCGGGCATCGACATGCCCACCGTGAACACGCTCGTCGTGGAACGCGCCGATCTGCTCGGCCTCGGGCAGATGCATCAGCTACGTGGTCGCGTGGGCCGCAGCGGATCACGGGCGTACGCCTACCTGTTCCATCCCCGCGACAAGGTGTTGTCGGAAGAGGCGTACGAACGGCTGAAGGCCATCGGTGAGGCCACCGAGCTCGGTTCGGGCTTCAAGATCGCCATGCGCGACTTGGAAATTCGCGGTGCCGGCAACCTTCTGGGCCAATCGCAATCCGGTCACATCGCGGCAGTTGGCTACGACTTGTACTGCCAGATGGTCACCGAAGCGGTTGCCGAGATGAAGGGCGAACCGATCGCCCAACCCAACGAACTCAAGCTCGACATCCCCACCAACGCCCATCTGCCCACCGACTACGTCGCCAAGGAAGAATCCCGACTCGAGGCCTACCGACGACTGGCAGCGGTGACCACGAACGCCGAGGTCGACGACATCCGCACGGAGTGGGAAGACCGCTACGGGCCGCTGCCCGCGCCCGCCGAGTCGCTGCTGATGGTGGGCAGACTGCGCGCCGAATGCAATCGGCTCGGCGTCACCGACC
>DATKCX010000166.1:0-2987 GCA_035512975.1 Ilumatobacter sp.
TGTCGATGCCGACCGTCCACGTCGTCGTGCCCCGGAAGCTGCCGCTCCGGTGGAGGAACTCGCGTTGGATCTCGAAGCCGAGCTCGTTGTTCGAGTTGTCGGACCAGCCGAGGGTTGCGGTGCCGTCGGCGCCACCGGTGACACTGAAGCCGCTGGGTGCCGCCGGCACCGTGGGCTCCGGATCGGTTGTGCCACCACCGCCGCCGTTGTATCCGTTGTTCTCGATGCTGACGGTGAGCGTGTCGCGGCCGAGGCTGGCGTAGTCAGAATAGCCCGTCGATGCTGGATCACCGAAGCCCACGCCGTCGAGCACGACGGTGTACGTGCCGCCCGGCAGGTGAGCATCCAGCGAGGCATCGAGACCGGATGTCAGATCGTTGCCGTCGGAGCTGTCCGACGGTGGGTCGACGGTGGACCAAAGAATGCCCTCGCCGTTGAACAGACGCAGCTCGATGTCCAAGTTGGCACTCATCGCGGCCGGTCGCGCCATCAACGACACGTCCCCACCCGTGGTCGTGAAGGTGAAGCTGTCCGTGTCGTTGGCACTGCCGATCATCCCCTGCCAGGTGCCCGTCGAGACGTCGACCGCGCTGGTGACGTCGTCGGGGACTGCCCCGATACCGCGAGCCACCTCGGAGGTGTCACGCATCTGCATGACCACGAGGTCGTCCTCTTTGTTGTTGGCACCGGCGTACTCGCCCTTGCTCCACTGGCTGATCGGCTCGTAGTAGCCGACGCCCATAATCGGCGCCCAGTCGCCGTGGCCCGTGTAGTAGCCGGTGGTCCTCGTGCCATCGTGGCGAAGATTCAGGTTGTGCCCGGCCTCATGGCTCGCCGCCTCGGCGATGTTCTTTGCGCCGGTGCCCACCCCACCGGTGAACACCCACGCCGGTTGGTAGTAGTCGTGGTCAGCGCCCACGTTGGGAAACACGCCCACGTATGCCACGCCGCCGCAACTGCAGTTGTAGGTCTGGCTGGGCGTGATGACGACCCGGGTGCCGTAGTTCTGGTCGGCTGTTTCGTCCCGTCGGATCGACGGATGCCCCGTGCCGTCGGCCGAGTTCGGCAAGTCCTTGGTGGTCACGTTGACGTCGAAGGGGGCGTAATCCTCCGCCACCCGTTGCCACACGCTGTAGATCTGCTCTTGCTCGGTTTGGCTGAACGTCGTCGGGTCCCCGTCGGAGTCGTAGGCGCCGGCGATCTGCTTGCTGGTCGATCCCCACGCTGTCCCACGCGCGTCGTGCCCGTTGAAGTCGAGGACGATCACCCGAACGGCACTCGGCCGGCTCTCGAGCTCCCACACATTGGTCCCGACGGGCATCGCCGCCGAGGTCCACGCCGGGTCTGCTGTCGTCGAATGGTCCTGGTCGTGGTCGCCGCCGAACGTGAACTCGTCCACGAAGAGCAGCTGGCCGCTGGTGTCCGTCCAGAGCATCGAGTCGGACCGAAGCGCAGCGCGGAACTCCACGGCGGTCATCCCGTTCTGCGCTGCTACGTCGGGCAGGCGGTCGCCCAAGGCCCGAATGGCCTCTTCGCCGCGCATGTTGCGCTCGAGCACCGGCTCCGGGCGTTCCGAAGGGTCCTGGGCTGACGCCGGAACGGCCGCAAGAGCGGTGGTGAAAAGCGCCGACGCAGCGAGTGCGACCAACACGCGGCGGGCCCTGAAGTTGCGGGCCCTGAAGTTGGTGGTGGACATGCGGGCACCCTTCGTGGGCGTCGGGCCGTCGCTTCGTAGGCGACGACGGAGCCTCCCGCCTCGTTGCGGAGCATACCCCCCCAACATCGACCTCATCGACTTGATCGAGCTCCTCCGCGCCAGGCGCGACGCGTCCTGACCCGAAGCACTCATCGGAGCCGTCGCCATTCAGCCGACCGGCTGGAAGTCGGCGTCACCGGGGTTTCTGCCACCGAGTAGTCACGCTCTGCGAGTTGCACGAGCACCGCAAAGTCGAAGGCCCAGGATCGGAACGTCGACGTCTTTCCGGCGGGATCGGTGACGTCATGCGACTTGGTCGAGTTCGGTTCGAACCCACGAATCGCCGGTCCTCTCGAGCAACTGGCGGCTACACCTCGATCGGACGAACTCGGCGCTGAATCAGGTGCGCTCCGGCCTGGTTCGACGAATGCCGCCCTCTCTTGGCTGCAACACCCCCTGAATAGGCTTGGTCGCGCGGAGCGCGACTGGCACGATCATCCGAGCCGGAGGCACCGCAAGACGTAGTCACCCAGGCGATAGCCATCATTGAGCCGACGCGTCCGCCGACGCGTGGGGTGCCGACGCATTGGCAACGCCGGTCCGTGTCTCGTCGCGCCAGACCTAACTCTCCGCCGCAGCCACTCGAAGCTGGTCGGTCGTGTCGACTGCGTCGCGATAACCCATGATCGTCGGCGACATCGTGACGGCCCAACCCTTGACGTGCTCGCTCCACCTCGTGTTGGCGCGGCCGTCGTCGAACACATGGGCCAGAATCATCGAAGCCCGCAGGACCGAGTAGTCCCGCTCAGCGAGTTGAACAAGCACAGCGAAGTCGAAGGCCCACGATCGGAACGTCGACGTCTGCAGCTGGCCTGCAGTGAGCGTTGCGGAGACCAGTCGTGCCTTCACCTGAAGCCGCCGTCCGGAGGGATCGGTGACATCATGCGACTTGGTCGAGTTCGGTTCGATGGTGCCGCCCACTGCCCGCCAGACGAGCCACCCAGCGAAGTCCCCAAGCGGAGCGTTCGCCGTCCGAATCACTCCGCGCTCCCGCAGAATCGCGATCCTCCTCGCGTACCCGGCCAGCAGCTCTGAGGTTGACGCATCACCCAGCGGGTCAATCCAAGGCGCAGATTGGGCATCGACGAGAGCGGCCGAACCGACACCTGGCCCACATCGACAGCGAGGGTTCGCGGATCAGCCGACGAGATCTTCGGGCGGTGTCGGTGGGTGCCAGTACCGCTCCCAGCAACAGCAGCGCAACCTCCGTCGATCTGCCTGACCCCGTGAC
>DATKCX010000167.1:0-10071 GCA_035512975.1 Ilumatobacter sp.
TCTCGATCGGCGACCGGAACTCGGCGGCCGGAAGGTTGCGGTGACGACCGGCCACGCCGACGAGCTCTACGTCATTTCGGGCAACGAGCGCGGCGGCCAGCTCGAGCGCGGCCACTGCGGTACCGCCGGGCACCGGGTGCCACAGCTGTTCCAATGTGTACGCCACCCGCAACCGATCACTCATGGTGACATCATGACGTGATCACGCCCGCCGCAACCGCCGGGGCACGGTACGCGGCCGCCAACGTCTCGGTGGTTTCATGGGCGTTCAGACCACTGGGGTTCGGCACGATCCACAACTCGGCACCGGCAAACGACTTGGCTTGCCTGCCCATCACGGCTTTCGGTTGGCCAAAGGCCGAGCGATACGCGGTGATGCCGGCAACGGCAACGACGGCGGGTGCCAGGTCGCGCACGAGTTGGGTGAGCTGTTCGCCGCCGACGCGCAGCTCGTCGGCCGTCAGCTCCGATGCCTTGGCCGTGGCGCGATGCACGATGTTGGTGATGCCGATCCCTTGCTTGATGAGATGGTCACGGTCGGCGTCGGTCATGCCAGCGCCCCGGTCGATCTCACGGTCGATCACGCCACCCAAGAGCAACGCTGGGTAGAAGCGGTTGCCCGGGTGCGAAAAGTGAGTGCTCGTCGCCGCGGTCCACAACCCTGGGTTGATGCCGACGAACAGCAGCTTCACTCCTGGCCCGACGAGGTCGGGAACGGTGGCGTCACGAAATGACTCGAGCTCAGCACGCGTGAATCCCACGCAGAAAGTATGGCGAGGCGACGCCAGACGCGTCGCTAGGGCCGGAGCACGGCGATGAGTTCGGCGAGAGGCTCAGAGAAGTCGCGGAGCGGCGATATCCCCACATCAGCGAGCTTCGAGCCGTCGAGCACGCCGTTCGCCGGCCGCTGCGCCGGGCGCGGTGGATCGAGCTCGTCGGTGGTGATCGGTCGCACGATCGCGGGGTCGCCCCCTGCAGCCGCCACGACCTCGCGCACGAACTCGTACCACGAGACCGCTCGCTGATTCGTGCCATGGAAGATGCCTGGCTGCCGGGTGACGGCCAGTTGCCGAACGAGCACCGCGAGGTCGGCGGTGAAGGTGGGGCAGCCGCGCTGGTCGGTGACGAACGCCAACTCCGGGGTGGTTGGGAGCAACCGCAACACGGTCTTGACCATGTTGGCACCATGTTCACCACACACCCATGACGTGCGGACGATCGTTGCGTCTGGCCCTGCGTTCATCTCGCCGACCCGCTTTGATCGGCCGTACACCGAATGAGGGTTCGGCGAGTCGTCGGGCCGGTATGGCCGGCTGAGCGTGCCGTCGAACACGTAGTCGGTGGAGATCTGCACCAGATGAGCTCCGACCGCTTCTCCTTCTTGGCGCAGCCATCGCACCGCGTCGGCATTGTCCCGCATCGCCCGATCGGGATCCGACTCGCACGCATCGACGGCGGTCCACGCGGCCGAATTGATGATGAGATGTGGCCGAATCTCGCTCACCGCGCGACGCACGCTGGTCTCGTCGCCCACATCGACAGCGGCGCGGTCGAGTGCGACCACGTCGTCGCCGGCGGCACCGCACACCGCGACGAGATCGTGCCCGAGTTGGCCGCCGGCCCCGGTGATGAGAACTCTGGTCGTGCTCACGTCATGGTCAGTTCGTCTTGAGCGGTTCCCACCAGTCGCGGTTCGAGCGATACCACTCGACCGTTTGCGCGAGGCCCTCGTCGAAGTCACGCTCGAGTTTCCAGCCGAGCGCGGTGATCTTGTCGATGTCCACCGAGTACCGGCGATCATGGCCCAGCCGGTCTGGTACCGGCGTGATGAACGATTCGTCGCGTCCGGTGAGCTCGAGCAGGCGATCGGTGATGTGGCGGTTGGTGATCTCGTTGTGCGCGCCGATGTTGTAGATCTCGCCCACGATGCCTTGCTGCAGCACGAGGTGCGCGGCCCGATTGTGGTCTTCGACGTGAATCCAGTCGCGCACATTCCCACCGTCGCCCATCAAGGGAACCTTCTGGCCGTCGAGCAGGTTCGTGGTGAACAGCGGGATCAGTTTCTCGGGGAACTGATATGGCCCGTAGTTGTTCGAGCAGCGGGTGACGAGCACCGGCAGACCGTAGGTGGTGTGGTACGAGAGAGCGATCAGGTCGGACCCCGCCTTTGCCGCCGAGTACGGCGATCGGGGGGTGAGCCGATCGGTCTCGGAGAACGACCCGCTGTCGATCGATCCGTACACCTCGTCGGTGGAGATGTGCAGGAACCGCTGCACCTCAGCGCGGCGGGCGACGTCGCACAGCACGTTGGTGCCGAACGTGTTCGTGTGGACGAACGCATACGGGTCGAGGATCGACCGATCGACGTGACTCTCGGCAGCAAAGTGCACCACGGCGTCGTGACCGGGTAGGTGCTCGGCCACTGCATCTTGATCGCAGATGTCGGCGTGGACAAATCGGCAGCGCCGGTCGTCGAGTACATCTTCGATGTTGGCGAGATTGCCGGCGTACGTGAGTTTGTCGAACACGGTGATCTCGTCGTCTGAGTTGGCGAGCACCCAGCGCACGTAGTTCGAACCGATGAAGCCGGCAGCGCCGGTGACGAAGAGTTTCATGAAACCACCATGTGAAGGGCCAGTTCGAGCGCTACGACGCTGCGAGTTGACCGAAGGTCGGCGCGGCGCTGTCTTTCGCCGACACGAAGGAGAGGTCGAGTGGGTCCACCTCGATCGGCCACGGGATACCGAGTTCAGGATCGAGTGGATTGCAGGCTTGGCCCGCCATCCCCGGCAGCCACTCCTGGTCGAAGCAGTACGCGTACTGGTTGTAGTCGCTGATGGCCTGAAACCCGTTCGCGACTCCTCGGGGAACCAGCACCTGCACCCCTGGGCGCAACATGACCGTCTCGACCAGTCCGAACGTCGGCGATGATCGGCGAAGGTCGAGGTATGCGCCGAACGATTCCCCCGCCACCACGGTGAGGAGCTTGACCATGTCTTCGGCATGCATGCCCCGGATGGCACCGCGACGGCTCTCGGTGATGTTGATCTGTTCGAACGGTCCGAGGTCTGTCACGCCGGCCGCTTCGAAGGCCGAACGCCGGAACAACTCGCGGATCGTGCCTCGCTCGTCGGTGACCTGTTTCATGGCGACGACGATCAAGCCGTCGATCGTTCCGGGTCGTGTGTCGAAGTCGACAATCTCCACGCTCATGTTGCGGCGACCACCGTTCTACTGTTCCACGTCGATCTGACAGTGGTCGCCCACCATCAGCCGAAGCGCCCGCGGTCGTTGCCGGCTGCGCGACACCACCGCATCGGATCCGATGAGCGAATCTTCGAGACGGGCGATGTCTGACACCGTGGACCCGTCCATGATCACCGAGTGCTCGATCTCTGACGACTCGACCACGCAATTCGCGCCGATCGCGGAGAATGGACCGACGAAACTGTTGACGATTCGCGTGCCGGCACCGATCGCCACCGGCCCACGAATGGTGGAGCCGATGACTTCGGCACCCGACTCGAGCACCACGCGGCCATCGATCACCGAAGCGTCATCAACCGAGCCATCGATGCGAGTGTGAATCCGTTCGAGCAGGAGGCGGTTCGCCTCGAGCAGCGGTGTGAGTTTGCCGGTATCGATCCACCAGCCCGTGAGCAGCTCGCAGCGCACCCGTTCATCGGCATCGATCAGCCACTGAATGGCGTCGGTGATCTCCAGTTCGCCGCGCGGGGACGGCGCGATAGCGGCCACAGCGTCGTGAATCCGGGTGGTGAACAGGTACACGCCGACCAGCGCCAGGTCAGACGGCGGAACCTCGGGCTTTTCCACGAGTTGCAGCACGTTGCCGGCGTCGTCGAGGGTCGCAATCCCGAACCGGTGCGGGTCGGGAACCTGCTTCAGCAGAATCTGCGCAGCAGGTGGATCGATTCCCAAGCGCGCCGATTCGAACGCTGCGACGAACGCGGCCAGATCCTGCTCGAGCAGGTTGTCTCCGAGATACATCACGAAGTCCTCGTCACCCAGAAAGTCGCGAGCGATGAGTACACAATGAGCGAGACCGAGCGGCGCATCTTGGGGAATGAACGTGATCTGAGCGCCGAACTGGCTGCCGTCGCCGAGGGCAGCCATGACCTCTGTCCGGGTGTCGCCGACGATCACACCGATTTCTTTGATGCCCGCCGCGACCATCGATTCGATGCCGTAATACAGAATCGGCTTGTTGGCGACTGGCACCAGTTGTTTCGCACGCGTGTGGGTGATGGGCCTCAACCGAGTACCAGCACCGCCTGCGAGGATGAGTGCCTTCATGAGCGGCGAGTCTATGACGTGACCGACGACGTGGGGCGAACGCCCACCGTTCCGTACGTCAGCCGGTTTGCGTCACTGCCGTGGTCTCGAACTCCACTGGGGCGGGCGCATCGCCACGGAAGTAAGCCAACAACGCGTCGGCGCTGTCTCCCATTCGCAGGATCTGCGCGTTACCGACCGTGTCGTTGTAGACCGGAAGTGCGAAGGTCCGCAGCCCAGTTTGGAACGCCTGCCGGAGCGCCTGCGCGGCCTCGATCGGGTCGAGTTGATCGTCGATACGAAGCGCCGACACGATCGCTGAGATCGTGTTGCCGGAACTGAACGGCGACGACTGAATCTGTGCGAGTGCCCCATTCACCGCCGAGCGAATGAAGAACTGTTGGCGTTCGATTCGGCCCAGATCGGCGCGACCGTCGGTCTGCCATTCCTCGCCGGTCCACGTTTGGTAGTACCGACTTCGGGCATACGCCAGAGCCTGCAGGCCGTCGAGACGCTGGCAACCGGCAGAGATCGACAACCCGCTGTGGGTGTCGCGCGCCTCCGCGTCGACGCACAGATCGACGCCGCCGAGGCGGTCGATGATGTCTTTGAAACCTTGGAAGTTCACTTCCACGTAATGATGGATCGGGATGCCCAGCGCTTCGGTCACCGTGGCCGCGAGCCGCTCGGGCCCTTCGGCGTACGCCTCGTTGATACGACCGCTGCCGCCGGTACCTGCGATGGGCACCCAGAGGTCGCGAGGGATGCTCATCAGCGAAGCTCCCCCATCGCGTTCTTGACGCAACACCATGATCGTGTCGCTGCGCCGACCGCCCACGTCGTCGGTGCCGCCGATCACCTGCGAGTCGGCACCTTCGGCGAGGCCCTCGCGACTGTCTGATCCGACCAGCAGGTAGTTCTCGGCGGGATAGGTGACGATCTGCCCGTCGGCCAGTACACCGTCGCCGGACGGCACTGCGGCCAACACTGCGCCGAGCCCGTCGATCCGTTCGACTTCGGCGGTTCGGGCGTCGGCCGCGCGTAACACTCCTGCCGCTCCGATGACGCCGATGAGCACGACGATCGCTCCCATGAGCGGAAGCGGAGAGCGCGACCACTTCGGGCGCTGGGCGCGCCGCTGCGTCGGGTGGCTGGAACTCATTCGGCCAACGGTATCTGCGGCGACGTGGCTGGGACCGTCACCCGGCAGACGTCACACTCGCCGTCCGCGGCGATTCATGCCCTGTCACGCATCGCACAGGTCTCGCAGGGCCGCCTCGAGACGGGCATTGGGCAGGTGCAGTTCTTCGAGTTGTTTGGCGAACGGGATCGGCGTGTCGAGCGCACCCAAGCGGCGTACTGGCGCGTCGAGCGCGTAGAAAGCCCGCTCCGACACGGTTGCCGCGATCTCGCCACCGAATCCGCCCGTGACGGGTGCCTCGTGGAGGACCAGGCATCTCGAGGTACGCGTGACCGAATCGACCACCGTGTCGACGTCCCACGGAACGAGGCTGCGTAGGTCGATGACTTCGACGTCGACGCCATCGCGCGCCAGTTGATCGGCGGTGTCGACTGCCACTTGAACGGTTCCGCCGTAGGTCACCACGGTGGCGTGTCGACCCGGTCGAACGATGCGGGCGGAACCGATGGGCACCGTGACCCAGCCGCTGGGAACCGGGTCGCTCACGGTTCGGTACAGCCGCTTGTGTTCCAGATAGAGCACCGGCGCATCGTCGTCGATCGCTTCGAGCAACAGACCGCGGGCGTCGGCAGCGGTGGACGGTGCGACGACCTTCAGCCCGGCAACGTTGCCGAACCAGCCCTCGATGTTCTGCGAGTGAAACGGCCCGGCACCGGTGCCCCCGCCGATTGGCGCACGGATCACCACCGGCAGCGCCGCGCCCCAGCGGTAGTGGGTTGTGGCCAGTTGGTTGACGATCTGGTTGAAACCGCACGAAATGAAGTCGCCGAACTGCAACTCGACGATCGGCCGGAACCCGTCGAGGGCGAGGCCGATCGCGGCACCGATCGCGCCCGACTCGATGATCGGTGTGTTGCGAACTCGCTCGCGACCGAACTCCTCGACGAACCCGACCGTCGCCTTGAATGCACCGCCGTACTCCGCGATGTCTTGGCCGAGCAGCACGACCGACGGATCATCGCGCATTGCGGTACGCATCGCGTCGGTGATGGCGTCGAGGTATCGGGTGTCGGTCTGGGATTCACCGACGAGCTGGCGGACCGGGCGGGAACGGGGTGCGTACACGTCGCCGAGTTCTCGTTCGGGAGTCGATGACGGAACGGGGTGCACGGCCGCCGCGTTGATGCGTCCCTCGAGGTCAGCCTTCAACACCGCCAGTCGCTCGTCTCGACCAGCCGTGTCGAGCGCACCACGTTGCTCCAGCGCGGCGAACAAACGATCGAGCGGGTCGAGTCGCGACCACTGCTCGAACAGCTCACGGGGGACGTAATCGGTACCGGACGTCTCTTCGTGACCGCGCATCCGAAACGTCATGAATTCGAGAAGCGTCGGCCCCTCACCCGAGCGGGCTCGTTCGGCCGCGCGCCTGGTAGCGGTGACGACGGCACACACGTCGTTCCCGTCGACGACCTCGCCGACCATGCCGTAGCCGACGGCCCTGTCAGCCACCTGGGCGCAGGCGAATTGGTCGGCAGACGGCGTGGACAGGCCGTAGCCGTTGTTCTCCACCACGAAGATCACGGGCAACTTCCACACGGCAGCAAGGTTCATCGCCTCGTGGACGTCGCCCTCGCTTGTTGCGCCCTCACCGGTGAACGATGCGGCCACCTGGTTCGTCCCGTTCAAGCGCCCAGCGAGTGCCAGACCGTCGGCCACCGGCATCGTCGCTCCGAGATGGCTGATCATGCCCACCAGATGATGTTCGAGCGTGCCGAAGTGGAAGGTGCGGTCGCGTCCAGCGGTGAAGCCGTCGGCGCGGCCGAGCACCTGGCGAAACAACCGGTCGAGATCCACTCCACGGGTGGTCCACACACCGAGGTTCCGGTGCATGGGCAACACCCAGTCGCCGGAGTCCAGCGCGTACGTGACCCCGACAGCGATGGCTTCCTGTCCGATCCCTGAGAACCACTTCGACAGTCGCCCCTGCCGAAGCATGTTGAGCATCTTCTGCTCGATCGTGCGGGGCACTGCGAGTAGATCGAACATCTCGAGGAGTTCACCGTCGGTGAACATCTCGTGTGCGATGCCCTGGGGCGCGCCGTGTGAAGTGGTGTCGTCGAACACCCGAGCAGTATCGCCGCGCCGCGACTGGTTCATTCGGCTGGACGGAGGTGTACCACGTCGCCGACATCGATCCGGTGGCTGACGCCGCAATCGTCGAGCACGACCAGCCGACCATCCCGCTCGACGTCGAGCGCCCTGCCTTCCAGCGTCGAGTCGGTTCGCTGCACCCGCACCCGCTGGCCGAGCGTGCCGAGCTGCGATCGATACAGCGCATCGATGTCGGAGGGGAGCGCGTCGTACGCCGCGAGCAGCGCCACTGCGATGTCGTGGGGACGGAACTCCGCACCCAGGCTGACCGCGTCTGGCGGTGCCCAGCCCACGTTGAGGCCGATCCCCACCACCACCGGACCGCTCACCGCACGCTGGGCGAGGATGCCGGCGAGCTTGCGTCCGCCGACGAGCACATCGTTGGGCCACTTCAACTGCGCAGCGACCCCAGCGACATTCGACACCGCGGCAACCGCCGCCAGCCCGACGCGGCGAGTGAGCTCGTTCGCGTCGTCCGGTACGTCGCGAAACAGCACCGACATCAACAAGTTCGAACCGGGCGGCGCCTCCCAGGTTCGATCGAGTCGGCCTCGGCCAGCGGTTTGATGGTCGGTCCGCAGCACCGTTCGATCAGGTGTCGCCAACTCGACTTCGGCCAGCAGATCGGCGTTTGTGCTGCCTGTCTCGGCCACGAATCGCATGTTCCAACCCGGCACACCCTGTGCACTCTCGTCGAGGAAATGGTCTGAACCGCTCATACCTCCTACTGTTGCAGCCGTGCTCCAGAAGATCCTGATCGCAAACCGTGGCGAAATCGCCGTGCGCGTCATCCGCGCCGCCCGTGAACTCGGCATCGCCACCGTCGCCGTGTACTCCGAACTCGACCGGAATGCTCTCCACGTGCGCCTCGCCGACGAGGCATACGCGCTCGGCGGCCAAACCGTCACCGAGTCGTACCTCAACACCGAGGCAATCCTCGACGCCATCAAGCAGAGCGGTGCCGATGCGGTGCACCCCGGGTACGGGTTCTTCTCCGAGAACGCCGACTTCGCCCGTGCGATCACCGAACTCGGTGTGGCATGGATCGGCCCGCCGCCAGCAGCCATCGACGAAATGGGCGACAAGGTCAGCTCACGACTCGCGGCCCAGCGCGGTGGCGCACCGATTGTTCCCGGCACCACCGAGTTCGCCAAAGGCCCCGACGACATCCGCAACTTCGGCAACGAGTTCGGCTGGCCCGTGTGCATCAAAGCCGCGTTCGGCGGCGGCGGGCGCGGCATGAAAGTGGTGCAATCGGCCGACGAAGTCGATGACGCCATGGCTTCCGCGCAGCGCGAGGCGAAGTCGTTCTTCGGTCGCGATGAGGTGTACGTCGAGCGATATCTCACCTGGCCGCGCCACGTTGAAGTGCAGATCGTCGGCGACCAGCAAGGCGATGTGGTCTGGGTGTCCACCCGCGACTGCTCGGCGCAGCGTCGCCACCAAAAGCTCATCGAGGAAGCCCCAGCCCCGGGTCTACCCGACGGTGTGGAAGACGCCATGGGTGCCGCTGCGGTGAAGGCCGCCAAAGCGGTCGGCTACTACAACGCCGGAACCGTGGAGTTCATCTACCAGGACGGCGACTTCTTCTTCCTCGAGATGAACACCCGCCTCCAGGTGGAACATCCAGTCACCGAAGTGATCACGGGTATCGACCTGGTCGAGTGGCAGATCATGGTGGCCAGCGGCATGCCGTTGCCCATGACCCAAGAGGAAGTGCTCGCCCAGCGACGCGGTCATGGCATCGAAGTGCGCATCAACGCCGAAGATCCGGCGGGTGGCAAGTTCCTGCCGTCGCCGGGCCCGATCACCAAACTCACCGCACCTGACGGGTTCGGTGTTCGCTTCGACTCCGGGTACGAGTCGGGCGACGAGATCAGCCAGTACTACGACAACCTGGTCGGCAAGCTCATCGTGTGGGGCCGCAACCGCGAGGTGTGCATCGCCCGTACCATCCGCGCGCTCAACGACCTCGTGGTCGAAGGCGTGGCCACCACCATCCCCGCCGACCTCGCGATTCTGCAACATCCCGACTTCGCCGCCGTGACGCACTCGACCAAATGGGTCGAAGAAACCCTCGACCTGTCAGAGATCGGTGCCAAGCCAGCGGCCCCCGCGGCGGATGACGACGAGGCCGCTCCGCTCGTCGAGCGCACCACCACGGTCGAAGTGAACGGCAAGCGCTTCAACGTGAAGATGTGGGTGCCCGAATCGGTGGGGGTGGCTGCCGCACCGGCTGCGGCGGCCAAGAAGAAGCGGGCTGCGTCGAGCGGTGGTGGCGGTGCCGGCAACGGCAAGATCGCCGTGCCCATGCAAGGCACCATCGTGAAGGTGCTCGTCGAAGTCGGCCAAGCGGTCGAGTCGGGTCAAGGCGTCGTCGTGCTCGAAGCCATGAAGATGGAGAATCAGATCAACGCCGACATCGCCGGCACAGTCGCCGAGATCAAAGTCGCCACCGGCGACACGGTCGGCAGCGGCGACGTCGT
>DATKCX010000168.1:0-5605 GCA_035512975.1 Ilumatobacter sp.
GGCGAGCGCGACTCGCTGCTGATCGAGGCGTTCTTGATCGACTTCGCCGCAGACCTCTACGGCGAACACGTCGCATTGCGGCTGGTGAAGCGTCTTCGCGGCCAGGTTCGGTTCGACAGCGTGCGTCACCTCACCGATCAGATGAACGCTGACGTCGCCCAGTGCCGCTCCATTCTTGCGACCCCCAGCGCCCTCGAAATCTGCCTCTGAAGGGATAGTGCCAGGCACTATCCCTTCGCTCCGGGGGTCGCTGGTTGATCCGAAGGGATAGTGCCTGGCACTATCCCTTCGTCAGCACTTGGGGTCGCCACGTCATCCACGCTGCCAGGAGGGTCAGGCCCATCGCCGACGACAACAGGATCGCCACACGCGGACCGAAGAGTTGAGCGCTGGCTCCGAGCAGCAACATGCCCAGCGGCATTGCGCCGATCGCAGTGCTGAGGAGACCCTGTGCGGCTCCACGCTCGGTGTGTCCCGCCGACTCGATGGTCAGCACACTCTGCATCGAGCCGAAACCGCCCTGACCTGCGCCGGCGAGCAGCAACGCCACGAACGCGAGACCGAAGTACGGGGCCAGCGCGAACAGACCCAACCCGGCGAGCGCGACGGCCGAACCGCCCACGTACACGTGGCCGCGGCGCGCAACGCCGCGAGACGAGAGGAAGAGCCCAACCACCATCTGGCTACACCCTGCCGTGGCACCCAACGCGCCCGCCATGAACGCGTTGGCGTCGAACCGCTGTGCCATGACCGGCACGAGCGGCACGAACGAGAAGTAACACAGGTTGACCACGACCGTGACTCCCAACAGGCTTGCCAGCGACGGGCTGCGACGAAGCAGCCTCACGCTCGACTGCATCGTCTCGGAGAGTGGCACCGAAGGCATCGACTGCATCGGCGCTCGCGAATCCACGATATGACGCACCCGGTACAACAGCAGCGCAGACACGGTCAGCGCCACCATGAGGTACGCAAAGGCAGCTCCGATTCCGATCAGCTCGATCATCGTGCCGGCCAACAGCGAACCGGTGATGCTCGCGGCGGCGGCCCCGACCGTCTCCAGCGCCAACGCGCGCGGCGCGAGAACGGGACCGACCGTCTCGTAGATCAACGGGCGCTGAGCCGTGAGGTTGACGAGGCCGCCGAGACCGAGCGAGAACATGAACGGGAACAACATCCACACCCGAACCGTGTCGGTCTGCACCAACACGAACATCCCGACCGACACGGGTATCAAAGCCGCCTGCGTACCGAGAACGATTCGGCGACGGTCCACCTGGTCACTGAACGCGCCGGCGGCCATGCCACCGATCAGCATCGGAGCGAAGACGAACGCTCCTACCAACTGGTTCAGGAACGGCGCGTCGGCGAGTCTGGTGATGAGGTAACTGGAGGAGAACAGACCGCACCACCTGGTGGTGTGCCACAACCACGTGCTCACGAACAGCGACTTGAATCCGGGCACGGCGAGTAGCGCGGCCAGAGACGAATCGGCAGCCTTCGGGTGGGGTTGTTGTGCAACGGCGTGCAACGCGGGGCCTCCTCGAGCATCGGTCGCCTGAATGCGACGGCGATAGCAGACCACCACTGCGTCACGCGGAGGCGTCTGGGCCATTGCTGCTCGATTGCGCCGTTCAGCACAACAATTCGGCGTAATCGAATGGGAACTACGTCGACCCGATCGGGAAACGTCGTCGCGATTTCATGACGGTCCTGGGATCCCCCCAGCAAACGAGAGAGGTCGCAGAATGTCTGGAAAACCGTTCCACCTTGGCTGGTTCACCAACTTCACACCCGACGCCTGGGATGGCCCATGGGCCTCGGCTGACGGAGCGGATTGGTCAGGCAGCTTCTACGTCGACATGGCCAAGGCGCTCGAGCGTGCGTGCTTCGACTACATCATCCTCGAAGACACCGTCATGGTCGCCGACGCGTACGGCGGCACCATGGAGGGCTCACTCAAGAACGCCGTGTTCGCGCCCAAGCACGACCCGGTTCCGCTCGCAGCCTTGCTCGCCGGGTCGACGTCGCGCCTGGGAATCGTCGCCACGATGTCGACGAGCTTCTACCCCCCATACATGTTGGCTCGGGTGTCGGCAACGATCGACCACATGGCACGCGGTCGATTCGGCTGGAACATCGTCAGCTCGGCCGAAGACCGTGCGGCACAGAACTTCGGCATGGTCGGCCTGCCCGAACACGACGAGCGCTACGACATGGCGGACGAGTATTTCGACGTCGTGTGCCAACTCTGGGACGGGTGGGAAGAAGACGCGGTGGTGATGGACCGAGAGACCCACACCTACGCCGACTTCAACAAAGTGCACGTGACCGACCACGTCGGGAAGTACTACAAGGTTCGCGGGCCGCTCAACACCGTGCGTCCACCCCAAGGTCGGCCGGTCTTCGTTCAGGCCGGTGCCTCCCCGCGTGGCCGCGAGTTCGCGTCAAAGAGCGCCGACTCGATCATCGCCGTCGCCACTGGCATCGAAGGCATGAAGGCCTACCGCGACGACGTGCGAGCGCGCATGGAAGCCAATGGTCGGAACCCCGACGACTGCAAAGTGCTGTTCGTCGTGTCGCCGATCCTCGGGGCCACCACAGCCGAAGCCGAAGCCGAAGCCGAACGCATCACGTCGGCACCGAACTACATCGAGCAGGTGCTCGTTGGCATCTCGTCGAACACCGAGATCGACTTCGCGCAGTACGCGCTCGACGAGCCGCTACCCGAAGTGTCGACCAACGGTGAGCGGGGATCGCTCAACAAGTTCTTGGAAGGCAAGGGCGGTACCGAATCGAAGACGTTGCGGCAGTTGGCCATGGAGCGATTGGCTCGATGCGTCGAGCTCATCGGTACGCCTGAAGACGTCGCCGACAAGATGGGTGAGGTCATGGAAGCAGTGGGCGGGGACGGATTCCTCATCAGCCGCCCGGGCAGCGGTCTGAGTCGGAAGTACATCTCCGAGGTGACCGATGGCCTCATCCCCGCGCTCCAGCGGCGAGGTCTTGCCCGAACCGCCTACACGCACGAGCACTTCCGCGACAACCTGCGCGCGTTCTGAGGTGTCGGCACCCCGAGAGTCAGCGGATAGGTCGAGCGGGCCCGCGTGGTGATCGAGACTGCTCCAGACGTGCTCGGACCCGAGCACGTCTGGAAGCGGTCGTTCCAGCCGCTCATGATCGCGGTCGGATTCGCGATGGGAATGACCGCACCGATCGAGTTGCTGTTCGCCAAACGTCTTGGCGTCGGCCCGGTCGGTATCGGCGTCTTCCTCATCTGCTCGGCCGCCGGCGTTCTGACCGTCGATGTGTTCGGAACTCGGGTCATACCCCGGCTCGATCCTCGTACCGCGTTGATGGCCGGCACGTCGATCTTCGGGTTCAGCGAAATCGTGCTCTGCGTGTCCAACTCGCTGCCGCTCCTGATCCTGGGTCGAGTCGCTCAAGGTTTCGGCGGAGCGGTGCTGGGTGGGGCAACCTTGCAGGCGGCGGTTCGCGTGCAATCAGCGAACCGCGAGCGCGCCCTGGGTTCGTTGCAGAGTTCGCTGCTGCTTGGCAGTGCAGTCGGCGCGCCGACGGGTGGGTACATCTCCACACTGCTTCCTGGTCTGGCCGGTTTCCGATTGGCGTTCGCCGCGTGCGCCGTGGTGTCGGTTGCGATCGCCGTAACCGTGCGGATGCGGTTGCCATCGATCCCGACATCGGAGCAGGTCGAGTTCGGCCGCCCGCGTTTCGGCGGAGCGCCGGCTATTGCGCCGGCCCTCGCGCTCGGAGTGCTCGGGCACTTCCTTCGCAGCGGCGTCGAGTCCACGGCGATTCCGCTGGTCGGTGATGCCCGTGGCTTCTCGACCGCCACCATCGGCTTGGCCATCGGCGTGCTCGCGGCCGTGCAGATCGTCGCGTTGCGCATAGCCGGCCGGCTCTTCGAACGCTTGTCTCCTACGCGGTGCATGGGCTCGGCGCTGACACTCGGCATCGGTGCCGCAGCAATTCTTGCGTTCGTCCCCGGCAAACCAGCATTTCTGTTCGTTGCCCTACTGTTCGGCATGGTCAACGCGGTGGCGATGCTGGCACCGCCGCTGGTGATCATGGCGCTGAGCCGCGACGCGGCAACCGGACTTGCTTCGTACCGGATCGCGTGTGGCGTCGGGTCGGTGATCGGCGCAACGAGTGTCAATGCTGCGCTGGCCGCGGCCGGTGTGGCCGCGGCGCTCTCTGGCGTCGGTGCCGTGCTGATCGGCGGGGTCGCCCTCACGTACGCACTCGGTCGCCGATTGACCCCTGCGACCGAGTGAAGTTCACCGCGTAACGCAAGGTGTCTGACACCTTGCGTTACGCGGGCGACACGGCGTAATGGATGGGTGATCATGACGACCCCGCCATGAAACGCACCACCTGCAGCATGGGGACATGCCGCAGCCGACCGAGACACCGCCACAACAACCGACACCGGATCAACAACCGATGTTGGCATCGTGAGCCGCTCTCCGGTCACCGACCCAGCCGCTCCGCTTCAGGCGATTCGCAAGGACTCTGGCTGGCTCCGCAACCTTGGCCCGATCCTCGGTGAGCGTCGCACAGCAATCGCCGCCGCCGTTTTGTTCGCCCTGCTGGAGCGGGGCATCTTCGCCCTCACCCCGCTGATTCAACGCACGATCGTCGACGACGCGGTGTTCGCGAACACGACACCGCTCGGCCCATGGATCGCGGTCCTCATCGCGGCTGCCGTCGTCAGCTTCATCTTCGGTTACGCCCGGCGTCGCATTGGCGGTCAGGCGGCGATCGACGTTCAGAACGACTTGCAGGTCGCGCTGCACCGCCACATGCAACACCTCGACCCGTCCCGTCGTGATGCGCTGCGAACCGGAGACATCATGTCGAGGGCGGCCGCCGACACGACGCTCATCCAGATGTTCCTGCAGCAGCTGAGCTTGACCGCCGGGAACCTCACCCACGTGTTCGTGGCACTCACCGTGATGGTCTGGCTGTCGCCGACTCTTGCACTGGTGATGGTGGTCGGGGTCACCCTCTTCCTGTTCATCTCGATCCGGTTTCGCGATCGAACCTTTCCCGCGAGCTGGATGGACCAACAACACCAAGGGGCTGTCGCCGGGGTGGTGGAAGAGGCGGTGACCGGGGTGCGTGTGGTGAAGGCGTTCGGCCAAGAGCACCAAGAGCAGGACCTCCTCGAAACCGAAACTCGGAAGCTGTTCCAGTCACGCCTGCGTACCGCCCGCGTGGTCACTCGGTTTGCACCGACGCTGCAAGCCATCCCCATGGCGTGTCAGCTGGGCATCTTGGCCCTCGGAGGCTGGATGGCCATGCGCGGCAATCTCTCACTCGGGGTGTTCTTGGTGTTCTCCACCTACGTGCTGCAACTCGTGGCTCCGGTGAGGATGTTGGCGGGAGTGATGGCCACCAGCCAACAGGCGCGCGCTGGCGTGCATCGCGTACGCGAGCTGCTCACGCTGCAACCGGTCGTGGCAGATCGCGCGAATGCCCGCGTGCTCGATGCCCCGCAGGGTGCGTTGGAGTTCGACAACGTGTCGTTCGGGTACGGCAACGGACCAGAAGTGTTGCGCGGCGTCACCTTCCGAGTGGAGCC
>DATKCX010000169.1:0-3236 GCA_035512975.1 Ilumatobacter sp.
CGTCGATGATGTCGGAGCGGCGTTCGTTGTCTTGTGCTTCGCGGGTGCTGCAGCCGGGGGTGCGGGCATGCAGGTCGGCTGGGGGCAGTGATTGACCGGCGGTGTTGAGTTCGCGGACCCGGGAGCTGAATCGTGCCTCGACCGCGGCGGTCCAGCTTTTGAGTATCGCCAACGTGACGAACGCTTCGGCGCATTGGGTGGTGTCGGCGGTGGCAGGGTCGATCGAGGTCACAGCAGTGATCGCTGCGGTCAGTTCGGTGGGGAGTGGGCCTGTTCCCATGAGTGAATCGTATGGGGTACAGGTGTTCGATGCAAGCGCAATCAACGGGTAGAACTCCCCTCCCCCCCGGCATGTGGGCGTTCTGGATCATCCACAACGGCCGATACAACGATCACCATGAGCCTGCACCCATACGGCCAGCACGTCAGCAGCAACCACGACGGCAACGATCACGACAGCCAGCGCAACGAACGCTCGCCGAACAGCGCCCGCCGACGCTGAGGAAAGTCGACCGGCCAAGAACGCCGCCGCTCCGAGCAAGCCGTTCGCCACGAAAAATCCGACTCCTACCCAGAAGAACCTGAGTCCCTCACCGGTGCGCTGCCGGTACAGATGAGCCTCGCGAAGCCCAGTCGCAGCGAGATACAGGACGGCACCGCCAACGATGACCGCCACAGCGAAGACGACGCCCCAAGCTACGATCGCGGCACGCGTCGAGCTGGTGCGCGCTGCTTCGTGAGTCGACCCGCCCTGGTCGGGTACTGCGCTCATCGGAATGGTGCGACAGGTGCGAACGGTGCCGCCATCGCCATGACCGTATCGTCCGGCGACCGCCTCACCTGGTCGGCCAATCAGCGTCGAGACGGCCGCACAGAACGCTGGCCTCAACAGCGACACGGCGTCTCATAACGCGCTCAGCTGACCTCCGCAATGGCTGCCCCAGACCCAGGATCACCCGTGTAACAACACTTCGGGGATGCGCCCTCGTGCTCGCGGTCCGGCGGTAGGGGCGGTCTGAATGCGCGTTCGGCCGACCCACTTCGCCGGAAGTGCGCTCGTCGCGAGCTGTTTCGTTCGGTGATTACCGGGCGGCATCCGGGCTGTGACCCGCCTGGCTTCGTTGGAGGTTCGATCCCCAGAGGAGATCAGCCGAGCACCAACACGTCCCTGCCTTGTATCCGTCACCTCTCGCAGAGTTCATTCATCTTGGCTGCGAGATGGAAGTCGTAATCGCTGATGCCGCCGACGTCGTGAGTATGCAGGTCGACTCGAACGACGTTGTAGATGTTCGACCATTCGGGATGGTGGTTGATGACCTGCGCCCAGATCGATGTTCGGACCATGAATCCGATCGCCTCGACGAAATCGGAGAACACATACTCCCGAGACAGCTTCCCGTCGACCAACCGCCATCCGTCGAGCTGTTCGATGGCTGCGCTGACTTCATCGTCGTTCATGCGCTTGGGCTCTGATTCCATCGCCCTATCGTCCCACCCGATCGTTCCTGACTCACGACCGGAGACATCGAGCTGCCACAGATGTAATCTCGTGCCGCTACACCACACCTGGGAGTCGACAAGCGTGCGAACTGGACACAGGGTCGATGAGCCGGCTTCGGCCGACGAAGTGACGCTGATCGCCCGCGGCATCGCAACGGCCGTCAGCGCTGACGATGGAATCGAGCCAGTTCGGACACTTCGGTGTGTAGCGTGCGGGAGCGGCCACCGTCGACCGCTAGTTCGATGCTGCGCTCCCAACGACCGACGCTGCGGGTTTGGGCAATACTGATGCGGTGACCCAGGTCGTCTGTCCGTCGATCGTCGGGCGCGACGGCGAGTGGGCGGAGCTGGTGCGGTGTCTCGACGACAGCGCGGTCGGTCGTGGCGGGCTCGTCGCGGTGGTGGGCGAGGTCGGCATCGGCAAGACGCGTCTCACACGTGATATTGGCGACCATGCTCGCTCGGCTCCTCACCGGCATCGCCGGCGAGACGGGGTGCATGCTGATCCTGGAGGACCTGCACTGGGGGGACCCAGACACGGCGGCAGTGGTCGAGTACCTCGGCGACAACCTGACGAGCAGGCGTGTGCTGTGCCTGGTCACGCTGCGTCCTGATGTGGGAACTCCGGCGTTGCGCGTGGTGACCGAACTCATGGGGCGCCGGAGCGCGAGGCTGATCGAGTTGCAGCGGTTGACGACCGACGAGACGATGGCGATGGCCCGGCTGTGTCTCGGTGGTCGTGAACTCCCCACCGACATCGACGTGTATGTGCGGGACTTCTCCGATGGTTTGCCGTTCCTGGTCGAGGAGCTGGTGGCGTCTGTAGTGGATGCGGGCTCGATCGTGCTCGGCGCGGAAGGTTGGACGATCGGGCGCGGCGGCTTGCCGTCGATCCCACCGCGCTTCGTCGAACTGGTGCGCCGGCGCATGGCAGCGCTCCCCGACGATGCCGCTCGGGTGCTGTCTGCGGCGGCGGTCCTTGGGCCACGGATCGACCCAGGCCTGCTGCGGGTGGTCACCGGACTGTCGGGCGACACGACGATCAGTGCCCTGCGACTGGGCATCGATCACCAGCTGGTCACCACCGACCCCGCTGATGATCGGCAGTTCGTCTTCCGACACGCGCTCACACGCGACGCGGTGCTCAGCTTGTTGCTGCCATTCGAGCTGATCGATGTGTCCCGACGCGCGTTCGAGGCGATCGAGCGCCGGCATCCCGACTTCCCGGGTGTGCTGTGCGAGCTGGCGGCCTCGCTCGCCGAGGTGATCGACGACCGTCTGCGCGCCTCCGAACTGTGGCTGCTGGCTGGCCGGCGAGCGTTCGAGACGGGTCGTGCTGGTCTCGGGACCGGGCGAGACGATCCGATGCGACGAGTTCGTCGATCCCGAACTGGCGGATGGTTTCGAGAAGCCGGTAGCGCAGCCGACCGTCGCCATGGTCGGCAACGACGAGCGACGACCGGACCAGGCGATCGAACGCTCGAAGCACCACCAGGTCGTCGGCGTCGCCGTAGACACCGATGAACGCGTTCAGGTCGAACGCACCGGCGAAGACAGCGGCTCGCGACAGCACGTCTCGTTCGGTCTCGGCGAGTAGGTCATAGGACCACCGCACCAACTCGGTCAACGACTGTTGACGACGTGGGGCACTCCCGGCGCCCTCGAGGAGGCGGAACCGATCGTCGAGGCGGTCACGGACGTCGGTGACGCTCATGCCGGCCATGCGGGCGGCGGCG
>DATKCX010000170.1:0-2615 GCA_035512975.1 Ilumatobacter sp.
TACCGCCATGATCGATCGGCTCACAGCTGAAGGTGTGATCGGCAGACCGGGCGCGCCGCAACGACCCGTCGCCGGTGCGAAACCGAGGCCACGACCAAAGAAGCCGGTCGCACAAATCGTCGCCGAGGAGCGCCGCTAATCAGATGAGTGCCGGTAGCCGATGACTCCCTGTCACCAATGACTGTCGTGTATTTCGACTCGAGCGCGCTCGTGAAACTGCTGCTCGACGAGCCGGGGTCCGACCTCGCAATCGAGCTGTGGAACGGCTGCGACGCTGCACTCGCAAGCCGATTGGCCCACCCCGAGGTGTGCGCCGCGCTCGCTGCGACACGGCGCAACAAACTCCTCACTGCCGATGAGGTCGCCAACGCGCTCGCCGAATGGACTCGCTTCTGGGGCTCTATGCGGCCAGTGGAACTCACGTCAGGCGTCGAGCAGCTGGCCGGTGACCTCGCACGCGCCCATCAACTCAGAGGGGCAGATGCGGTGCACCTTGCGAGTGCCCTGACTCTCGACATCGAAGGCCTCGTCGTGGCTGTGTGGGACAAGCGGCTCCATGCCGGAGCGATCGATGCCGGCCTTGCCGTCGCTCCGGCCAGCATTGCCTGAGGTGTCAGCTCAGCACGATGGGCATGTGGTCCCAGCCGCGCACCGTGGTGGTGGGTGCGAGTTGCGAACGCATCTTGCGGCGTACGTCCGCCACTTGAACAAACACCGTGCTGTGTCACAATGCTCAGCTATGAGTTCCGGCCAGTCGAGTGCAGGATCTACGAGTTCAGAATCGTCGATGCTGGCTCCCTTGTTGACCATTCGCGTCGACGTGGGTCCACTCGTCTCGTTGGGAGACACACCGGTCGGTGAGCGGCGAATGATTCCCTTCGCCGGGGGCACGTTCAGTTCCGACCGGGGCGAACCGATCACGGGAACCGTCGCTCCGGGTGGCGTGGATTGGCAACTCGTGCGCAGCGACGGTGGCCTCGAGATCGACGCCCACTATCTGCTGTTCACCGATCGAGAAGAGTCGATCGAGGTTCGGTCGACCGGGTTGCGCGTCGCCTCGCCCGAGGTGTTGGCCAAGTTGGCCGCCGGAACGAGCGTCGATCCGAGTGAGTATTACTTCCGCACCCACATTCGTCTGAGCACCTCCTCCGAGCGGCTCGACCACCTGAATCGAACGCTTGCCGTGTCGTTCGGGGAGCGCGAGCAGCACCAGGTTGTCATTCGCGTGTTCGAGCTGCTGTGACCGTCGTCGTCGCCGGCGGTGGTATCGGCGGTCTGGTCACCGCGCTGAGCCTCCATCAGATCGGGGTCGACGTCGAGGTGTTCGAGTCGGTCGTGGAATCGCGCGCTCTGGGGGTGGGAATCAATCTGCTTCCCCACGCCGTCCGCGAGCTGGACGCGCTCGGTCTTCTGGAAGAACTCGGAGCGGTTGCCGTGGCACCCACCACCTTGGCGTACTTCACCAAACGCGGACAGGCAATCTGGACCGAACCACGTGGCATCGCAGCGGGATATGCGTGGCCGCAGATCTCCATCCATCGCGGTCATCTCCATACGGTGCTTCTCAACGCCGTGCTGCGCCGACTGGGCCATGAACGCGTTCACTTCGGCCATCACGTGCTCGGAGCCGATCTCGTGGGCAACGATTCGGTGACCATTCATGTAGCCGACCGGAACACGGCATCCGAACACACCACCACCGCTGAGGCGTTGATCGCTGCCGACGGCATTCACTCGGCGGTGCGCGCTCAGTTCTATCCCGACGAGGGTGTCCCGCGTTGGAACGGGGCGTTGCTGTGGCGAGGCCTTGCCGAAGCGCAGCCGGTGCTCGACGGCAAGACGATGGTGTGGGCGGGCCATCCAGGGCAGAAGTTCGTCGGTTATCCGGTCGCGAATCTCGTCGGTGGATTGCAACTGTTCAACTTCATTGCCGAGTTGCGCACTGGTGAGACAACATTGGCCGCCAGAGAGGACTGGAACCGCGCGGGCGACCTCGCTGACTTCCTGCCCCAGTTCGAGTCGTGGACGTTCGATTGGCTCGATGTCCCAGCGTTGATTCGTTCGGCGGCGGGCACGTTCGTGTTCCCGATGGTCGACCGCGATCCCATCGATCGGTGGTCGCACGGCCGAATCACGCTGCTGGGCGATGCGGCCCATCCGATGTATCCGATCGGCTCGAACGGTGCCTCGCAGGCGATTCTCGATGCGCGGGTGCTCGCTGGTTGCCTGCGAAGTCGCCCAGCGGACATTGCCGAAGCATTCGCCCGGTACGACGAGATCCGTCGCCCAGCGACGTCGGCGATCGTTCTGGCCAATCGTGGCATGGGTCCTGAGTTGCCGATGCAACTCGTCGAGGAGCGAGCACCAGACGGGTTCGCTTCGATCGACGATGTGATTACACGAGCCGAGATCGATGAGGTCACCGACGGCTACCGACGCACGGCCGGTTTCGCGCTCGCCGCGCTGAGCGACGGAATCTCGTTGGCCGACCGCGACTACTCATGACCGGTCGCGCGGACTGAACGACTACTACGAGAACTACCGGTGGCTACCCGGCGGAAAGCACGACTGAACGTCGCCGGCGCTCATCGACCGAGCACGTGGCGGACGAGCGC
>DATKCX010000171.1:0-25324 GCA_035512975.1 Ilumatobacter sp.
CGCGGCCACCATGACCACCGGGACCAGGACCGGGACCACAGTGCGGTGCCACACAACGTCACGACCACCACACCCACCCAGAATCTGCTGAAACCGATCAGGGATACCGCGCTCGGGCGAATCGACTCACCAAGCAGCACCGTCTGCGGCCAGAGCAGCCGGCTGGTGAGCCCTGACCCGGTCGACAACCCCAACGTCGACCCCGACCCAGCTTGCACGAGGCCGACAAGGTTCGAGTTGCCCAGATGTCGCAGATCGATCAATACACCGATCCAGAGGACAACCGCAACCACCAGGGGCATGACGCACCACCGGTTGAGCGAGCCCCACCGACGCGCCACCGGGACCACGATCGCCGTACACAACAACAGCCCGGCAGCAGGCAGCGCCGATGCGTGCATCTGCGCCGCGAACGAAGCAGCTCCCACAGCGGCGAGAGCGATCGACACGTCTCGCTCGCGACGACTGATCAGCAACGCCACTGCCCAACACGCCGCATACAGAGGGATGATCGCAAGGTGCGGGTTCCACGGGCTCGCCAGGTTCGGGCCGATACCGATCACGAGCACCGTGGCACCAGCACAGATCGCCACCCGACACGCGCCAGCACCGGCTCGCACCGACAGCCACCCACAGACCGTCAACCATCCGAGGTTGATCACCAACGCGGTGGCCGGCAACGTGGCGGCGCGACCGCCGCCCAGCGCGTAGGGCACGACGAAGAGCCATTCCCGCAACGGCCCCGGGTGGTACACACCCAACCGCGAATACGTCCCGACCGTGGGCACGTGCCCGTCGAGCATGCGTTCCAACGACACCCGCATCACCGCAAAGTCGTTGTGCGCCACCCAGGGATCGAAGCGAACAACCCACAGCACCCACAGCACCGCCACGATCAGCGGAGCACTGACCACGAATACCCGGAACGCGGTAGCGCGCCGCCGTGCGGCCGCCGGCCCGGGGTCAGACTCCCGGCCAGACAACAGGTCAGACTCCAGGCCAGACAACGCGTCAGGCATCATGTCAGACACCCTGAGTCGGCAATCGTCAGTCGTCGTTGGTCGGAACCACGAGTTCCACCACGGTGCCGCGAACCGCAACCACCGGTGCCAACCCGATGCGATCCAGGTCGACAGCGGTGAGCGGTCGCATTTCGATGGTGCCGTTGAGCTCGGTCGTCACCAGCGTGCGCACGATCGACAGGCCGAGTCCGGTCGCGTCTTCCAAGCGGAATCCGCCGTCGACGCCGCGCCCGTCGTCGACAACCGCGAGACGCAGTCGGTCGCCTTCGTTGCGCAGATCGACCACCACGGCCCCGCCGCCGCTACCTTCGGGAAACCCGTGATCCACCGCATTCTGCAGCAGTTCGGTGAGCACCACCGACAGCGGCGTGGCGATGGCCGCCGGGATGCGCCCGCCGTCGCCGCGCACCGAGAAGCGAATCGGCCGGTCTGGTGACTGTAGACCCTCTTCCGCCAAGCGAAGCAGGGGCCGCACGATCTCGATGAACGTCACGTCGTCGCCCGGCTCACGCGACAGCGCCTCGTGTACGAGCGCAATCGTGCGGATGCGACGAACCGACTCGCCGACTGCGGCGATCGCTTCTGGATGGGTGAGGCGCCGCGACTGCAGCCGCAGCAGCGATGAAATCGTTTGCAGGTTGTTCTTCACCCGATGGTGGATTTCGCGAATCGTGGCGTCCTTGCTCAACAGCAGTCGGTCGCGTTTACGAAGCTCGGTGACGTCGCGCAGCAACATGATCGCACCGACGAGCGATGTGCCGTCGAGCAGCGGCACACATCGGCACAGGAGGGTGACGTCGGAACCTTGTTCGAACTCTTCGATCACCGGGACCTGGCGTTCGAAGGCCTGCCGCACCGGACCATCGTGAAACCCGAGTTCGGCCAGCCGCATGCCCACCGCCGAAGCCTGGATGCCCACACGGTGCAACGCCGAGCTGGCGTTGGGAGACACGTAGCGCACGGCACCTTGGCCGTCGAGCCACATCACGCCGTCGCCGACGCGCGGTGCCGAGCTGGAGTCGCCGACTCGCTGGGCGAACGGAAAGGCGCCGGCCGCGATCATGTCCGCGAAGTGACCGAAGATCTTCTGATACGCGCGCTCGAGGTCACCAGGACGGCGGCCGTGGCGTTCCACCCACTCTTTGGTGAGCACGGCAATGGGCACGCCACGGTACGACACGGGGATCGCCAGCATCCGAACTTCGTCGGTCGTGGTCTCGGTGTCGACCTCATTCTCCATGGGGACGCACCCGTCGAACGCGCGTTGCAGCACATCGGCCTCGCTGGTGGAAGCTCTCGATCCCACAAAGTCTGCGGCGTACATGGTTTGGGCCGTCGCTGGCCGAACCTGGGCCAGCACCGTCCATTCGCCCAGTTGGGACGGTGCGTAGAGCAGCATGTCGGCAAACGAGAGGTCGGCCAACATGCCCCACTCGGAGACCAAGCGATTCAGGTGTCCAACCTGGTCACGGTCGAGCACGGTTTGTTCGCGGGCGACTTCGGTGAGCTTCGACACGCCCAAGAGTCTGCCGTAAAACAGCCGGGTCGATGGACGATCCCCACGGTCCTCTAATCTTTGGAGATGTCCGCCACCGCACAGCGCGCCACGTTCACGTCGTTCGAGGAATCCACCGCCGAGGATTGGGCGGGGATCATGTCGCACATGCCCCACACCCAGTCGTTGGCCGGCGAGAACGTCATCATGCAGATGCGCATGCTGGCAGCAGACACCGGCGGTTTCCCGGTCACACGGCTCGAGCACTCGTTGCAAACCGCTACTCGTGCCGAGGCGGACGGGCGCGACGAGGAGTACATCCTGTGTGCGTTGCTGCACGACATCGGCGACACGTTGTCGCCGATGAACCACCCAGGCATCGCGGCTACGATCCTGCAGCCGTTCGTGTCGCCGGCCAATCACTGGATGGTCGAACAACACGGAATGTTCCAGGGTTACTACTTCTGGCATCACCTCGGCGGCGACCGCGACGCTCGCGAGCAGTACCGCACTCACGAGTTCTTCGACTACACCGAAGAGTTCTGCGCCAAGTACGACCAAACGGCGTTCGACTCCGCCTATGTCAGCGCACCGCTCGAGCACTTCGAGCCGCTGATTCGAAAGTTCTTGGTGCCGGCCGGACTGGAGTAGGGGCTCGTCTGGCAAGCGCTTCCGACCCACGGCGGTCGCTGGGGCGTACTGTGACTACCCAATGGTTGAGCGGTCCCATCAGAAAGGCCACACGAGAGCGGCGATCCTTGCCGCATGTGCCGAAATCGTGACCGACGGAGTCCACCTGTCCATGGACGCCATCGCTGATCGAGCCGGAATCTCTCGTGCGACGATCTACCGATACTTCAGCACCACCAGTGACGTGGTGTGGCATTTCGTCACGGAGTACTCCCCCACCGACCCAGCGGGCACCGCGCCGACCAGCGGAGCGGAGGGCGAACGGGCTCCGCCTGCGGTCGCAGCACTGTCGCTGCAGCACGCCGCGCTCGCCGCCGAACGCTCCGTCAACGACCCGATCTTCGCCTCGCCCAACATCGTGCGCTTGTTCGAGATCGCACGTCTCCAGCGCACGGTCGGCGGAGCGGTCGGCGGAACGGCCAGCGCGGCAGCCAGCGATGATCGACCTGCGCGGCTGTCGGTGATCGATGTCGCACTTGACCCGCACGCCGAGCGGTTGGGTGCCAAGCGGACCGAGGTGCTGCGCGGCGCGCTCGCGTTGATGATGGGACCAGAAGCGATGATCACGCTGCTCGACGCATGCCATCTCACCGAGGCCGACGCCCGCACGATCACGAGGTGGGCGACGTCGGCGATCGTTCAGCAGGCGCTCGACGAACTGCCAGACGCGGTCCCAGGTTCCGACGTGGGTGCGCCTCCCTAGGGGCTCAGTGGATCTCAGGTCGCTTCGCTCCTTTTTCATTCCGCTGATTCCCCCCGTATCTATTGGCGTCGCCAACCGGACAGGCTCGGCAAAGCCTCCCCTATCCGCTCGGCTCCCTAGGCCCGGGCGAAAATCGCTTTGAGGTAGCCGCCCTGTTCGAACCCGATCGGATGATCGATGGCGTGGCCCGTGCGGCGCTGCACTTTCAGGTACCGGCCAGCGTGTTTGGCGGCCTCGTGCACGGTGTCGAAGAACTCATCTGGCGTCACTCGGCTGGAGCACGAGCATTGCACCAGCATGCCGCCGGGCTTGAGCACTGCCAGCGCCGAATCGGTGAGCTTGCGGTACGCCCGGAGCGCCCGCTCGACGCTCGCCTGGTTCTGAGCAAACGACGGTGGGTCGACAATCACGATGTCGTAGCCCTCCACGAGTGGGTCGGCCCGTAGCTGAGCCAACACTTCGAATGCGTCGCCCACCCGAGTCGACACGCGACACTCGCGAACCTCGCGCAGGCCGCTGTTGTGTTCGAAGTTGCGGCGGGCGGACTCGATCGCTTGTGTCGACAGGTCGACCATGGTGACACTCGTCGCGCCCCCAGCGGCCGCCGCCAGGGCGAACCCGCCGGTGCTGGAGAACACATCGAGCACGTTGAGCCCTTCGGCCATACCGCGCACCAGTTGACGGTTGTCGCGCTGGTCGATGAAGTGGCCGGTCTTCTGGCCGTGCAGCACATCGGCTTCGAGGAGCAACCCGCGTTCTTTGAATCGGATCGCCGAGGTGGGCGTGGTGCCGACGATGACCGAACCGTCGGTGAGGCCGAACGAACCCGGCGACGGGAAGCCCGACAACACGTTCCGAGAGAACCGCAGCACCACACGTGCCGCCCCGGTGACGGCGACCAGCGCGTCGATCACCTGTGGGAGATGAGGGAACCACGCCGCGGTGTACACCTTGACGACGATCGTGTCGTGGTAGCGGTCGGCCACGAGGCCGGGCATGCAGTCGTTTTCGCCGTGAATCACCCGGTAGCCGGTGGTGTCTGGGTCGGCAACGAGGCCCGAGCGACGCTCGAGTGCGTTCGCGATGTGATGGTTCCACCAGGTGTCGTCGATGGTCTGGGGGTTGCCCTTGTGGAGCACCTTCAACCGGATGGGTGACGCGGGGTCCCACAACCCGATCGCGGCGAACTTGCGGTCGTTGTCGAACACCACGGCCAAGTCGCCCGCGGCACCGTCGTGCGACACGCTGACGATCGACCCGTCGTACACCCAGGGGCTGCCACCGCGGATTTGGCGCAACGCGTCGGGGGTGACCTTCACTGCCAAGCGGCGGGCACTCACCGGTGGAAGTTGGGAGAACCAGTCGGCACTCATGATCGCAGCGCAGTCGCGAGGTCGTAGAGGTCGGCGATGTCGTTGACGTCGCGGTCGAGCATGGGTGCAGCGACGAGCATGGGAGCCAGTGTGGCAAGTTCGGAGCGCCGTTCGGCTTCCCGAGTGGCAACAACCGCGACATCGTGAAAGCGAGTGCCGATCTCGGCCAGCACCGAAGCAACGACGTCGCGGTCGGGTGCGCTGCGACCAGGCGCGTCACGGATGGTTTCGGCTACGTCGTCGGCCAGTTGGCCATCCGCCAGCTTGACCAGCTTGCGGGCGCTGGTGGCGCTGGCGGGGGCGGTGAACACCGGGGGAAGGATTCGGTTGGCGACGATCGCCCCGAGATGGAAGTCGCGCCGCTTCAGCTCGCGGGCGAGGTACGAAGCCTCATGACTGGGTGCGGCTTCCAGCGTGGACACCACGATGAACGTGGTGCGCGGGTCGCCGAGCAACTGTTCGACTTCGTTGGCGTGCCGCACGAACCCGGGCTCCATGGCCTGGAACAGCATGAAGAACTCGGCAACGTCTTGCAGGAACCGCGAACCCAGAATGCGATCGGCGAGCTGATAGAAGGGTTTGGAGGCGAACGTGAACAGGCGTGAGCGGTACGGCACCGTCAGCCACTTCAACAGTCGCGAGCCAAAAAATTCTTTCATGCGCCCAGGTGCATCGAGGACGTCGAGTGCGTTTCGAGACGGCGGGGTGTCGACGATGATCAGGTCGAATCGCCCAGACGCGTGCAGTTCGTGGAGCTGCTCCATCGCCAGGTAGTCGTGGCTGTGCACGAAGCGGCTGGTGATGTTCTGGTACAGCGGGTTCGCGAGCACCGAGTCGCGCAGCTTCGCGTCGGGTGCGTGACGATGGATGAGCTCGTCCCATCCGGCCTTGGTGTCGAGCATGGCCGCCCACAGTTCGCCTCGTGGCTCGACGCCGTTCTCGGTGAACGCGTCGTTGGGAACCCGGCGCGCGGTGTTACCCAGCGCGCCGACGCCGAGCGCGTCGGCCAACCGCTTGGCTGGGTCGACGGTGAGCACGAGCACTCGACCCCCGACCTCGACGGCCGCCGCCACCGCCAGCGCTGCTGCGACAGTGGTCTTGCCCACCCCACCGGATCCGCAGACCAGCACCATCTCCTTCGCGGCGAGCAGGGCCGTGAGGTCGTTGTGTGCCGTGGCACGCGGCTTGGAGCGGGGAGCCATCAGCTGTCCGCCAGTGTGTCGACGGGTATGTCGAGTTCGTCGGCCAACGCGTCGGCGACGAGCGCCACCACCCGGCGGCCGGTGGCGCGGGTGAACAGTTCGGGAACGATCAACATCGGCATGTCGCCGCTGCCCGCCCGCAGCGTGTCGAGGTGGCGGCTGCCGATTCGCCGCCTGGCATCGGTGATGCGGGCGGCAGCGACGACCGCTTCGGCACCTTTGCCGGCTGCAGCGACAAGAGCTGGCATCGCCGAGTCGAGTTGCTCTACCACGGCGGTCTGCTTGCGATCGAACAGTGCGGGGAGCACACGGTTGGCGACGAGAGTGGTGGCAGGCACGCCCGTGTCGCGAGGGAGACGTTCCAGCAGACCGAGCGTTTCCGTGACCGGCATCTCTTCGGGCGTGGTGACGACCGCGACGCCGGTGATCGCCTCGTCTTGCAGGATGCGCAACATCCATTCGGTCTGATCGTGCACCAGCCCGACCTTCACGAGATCACGGATGACGAGGGGTGCGCCGATCTGGGCGACGATGTGACCGGTGGCCTCGGCGTCGACGACCACCAGGTCGTAGTGGCGCTCGCGCACCTCGTAGCACAGCTTGCCGACGGCCAGAATCTCCTTCACGCCCGGCGCTGCGTCGGCGACGAAATCGAACGTGCGCGCCAGCGGGGTGATCTTGCCGAGCAGCGGCACTTTGACAAACAACCGCAGATACTCCCGCAGCGCGTCTTCGGTGTTCATCGCCATCGCCCGCAGATTCGGGGCGAGCTCGCGGGGTTCGAACTCCAGCGGGGACGCGTCGAACGCCGCCGCGAGCGAACCCTTGGCATCCATCTCGCACACGAGGGTGCGCTTGCCGAGCTTCGCAGCCAACAACGCCAACGCAGCGGCGACCGACGTCTTGCCGACGCCACCTTTGCCGGTGACGAAAATCAGTCGCCGGTCGAGGATCGACGAAGCGACCCCCGCGGTGGGCATCAGCCGCCGAATCCGATGCGGCGTTCGCCCTCCGCCGAGCCGATCTCGACGTACGCGATCTTCGCCGACGACACACCCACGTCGCGGCCCCGTTTGTCGGCGATCCACAGCACGTCGGTCGCTCCGGAGAGCGCCGCTTCGACTCGCGCCTTCACGTCGTCGCGAGTGCTGTCGTCGACCTCGATGTTGATCTCACGAGGGGCTTGGGTGACACCGATGCGTACGTCCACACCAGGAGCGTAACGGGGCATCTGTGGTGATCCCGTCAGAGCAAACGATCGATCGGCTGCCGTTTGGCGTTGTCGTTCGAGGTCTTCGCCGCGCTCACTCTGCTGACACGATGGCCGGTGTGGCCGACGACATCACGCACTACGACTCCATCGAGGGGTACTGCAACGAATTGAGCTATGCCGCTGGGGCGGTCGCCGAGGTGTGCGTTCACACCCACGCAGCATCGTTCAGCGTGTCGGTCGAACGCTGGGGCAGCGCACGTGAACCGGTGTGGGCAGCCGACGAACTCGCTGGGGCGGCGCAGGCCACGCCCGCAGACGCCGATGCGTCGGGGTGCGGTTGGTCGGTCAGTGTGGAGATTCCCGTCGACACGGCATGGCGCACCGGCTTCTACCTGATCACGCTCACGGCGAACCACGACGACGACCACGACGACGACCACGACGACAATCAGCACCGCAACGTCGGCTATGCCGGCTTCGTCGTCACAGCGGCACCCGACCATGCCGCGCCAACACTGTTCGTGCTCGGGACGAACACGTGGAACGCATACAACTCGTGGGGTGGCCGCAGCTTGTATTCCGGCGGCACCCAGGTTGCGTTTCGGCGCCCATGGGGGCGCGGGATGTTGGTACGACCAGAGGTGGAACGCGATGACCGCAAGTCTCGCCCGCGCTACACCGGCGAGGAACCCGACGCCGACGGCGAGATCTATCAGGCGTACCGGTTCGCCAACGGATATCCGGGCTTCATGGGGTCGGCCGGCTGGTTCACGCACGAGCGCCGGTTCGTCGAGTGGGCCGAAGGTTCCGGCTACCGTTTCGACTACGCGGTGTCGTCCGACCTCGCTCGGCTGCGCGCATCGGGAGACCTCACGCGGTATCGCGCGATCGTGTCGGTAGGTCACGACGAGTATTGGTCGGCCGACCAGCGTGAAGCGGTGGAGGCATTCGTCGCCGATGGCGGCAACGTGGCGTCGCTCTCTGGGAACACGATGTTCTGGCAAGTGCGACCCGAACCGGCCGCGCACGGCGGCACCACGATGGTCTGCCACAAGTACTCGGCGCATCGCACCGACCCGTTGGCCGCCACGAATCCCACGGCGATGACCGGCATGTGGGCCGACCCGGAGGTTGCGCGGCCCGAGAGCAACTTCCTCGGGGCAGCGTCGCTCTACGGGCTGTACCACCGGTTCGGGCAGGCGACGGCCCGCGGCGTGGGAGGGTTCGTCGTACACCGAGACGACCATTGGATGTTCGCCGACACCGGCTTGCGATACGGCGACGTGCTCGGGGCCGACTTCGGCGTGGTGGGCTACGAGACGGTCGGGTGCCTGCTCGGCTTCGACCACGCACGTTTGCCGATTGCGGTGGCCGACCCGGCGCTCCACGGCTCGTCGCATCCGCATGACACCTGCGTCGTTGCGTACACGCAGTCGAGCAACCTCGGCGTGGGCGAGTACCCGAAGTCGATCTCGGCCCTCGACGATCAGGGCGACTTGGAGTTCATCGCCGAACGAATCTTTGGCGGCGGCCCTGCCGCGCTTGCCAAAGTGCGCCACGGAAACAGCGTCATGTTGACATGCCGACCGTCGGGACCTTCCGGAGGCGAAGTGGTGGTGGTCGGATCCACCGACTGGGTGTTCGGCCTGGCCGACCCGGCCGTCGCGCAAGTCACCCGCAACATCATGGAACACGTGTGTTCTGAACTGTGATGTCCTGAATTGTGATGTCCTGAATTGTGGGGAGCGTGGCATTGACGCCATTCCCCTTGCACCGCACACTGAGTGGATGGTCACCCGCCCGCTGCCACGACACGTCGTGTTCGTCGTGTGCCCAGGTTTTCAATCGCTCGACCTCACCGGGCCGTTCGAGGTGTTCGCCGCCGCGAACGAGGCCGCATCGTCGCCTGCGTATCGGCTGACCGTCGTGTCGCTCACCGGCGGGCCGATAGCCAGCGAGAGCGGGCTTGCCATCGGAACCGAGCGTCTCGACACTGTGCTCCACACGGGGCTCCACACGGGGAGCGATGTGCACACGCTGGTCATTCCCGGCGGCAACGGCGTGCGAGCGGCGATCGGCGACGAGGCGCTCGTGGCCGCGATCGGCGAGCTCGCGGCCCAGGCAGAGCGAGTCGTCACCGTGTGCACCGGGGCGTTCCTGGCTGCGGCCGCCGGAGTCGCCACCGGTCGAACGGTAACCACCCACTGGCACCGCGCCGAGGCACTGCAGCGACGCTTCCCCGACATCAACGTCGACGCCGATCCGATCTTCATCCGTGATGGCAACCTGTGGTCGTCAGCCGGCGTGACAGCAGGCATCGACCTCGCCCTCGCCATCGTGGAACACGATCTCGGCGGCGACGTTGCGCAAACGATCGCGCGTCACCTGGTGATGTTCCTGCGCCGTCCCGGCGGCCAGAGCCAGTTCGCCACTCCGATCTGGAGCGAGCGCGCCGAGGCCGAACCGATCCGCCACGCGCAGCATCACATCGACGCGCACCCGGGCGACGACCACCGACTCGACCTGCTCGCGCAACGGGCCGGCATGAGCAGCCGCCACTTCGCGAGATGCTTCACCGCACAGACCGGCGTGCCGCCCGGCAAGTACGTGACCATGGTGCGAGTGGAAGCGGCACGGCGCGCACTGGAGACCACCGACGCCACGATCGACTCGATCGCCATGCGCTGCGGGTTCGGCACGGCAGAGACCATGCGGCGCAGCTTCCATCGCCAACTCGGCGTATCGCCCGACGACTACCGCAACCGATTTCGGCTGGCCCCTGCCTCCATTCGAACCCGAAAGGCAACATCATGACCAACGAGCACATTGCGACCGACCAGCACATCGCGACCGACCAGCACAATGGGACCGGCCAGCTTCCCGGCGAACGACAGCTCGTCGCTGCCATCGCCCTCTTCCCCAAGTTCACCGCGCTCGACGCGATCGGCCCATACGAGGTGCTGCAGCGCATCCCGTCGATCGATGTGGTGTTCGTCGGCCACGAACTCGGCGAGGTCCGTTCCGAGAACGGATTCCTCGGCATCACCCGAGACGCGGTGTTCGAAGACGTTCCACATCCCGACGTCCTCGTGTTCCCGGGTGGGGTAGGCACGCGCCCGCTGCAAACCGACGCCCGGGTGCTCGATTGGGTCCGTGCCGCGCACGCGACGTCGCTGTACACCACCTCGGTCTGTACGGGGTCGATCGTGCTGGGTGCCGCTGGTCTGCTCGACGGGCTGGACGCGACGACGCACTGGGCGACCTATCGCGAGCTCGCGGCCCACGGTGCCGTGCCCACCTCGCAGCGAGTGGTCGAGCATCTCGACCAGCGCATCATCACCGCGGCTGGAGTGTCGAGCGGCATCGACATGGCCCTGCGCCTGGTGGAATTGCTCGTCGACCGTGTTGCCGCGGAGGCATCACAGTTGATGATCGAGTACGACCCGCAACCACCCTTCGACGCCGGTGCCCCCGACAAGGTCAGCGACGAAGTGATGACCCGAGTGATCGAATACGCCCAACTCCGTCAATGAAACCTGACGCAGTGACAGGCGTCAGCGACGGTTGAGGCGGTACACCAAGCAGTGGTCGTCGTCGAACCAGCGCGGGCCGACGAGCTCGAAGCCCAATCGTTCGTAGAACGTGTGCGCTCGGGTGTTCGAAACGAGCGGGTCGATCACGATGCCGTGCACGTCCGGGTTGGCGAAGCAGGCATCGATGGCCGCATGCATCATGTCGGTGCCGTAGCCACGACCGAGGTCGTCGGCTTCGCCGATCCAGATGTCGAGTGCCCGCAGACCCGGTTCGATGTCGCCCCAATAGTGGGTGGGTTCGAGATGGGGGTCGATCACCTGCACCATGCCGATCGGGCGACCGTCGGCTTCGGCGATGAGCAGCTGCCACACGTCGGGCCCGTACTCGTCACAGAACGTGAAACTCTCGTCCCACTCGAGGCCATCGAACGCGGTGTCGGCGTCGGGATCGTCGGTGGTTGCCGAGATCACGTGCGGCAACGTGTTCCAATGATTGAGCAGCGGAATGTCGTCTCGGCTCGCCGAACGCAGCGCGATCATCGGTCGTTCGCTCACGAACTCCGATGCTAGTGAGCGCCGAATCACGATGATCGTCAAGTTTGCGTTCGAAGGATGTAGTCGCGGCGAACTCGCAACGTACTGCGTCGACCCACGCGCTGCAGCGAACCGGTCGTCGGCCCTTGCACCGATGAACGTGTCGAACGAACCTCAGACGAGGGTGGAGCAGAAGGTGTCGCCGGCGGCCCGACTGGTTTCGGTGGTGACCGCACCGAGTTCGTCGTCGCACAGTTCGCTCAACATGCCGCGCACCATGCCGCGATCGACCGCACAGATCACCGGATGCTCGATGGCCACATCGCCGAACGGGCAGTGGTCGTTGATGATGCGCAGCCCATTGTTGCGGTGGTCGGTGTGCGCCGCGAATCCGTGGGCGGTGAGCGCGTCGGCCACCGCCTGCATCGCCGACCGCATGGAGCGATGTCCGGCGTCGAGCGCATCTCCTTGCAACCCGGCTGCCATGGCCCGGCCGTACTCGGCACCGATCTCTTCTGCCATCAGCTCGGCTTCGTCGGGTGGCATGCGAGTGAGTGCCCTGCCCAAGAGTGACAACACCAGATCATCGCTGCGCACCGGAAAGTCGGTGATGGCGTCGGCCACAGCGAGGTACCGCTTGGACGGACGGCCAGCGCCGCCACCTGCAACCTTGGCGCTGCGGACTTCGAGATAGCCACCGGCCGCGAGCTTGTCGAGGTGATGGCGGGCGACGTTGGGATGGACTCCGACCTCGTCGGCGACTGCTGCGGTGGTGACGCCATCGGTACGCGCTTGATCACGCACGTACAGGTAAATACTGCGACGTGTCGGATCGCCGAAGGCATCGGTGATGGCCGAAACAGTGGCGGTGAACGAGGCGTTCGTCCCCATCGCGGAGATTCTACTATGCGCGTAGGAGAAATCAGGGCCGTCTGCCGCCACAATGAATGCCGTATGAGCACCACCGGCGTCTTGCACCCCCAGCTCCTCGAGGCCCTGCGGCCCGTCGAAGACCCAGAACTGCACCGTTCCATCGTCGACCTCGGCATGGTGCGACGTGCCGAACTCGCATCTGACGGCACCGCTGACATCCTGGTGGCCCTCACGATCGCCGGCTGTCCCCTGCGCGCCGAGATCACGAACCGGGTCACGGGCGCGGTGCGGGAACTGCCGGGCGTGAACGACGTCACGCTCGAGTTCACCGTGATGACCGACGACGAACGCGAGAACCTGCGCAAGACGCTCCACGGCGATGCCGCCGGCAGCGCCGGGTCACATCAGGCCCACGGCCATGCCCAGGGTCGAGCGATTCCGTTCTCGGAACCTGGCTCGAAGACGCGTCCGTTGCTCATCGCCTCTGGCAAGGGTGGCGTGGGCAAGTCGAGCGTCACGGTCAACCTCGCCGTCGCTCTGGCCCAGGCGGGCTACAGCGTGGGCGTGGTCGACGCCGATATCTACGGCTACTCCATCCCGCGCATGTTGGGCACCGAACACCCGCCCACTGTGATCGACCAGATGCTGCTGCCGCCCGAGAACTACGGCGTGCGCTGTATCTCCATGGGCTACTTCGCCCCTGAGAACGAGGCGGTCATCTGGCGCGGCCCCATGTTGCACAAGGCGCTCGAGCAGTTCCTCACCGACGTGTTCTGGGACGAGCCCGACTTCCTCTTGATCGACATGCCGCCTGGCACCGGCGACATCGCCCTCAGCCTCAGCCAGTACCTGCCGCGTGGCGAGGTGTACGTGGTGACCACTCCCCAGCCCGCCGCTCAGAAGGTGGCTCGCCTGTCGGCCGCCATGGCTGCCAAGGTCAACCTGCCGGTGAAGGGCATCATCGAGAACATGTCGTGGTTCACCGGCGACGACGGCAAACGCTACGAGCTGTTCGGTTCGGGCGGCGGGGCTGAACTCGCCGATGAGCTGGGTGTGCCGCTGCTCGGTCAGCTCCCGCTGGTGAGCGCACTACGCGAGGGTGGCGACACGGGTCGCCCCATCACCGTCACCGATCCAGACAGCGAAACGGCCCAGACGTTCCGAGCGATCGCCAACCGAATCGCCGTGGAGATGAAGTCGAAGAAGATCTTCAGCCCCCAACTGAAAGTCATCTGACCCGCCTGGTTCCTGACACGCCTGGTGCCTGGCACCAGGCGTGTCAGGAGTAGAAGCCGGCGTAGAAGTAGAACGTCGGCACGCCGTCGATGTACTCCACACCTTGCAGGCCGATCAGATCGGTGGGCTGCATCGGCTCGGGCTCATCGGTCTCTTCGTTCCAGCCGGTCACGGTCTGGAGGAGGAGCACCGGAGCGTCTTCGTGCACGTACCGCAACGGGCCGGCGAATCCGTTGTCGCCCTCGCCGCAGTGGTCGACTTCGCCCACGAACCCACCGGTGGGTGCTGCTGCCACAGCCTCGGCGACCTCGTGGCTCGGAACACCCTGCAACACCGACGGCAGGATCGCGGTCTCGTAGTCAGCCGCAAACGACGTGAACAGATCGGCAAGGTCGGCTCCAGTGGCTCGTTTGGTTTCCGCGGCAGCCGCAGCGAAACACGAGAATCCGGTGACGACAACGCTCGAGGTCGAGTCGAGCCGCACGTCGAGGACGAGCTGCCACGTCGGGTCGAGATTCAACTCGTTGCTGCCCTCTTCGTAGTAGTCGCAACCACCGGGAATCAACGTGCAGTATTCGAGACGCTGCACGCGCACGCGCAGCGTCGTGTCGCCAGGTTCCCACGGTTCGATCAGGGAAGCGGCGTAGAAGCCGTCGCCGGGCGTCTCCGACAGTTCGTTCGGGGCAGCTGGTGACGGCGGCCCGTCCCAGTTCCCGGAGTATCCCAACACGTAGGCCGCGGGTTGGAAGTCGCTCTGCATCCATCCGGTCGGATCATCGACCACGGTCGTCGCCGGTACCGTCGTCGTCGGGCTGGTCGAAGTCGGACTGGTGGAGGGGCCGGTGGTAGTGGGGCTGGTAGCGGCGGGGACCGTCGATGCCGGGCTGGTCGAGGCGGTTGCAGAAACCGTTGTGGCAGGAGCGGCCGTCGCGGAGGACCCGGCGACCGACACGGTGGACTCCAACGGTTCCTCGTCGCCGCAGGCCACGGAGATCAACGCAACGACGACAACAAGGGCAGCAAGTCGATTCACGGCGCAACTGTAGAGGCGAGCCATTGGGCGAACCTGATCATTGGTTGCCCGATTCCTGGACGATGATCGATGTTCAGCCGCTGGTGCGGCCGCTCATCAGTTCGAGCATCGCTTTCATCTGGGCGTGCACGAGGTTCACGGCTTGCAGTGGGCGGATCATCACTTTGAACTCGGTGATCATGCCGTCGTCGTCGCACGTGATGATGTCGACGCCGTTCACGTACACGCCTTCCATCTCGGTCTCGAACTCCAGCATGGCGTGGTGACCCTGCAGCACTTCGGTGATGTACCGAAACGGTCCGCCGCTGTTCGGCTTGAAGTCACCCGACTCGGCCGCGGCATCGCCGCCGCCGCCCAACGTTGCGCCAGCCGCGGTGAGGTACATCTTGGTGATCGCTTTGCCACGCTGTGGCGTGAACACGATCGGCGACACGAACACGCATTCGTCGTGCAGCAAACCGTCGAGGCCCGGCGCGAACTCGCCCCGCACCTGCTGATGCCAACGCTCGACACAGCCAACGATCGGACCAGAAGTTTCCGCTGAATTCCCCATGCGGAAAGTCTGCCAGACGACCGCACCGGCGATCACACCGGTGATCGAGTGCGCCAGACTGGGCGCGATGGAGATCGTGCCTCGATACAAGTTCGAACGGATGGTCGCCGACGCCCTCGACGACCTCCCCGATGAACTGACTCCGGTGCTCGACAACGTGGTGATTCAAGTGGTCGACCGCAACGTCGACGAACCCGATCTGCTCGGCCGGTACGAAGGCACCCCGCACACCGAGAGATGGGGCGACGAACCACCAGACGTCATCTCGATCTACCGTCACGCGCTGTGCGAAATGTGCGACGACATCGATGACCTGAAGAACGAGGTGTATGTCACGGTGATGCACGAAGTTGCCCACGCGGCAGGTATCGACGACGACCGGCTCCACGATCTCGGATGGGGGTGATCTCGGATGAGCGTGATCGCCACAGGTGGCCCCAGAAGATGGACCCGACCGTTCCGCGTTGGGTGAGCCGTCAAGTATCCTGACCCGTGTGAGCGACCTGCCCGGCGTGCCGCTGCCACCCACCGGTGCGCCGCCGTCCCCTCCGCCACCGCCACCACCGCCGCCTTCCGGGCTGATCGCGTCACCGGTGCAGGCGACATCGTTCGGTCCCGCTCCGGCGCAGCGCGTCGGCGGTTTGGCCACAGCGGCGTCGATCATGGCTGGTGTGTCGGCGTTGGTGCTCGTACTCACCGCCGTGCTGCAGGGCACTTCGCGTGCCGATGCGCAGGCCTACCTCGACGGCGAGTTCAACGAGAGCGAGTTCATCTCAGCGGTCACGCCGTACGCACTGGTCACATTCGTCCAAAGCATCGCCGTGCTCGCCACGGTCGTGTTGGTGATCGTGTGGATGTACCGCGTGGCCGCCAACCTCCGCAAGCTCAACCGCACGGGCACATGGGGACCGGGTTGGGCCATCGGCGGCTGGTTCCTACCGCCCATGTTGTACATCATCCCGCTGCTGATGCTGCGCGAGTTGTGGCATGGTTCCGACCCCACCGTGCCCCTGGGCGCAGAATGGCGCTCGCGCCGCTTTCCGCCCGTCCTCATCGCCTGGTTCGTGCTGTACAGCGTGATCCCGCTCGGGCTGCTGTTCGCGGGCGGCGGTCAGACACTCACGTCGTTCGGTGACGCCGAACTCGAGTTGGCCGAACACATCGCCGGCAGTGCCACCAACGCCTGGCTGAGTGGCATCGTCGGCGTTGCCGGCGCGGCCGCGTTCATCGGGTTGTGCCGGACGCTGACCCAGCGTCACCAGCACCTCACCGGCGAGGCCGCCTGACCGTCATGGCTCACCTCTACCTTGTCCGTCACGCGAAAGCAGGCGAACGTCGTGAGTGGAACGACGACGACGTGCTGCGTCCACTCAGCAAGGCCGGCTGGCGACAGGCTGAGCTACTGGCCAAACGCCTCGCGAAAGTGCACGCCAGCGGGTTGGTGTCGAGCGAGTACGTGCGCTGCATCCAAACGCTCGAACCCGCCGGACAGCGGATTGGGTTGCCGGTGGTGGTCGACGAGCGGCTCACCGAGGGCGCGCCGTTCGAACCGGTGCTCGAGTTGCTTGCCGAAGCACCCAACGACACGGTGTTCTGCAGTCACGGTGATCTCATCCCCGACACGCTGATGGCGCTCGAGCGGCGGGGCACGAAGATTCGCACCCAACCCGACTGGCGCAAAGCCTCGACCTGGGTACTCAAGCGCAACAAGCACGGCGAGATCGTCCACGCCACGGTGTGGCCACCCCCCACCTGACCGAAGGGATAGTGCCAGGCACTATCCCTTCGCAGGGTTGGTGCTGACCGGCGTGTCGCCCGAAGGGATAGTGCCTGGCACTATCCCTTCGGCGAGGAGGCCTTCGATCAGGGCTCGCACATCTGCTGGCGGGTTGCCTGCGAGACAGGTTTCCAGGTCTTCTCGACCGCCCGCTGTGTCGCCGAGGAAGCGCACCTGGATGATGCCGAGGAAGCAGTGTGGCTCCGGGTCGGCCGGATCGGTCTCCACTGCGAGCTTCAACGAGTCGATCGCCTCGCGGAGCTGGGTGCCGACCGCTTCAGGGTCGGTGAGACGGGTGGTGTCGAGCGCCAACGTCCACCCCCGGTACGTGAGCGCCTCGACGTTCTCTGGTTCGAGCTTCAACACTTCGGCGTAGAGCGCCGCTGCAGCGCCGGGTTGTTCGAACTGCACCTGCCGAGCCTGCGCGAGCAGCTGCTGGCGCTCGCTACGCGGGTCGGCTCCGGTGATCTGGGCACCCGGTATTCGCTGCGCCGACGACGCCGACAACGCCCACCAGATGCCACCGAACAGCGCCACCGCGGCGATCGCTGCGACAGCGCGTCGTCTCCAGTTGACCACAGGTTTGGGAACCAACGACGCCCGGCCCGATTCGATGGCGCGCAACGTGTGCGCGGCGCGCACCGTGTAGCCGTCTTTGAGTTCCAGGTAATCGACGTCATCGACGTCTCCAGCGGTGAATTCGCGTTCGAGGTCGGCCAGCGAGCGCAACAGGAACTTGCGTTCTTCCTCCAGCTCCGCGAGAGCGTCAGGATTGCTGCGGGCCACCATGGGTCTCCGTTTCTGCTGCGACGTCTCGGTCATCCGCATCGTGCGCTTCGGCATCGTGGACAGCCATGGCGGCGGCGACCAGCGCGTAGTCGTCGTCGGTCGCGGCACCGAGCTGCTGCGACGCATCACGCCACCGGCGGAACGCGATGGCAAGCCCCGTGACGCCGATGACGAACGCGGCTGCCGGCAGCGCCCAAGCCAACGCTTCGATGCCGCTCGCCGACGGCACCAACCGTTCTTTGCCCTCACTGGCAGCGGTGATTCGTTGGATGATCTCGTCGTCGCTGAGTTCGCCGCGACGAACTTCGACGCCGATCACTTCCACGATCGACTGCGAGGCCGGATTGCGCGACTCGAACACGCTCTCACCCACGCACGTTGGGCATGCAAGCCGTTTCGAGATCGACTCGATGCGCTGTTCTTCGGTGCGCGGACCCGAGTCGCGGGTGGTGCCGACAGCCATGAAGCCCACCACAACCAGCACCAGCAGCGCCCACGCGGGCCATCGCTTCACGGTGCGGGCGAGGCTCACAGCCCAGCCTCTCGGAACGACTGAATGGTGCGGCTGAGCGTGTCGGCTTCGACGGTGCTGATCAACCGCAAGCGCACGATGCCCGACGGGTCGATGACCCATGTTTCGGGCACCTTGTTGACACCGAAGTCGATCTGGAACTCGTGGTCGTCGTCGTACACGACCGGCCAGTCGCCACCGCGCTCGGCGAAGAATGCGTCGGTCTGCTCGCGGGTGCTGACCTGCACGATCGAGTAGAACTCGGCACCCTCGGTGCCGAGCGAGCGTTGCTGATCGACGAACTCGATGAGGTCGTCGTGCTCGAGGATGCACGGGATGCAGTCGTGCGTGAAGAAGTTGAGCACGACCCAACTTCCCTTGCGGCGCGACAGTTCGAACGTCGAACCGTCGTCGTACACGCCTGTCGAATCGGGTGCCAGCCGGTTGAGCAATGGCGTGGCCGCAGAGTCGCCCTCGCCTCCGCCCGCAGCGAGCAGGAACACGAGCGCCCCCAAGACCAGCGCGACCAGCACTGCGACTGGCGCGGCGACACGACGTTTGCCAGACGCACCGCAATCGCCCACCTCAACGTCGAACACCTCACCAGACACGGGATCAGACACGGGGTGATCAGACACGGGGTGATCAGACACGGGTTGATCAGACACGGTGCAGCTCCGTCTCGTCGTGATCGATGTCACCAGTCGAGTCAAGGTCGGCGGCGCGGGTGCCGGCGGGCACCGGTGCCGACACCGGGTCGAGTGGATTGCGACGGCGCTTGCCGGGGAACGCCGCCAAGACGGTGCCGACCGCCATCAGCAGGCCGCCGATCCACATCCACATGATCAACGGCTTCACCTGCACCCGCATGAGGACCTGGGTCGTCCCCACCGCTGGCGGGTTGTTCTCGGGCAGGGTGAGGTAGACGTCGTGGGTGAACCCGGTGCTCACCCCGGGCGTGGGGACGGTCACTCCCTGCCGGACGTACCTGGTGGACGCTGGTTCGAGCATCGCTCCGTCGACGAGGGTGCGAGCGACCGTGGCCTCTGACCGAGCGTCGGTGCGAACGGCCACGTCGACGAACTCGAACGTGTGCCCGCTGTACTCCACGGGCGTGCCAGCCACCAGCGTGAGGTTGCGGGTGTTCGTGTACGCGTTGGACGCCACCAGCGCAACGGCCACCAGGATCACGCCGAGGTGCACCACCATGCCGCCGTTGGTGCGGCCAAGGAACCCACGCAGACCCTGTCGGCGGGTAGCCAGGACGATCTGACGCAACGCCGCGCCCGCCGCGAATCCAGCCAGAGCGAACCCGATGAGCGGTGCCCAACCATCGGCACCGACCAGCACGGCTGTGCCGAGCGCACCCGCGCCGCACCACGCGGGCCAGAACAACCGGTCGCGCAGCAACTCCATCGAGGCCTTGCGCCACGGCAGCACGGGGGCGACGGCCATGAGGAACAACAGCGTGAGCCCGATCGGCATCGCCAGACCGTCGAAGTAGGGCGCGCCCACAACGGTTTGGCGATCCTCGACGACTTCCACCAACAACGGGAAGACGGTGCCGAGCAACACGATGAACGCGAACACGGTGAACACGACGTTGTTCGCGAGGAACGCGCCTTCACGCGAGATCGGCGAGTCCATCACTCCCGGCGAACGCAGCCGGTCGCCGCGCCAGGCAATCAGCCCGAGCGACACCACGACGATCAGCGCGAAGAATGCGAGCAGGTAGCCGTCGACCTCGCCAGCACCGAACGCATGCACGCTGCCGATGATGCCCGAACGGGTGATGAACGTGCCGAGGATGGTGAGTGAGAACGTGGCCACCAGCAAGCTGAGGTTCCACACGCGCAGCATGCCGCGACGCTGTTGCACCAGCACCGAGTGGATGTAGGCGGTGCCCGTGAGCCATGGCAAGAGCGATGCGTTTTCCACTGGGTCCCACGCCCACACACCCGACCAGCCGAGCACCTCGTAGCTCCACCAACCGCCCAGCAGAATGCCGATGGTGAGGAATCCCCACGAGAACAGCGCCCAACGGCGGGTCTCGAGCAGCCAGCCCTCTCCGACGCGACCGGTGATCAGCGCCGCCAGAGCGAACGCAAACGGCACGGTGAAGCCGACATAGCCCAGGTACAGGATCGGTGGGTGGAACAGCACCAGGATGTGGTTCTGCAAGAGCGGATTCGGGCCCGGGCCGTCGAAACCGCGGGGCACGAGTTCTCCGGCGGCGAACGGGTTGGCCGGGCCGAAGCTCAGTAGTGCGAAGAACGCACAGACGACGAACATCACCACGAGCGCCCACGCCACCAACGGGTCGTCGCGCCGCGACCGGAATCGCCACGCCACCGCGCCGGTGAAGATCGCCAGCACCAACACCCACAACAGGATCGACCCTTCGAGGGCGCTCCACATGGCGGCGATGTTGTACAGCGTGGGGGTGGCGCTGGACCCGACCTGCTGGATGTACGCCAGTGAGTAGTCGCGTGACTGCAGCGCGCGTTGCATGGCGATGACGCTGAGGGTCGCGCCGAGCACGATCAGCCAGGCGTAGTTCGTGGCTTGGCGGATGCCGGCACGGTTGCCGGTGACGATGGCGAAACCGGTGGTGAGCGCACCGAGACACGAGGCAGCCAACACCACGATCAGTCCCGCGCTGCCGATGGCACCGTTGGTGCTGATGGCCAGCAGGTTCACGCGACCCCGGCGTCGCAGGCGTCTGCGAGTTCCTCGGCGTCTTCCAGACGCTCGTCGTTCACCGCGACGTATTCGTTCGAGTGCTTCACTTCGACCCGGTCGCCGTGGAACACGTTGGTCGCGCTGTCGAGGCGGCCGTGAACGACCACCGGGATGCACTCTTTGAAGATGCCACCCGGCTCACCGTTGTAGTCCACGTCGAGTGCTTCTCCGCCGAACTCGATGGTGAACGTGGTGGTAGCGCCGTCGCTGGCGACGGTGCCGCGCTCGACCACTCCTTGGATGCGTAGGCGTCGGTCGGCTTCACAGCCCGAACGCGAACCGACCTCGTCGACGTTGCAGTAGTAGTCGACTGCGGAACGCAGGAACTGTGTGACGATGACGCCGCCGGCGATGAGCACGAGCGCCACCATGATGATCGGTGCCCAGCGGCGCTTGCGCCGTGGGGAGGCTGCGTCTTCGGGGCCGGTGCGGGGGGTGAGGTCGGTCATGAGCGCTGCGTCAGGTCCAGTACTTGTCGGCGTCGTCGACCTGGTCGGCCAGGCGGCGGCCCTTCAGGAGCACGCGTGTCGCGAAACCGCCGATGACCACCAAGGTGACGACGTAGCTGCCGATGATGTATCCGGCGTTCTCCATGGCGAGCGTGGTGGTGAGCGTGGTTGCGGTCATGGCGTTGCTCCTGCGGTTGCGGCTTCGTGTCGGCGGGCATCGAGTGCCCGGTCGAGGCCTTGGTCGTCGAGGAGATCCTCCAACGCCAGCGAGCGAGTGCGGTGCAGCAACAACCACACGTACAACAGCGTGAACGCGATGATGCCGACGAACAGGCTGAACAGCATCAGTCCGTCGATCTTCGGGTCGAGATCGGTGCTGGCCATCGTCGCCTCTTGGTGCAGGCCGCGCCACAATCTCACCGACCAGTGCACCAGGGGGATCTCGATGACGGCGAGCATGCCGATGATCGCCGAGCGCTTGGCCCGCTGATGGTGGCTACCGCCGAGGCGGCGGACCGACAGGTAGCCGATGTAGCTCACGAACAACAGCGCCGTGGTGGTGAGGCGCGCGTCCCATTGCCAGAACACGCCCCAGGTGATGCGGCCCCACAGCATCCCCGATACGAGCGTGAGCGCCATGAACGTCACGCCGATCTCGGCACTCGCCCCAGCCACTCGGTCGAAACCGAGCGAATGCTTCTTGGTGAAAAAGTACAGCGCCGAACAGAGGGCGGTGATGACGAACGCGAGGTATGCGAGCCACACGGTGGGCACGTGCACGTACATGATGCGAACGGCTTCTTCCTGGTCGCGATCGGCGGGCGAGAACCCCAGGCCGAAGGCGACCAGCCACACCATCATCACGATGGTGGCGATGCCGAGGACGCGTGTTGCCCGCGTGCCGGTGCCGGCACGGGTGCTGAGCGGTTCAGTTGTCGCTGAGTTGGTGCTTGTCATCTGCTGCCGTTCGGGTTGCATCACTCGTCAGATCAGGTCGCTTCGTCGATCAACGGGCCGAACGCGAGAGCGCCACCAACTCCGAACGCGACGGCGAACACGACGAGCAGGCCAATCCATGGCCAGCCCTCCGAGAGCGCCACCCCGTCGGTTCCGAAGGCGGATTCCACCGCTCGCGTCGCCCCGATCAGGACGGGCGCCACCACGGGGAGCACCAAGAGCGGAAGTAACGATTCCCGCCCGGAGAACCCTGCAGTGAGACCGCCGTAGAGCGTACCGACGAATGCCAGCCCACAGGTAGCGGCAAACAGTGTGATCGCAAGCATTCCGAGCCCGGCGGGTGGCAGGTCGGCCCTGTACAGCAAGACGGCGATGCCCACGAGCACGATTTCGAGCACCAGGAGCTGGATGCCGAGCGCGACCGCCTTGCCCCAGAAGATTGCCGCCGGATCGACTCCGGCAACTCGCAGCGCATCGAGCGCCCCGTCGTCACTTTCCACGGCGAACGACCGTTGCACGAGAATCAGCAGGCTGAACAACACCGCCAACCAGATCAAGCCGGGGGCCACGAGTTCCAGCACATCAGTGGTTCGGATGACACGCTGAGGATCGGTGACCTCGACCGACTCGATCACCGAGCCCGATTCGCCGCCGGAACTGTCGAGCGCGAATGCGAACAGGATCATGGTGATCGCTGCGAACGGCAAGACCTGGTTGATGGCCACTTTGCTGCGACGCTCGATGGCGAGGTCTTTGCGGGCAACGAGCCGCGCGATTCGCAGGGAGCTCACGATGCGGCTCCACCGCTCTCGCCGACGTCGCCGACGTCGGCTTCGCGAGTTTGGCCGGCGACCACGTCGACGATGCGGTGTGCGAGCGATCCGGCCCGTTCGAGTTCGTGACTGGCGATCATCACGGTCGCGCCCGACGCCACGGCCTGGTGGAGCACGGCGTCGAGTTCGTCGCGCCCTTGCGCGTCGAGACCGGCGTGTGGTTCGTCGAGCAGCCACAGTTCGGCGCGTCGAGCGACGAGGCAGGCCAGTGCGGTGCGTCGCTTCTGCCCTGCGGAGAGTCGCGACACCGGAATGGTTCGCAGCCGGTCGGCCACGCCGAGACGCACCATCGCAGCCTCGATCTCTTCGGTGGAGGCACCTACCGTGGCACCCCAGAACGACACGTTCTCGGCCACGTTCAGGTCGCCGTACAACCCGTTGCGGTGGCCGAGCATCCCGACCCGTGGCCGAACCGAGGACGCCTGGGTCGCCAGATCGAACCCGAACACGCGGCCTTCGCCCCGAGCCAGCGGCAGCAGGCCGGCACAGAGCCGCAGCAAGCTGGTCTTGCCCGCCCCGTTGGGCCCTCGTAGCAACACGATCTCACCACCGTCGACCGTGAGGGTGGCACCGGCGAGCGCTGGAAAGGAGCCCAGTACGGCAACGGCCTCGCGCAGCTCAACCACAGGCGGCACCGATGTAACGCCCTGCTCGCTCGTTCGATCGCTGCCGCCATCCATGCCGGTTGCCCACGCTAATGGCAGGTCTTGCGCTAACTGCCGGGGTGGCCGCGGGATTCCGCATTAGCGTGTCGTCCGTGAAGGACGGGACGGCGGACGTCGATTCGGAGACGAGCACTGGTGAACACGTGGGCGGTGCCATCGCCGACGATCTCATCGAGCACGATCGCCACAGCGGCAGCCACATCGAGAACGGCACCGACAGCCCAGACAAGACCAGCCCAGACAAGACCAGCACAGACAAGATGTCCCCGCTCGACGGGTCTGGCGAGCCCCAAGCGGCCGTGGTTCCTGCAACGGCACATCTGACACGACGGGCCCGCCGCAAGCAGCGGGTGAGCAAGTGGGACCGGCCGCCTGAACCACACGACTGGCGATTCTTCGTCGGCCATCTCGGTCGCATTCTGATCGCCACCGGGTTGCTGCTGTTCGGATTCGTCGCCTACCAGCTGTGGGGCACCGGCATCGAGACCGCCAGGGCCCAGAACAAACTCGACGGCCAGTTCGAACAGATCATCGCCGAACAACGCGCCGACGCCGGCGACAACGACAACCCCACGCCCGTCACCAACATCGTCACCGACGACGGCCTCGTCATCGACCCGACCAACGACGACGCCGCGTTCCGAGCTCTGCCGCTGCCGAGCGTCCGCCTCGACGAGTCGGGCGTCGAGTTGCCGCCGACCGAGTACGAAGAGGTCGTCCCGGCGGCGGAACAGAATCTGCCGGTCGTCAACGACGAGGTACCCCTCGGTCAGATCGTCATCCCCGACATCGGCGTCGACTACAAGTTCGTGTCCGGCGTCACCCGTGAAGCCCTCAAGAAGGGCGTCGGGTATTTCGGCGACACACCGTTGCCCGGGCAGCTCGGCAATTCGGCACTCGCCGGGCACCGCACCACCTACGGCCACCCATTCGGGCGACTCGACGAAATCGTGGCCGGCAACGACGTCGTCATCACCCTCAACAACGGCCTGACGTACACCTACGTCGTCACGGGAAGCGTGGTCGTCGAACCGCACGAGTACTACGTGATCTCCGACAGCGATCCGGCGAGGGCCACGCTCACGCTGATCACGTGCACCCCCGAACACACCTCGACGCACCGTCTCGCCGTCTTCGCGGA
>DATKCX010000172.1:0-16598 GCA_035512975.1 Ilumatobacter sp.
TTGCCGTGTCCCAGGATGCACCGCCACTCACGTCGAAATTCATCACATCGTGCACTGGCGAGACGGCGGACCGACCGATCCCGAGAACCTCGTCTCGCTATGCGCCAGGCATCATCGACTGCACCACCAAGGCGAAGTTCGCATCACCGGAACGGCGAGTGATCTGAACATCACCGATCGAACCGGCCAGCCACTCAAGACCGGGCCGAACCCCGTGCTCCCGACCGGGCCACCGGGTGAACCTGCCGTGCCGTACCGTCATCCGAGTGGCGAACGACTCGACACCCGATGGTTCACCGGATGGACCCATCCGGTGGTGCGCGAACGCCACGAAGCGACGCTCGCCAAACACCGAGCTGCCATGGCTCGGCAGTACCAAGCGGCGTAGACCTCGTTCAGGTGAGGGTGATCGACACGTTCACGCGCCCGGCGCGGTCGTGTTGGAACTCCACGGTGACCTCGGTTCCGGCTGGTGCGGTGACGATCCATTCGGCGATCGCCATGTCGGTGGCTGGGTCGATGGTGCCGAACTGGCGCATGGCACTGGTGTGCAACGCACGTCCGGTGAGCTGGCCGAGGGTGATGCGTTCGGTGCCCGCGGCGAGCGATGCCTCAGACGGCAACGCGATGCGCGCCACCAATGGTTGCACCGCACCTTGCTCGATCGCTCGTTGCGTGACGTTGGTGGGCATCCAACCGGTGTTCTCCACGGCCACCCGTACCCGCCACGACTCGGGGCCGAGTGACTCGACCTCCGTCTGACGGTGGCGTAGGAGGGGGCTGCACAGCGCTTGGTACAACGCCAGTTCGCTGTGAGGTGCGACCTCGGCTTCCAGCAGGTGCGGCGGCGGGTTCCGGAACACCTTGGCGATGTGCCAACCACCGAGCTCGACGGGGCCGAGTTCTGGGTGGTCGTACGGGTACCAATCGACGTAGCCGTCGTTGACGTTGTCGTCGACCCAGGCGAGCAGTTGCAACTCGTCGTCGAGAGAGTGCACCCGGTACCAGTCGATCGGGTGGCGGTCGTGCAACCCAGCCGCGTGGAGCGGGTTCCAGAACTCGGTGACCCATGCGTACACACCGAGGTGGCCGTACATGAAGTCGGTGCTGACGCCGGTGATCACCTCGCTCGGGTGATAGCGGAAGCCGTGCCAGGTGGAGGCGCATGGATAACCGGTGATGGCGGTCGCCCGCTCGCCGAGGGCCTCGTAGGTCCACAGGTCGTCGGCGGGATACGCCGAATCGGGTTGATCGCAGAACGGTCGGAGGTGATAGCCGGCGAACGTGTGATAGGCGAAGTAGCCGCAGATGTTCGGGCGTGCCGTCACCGCCGCCAGCAACGCCGCGACTTCGGGTTCGCTGCCCGGATAGTCGCCGCCACCACCGGCTCCGCCGGGAACCTTGCGAACCCAGCCAGCAGGAAAGTTGCGGTTGCTGTCGATGCCGGCCATCTGCGGTGCCGCTTGCACCTGCATGCCGTCGTAGCCCTGCACGCGTCCTTCGGTGAGCAGTCGGTAGTACGGCCCCGTGCCGTCGTCGTCGGGTTCACGCGCGACGAGCAGACGTGGGTCGGGCCCGTACGCCTTCCACATGCCGTTCGGGTCGACGACGCGCATCTGCAACTGGCGGCCGTCGTGATCGATGTCGCCGGGAATCAGCCCGTCGAGTTGTTCGGCGATCGGCCACGGTCGCGTGGTGGACCGAACGACGGTGGGTACCTCGGCGAGTGCGAGCTCGGCACCGTCGGGGTTGAGTCGCGGAACGATGTAGAACGTTCGGGTGTCGAGCGCCCGGGTGATGCGAGGGTCGGTGCCGTAGCCGGCGCACAGCAGGTTCACCAGGTGCACCAGTGCCACCGTGGCAGTGACCTCGGTGGCGTGAATGTTCCCGTCGAGCCACAACGCCGGTTTGTGGGCGTGGTTTCCGGTGGCGCGATTGGTGACCGTGAGCAACCAGAGCTCGCGACCGTCGTACGACGAACCGATCGTGTCGAGTTCCACCAGGTCGGGGTACTCGTCGGCGAACTCTCGCAGCCAACCCGTGAGTTCGTCGAACCTCGGATACCGATCGAAGACCGCCGACAACCCAGTTGACATGCCCCCAGTTGACATGCCCCCAGCCGACATGCCCCCAGCCGACACGATGGTGTCTACTTCGCCCGCAGCTCGTTCGCTTTGGTGTCGAGCGCTTCGATCAACTCGTCGAAGCTCTTCATGAAGGCATCGACGCCCTCGCGTTCGAGTTTCTGCGCCACTTCGTCCATGTCGATTCCGAGGTCGGCGAGACCCTGCCAGACGGCATCGGCCGCAGCCGGGTCGGCGTCGACGGTACGAGCGACCGTGCCGTGATCAGCAAACGCGTTCAGCGTGTCTTCCGGCAGCGTGTTCACCGAGTTCGGCCCGATCAAGTGATCGACATACAACACATCGGAGTACTCCGGGTTCTTCGTGCCGGTGGACGCCCACAGCGGACGCTGCACCCGAGCGCCTCGGGCTGCCAGCGCCTCCCAACGCGGACCGGAGAACGTCTCGGTGAACGTCCGGTACGCAAGCTGTCCTTGAGCGAGTGCAGCCTTGCCGCGCAGCGCAAGCGCTTCTGGGGTGCCGAGCGCTTCGAGGCGGCGATCGACTTCGACATCGACTCGGCTGATGAAGAAGCTGGCAACGCTTGCCACCTGCGACAGGTTCGCGGTTGGATCGCCGGCGAACTCCTCGAGACCGGCGATGTAGGCCTCCATCACCGCGGCGTAGCGATCGAGCGAGAAGATCAACGTGACGTTGATACTGCGACCCTCGGAGATCATCTGCTGGATGGCGGGCAGGCCCTCCTGCGTGGCGGGGATCTTCACCAGCAGGTTCCTGCGGTGGATGCGCGTGTGCAGGTCGCGTGCGGCGGTGGTGGTGCCGGGCCCGTCGTGGGCGAGGCCGGGGTCGACTTCCACCGACACGTAGCCATCGGCACCGTCGGTCTCGTCGTACACGCGCGAGAACACGTCGCAGGCACCATGAATGTCGCTGAGCACCATCGCCCAGTAGTCGTCGATGACGGGGTGTTCGTCGACGGCGAGGGCGGCGAACTGTTCGTCGTAGTCGGGCGATCCCTGAATCGCCTTCTGGAAGATCGACGGGTTGGACGTGAGTCCGCGCACGCCACGGTCACGAATGGCGGCCAACTGGCCCGACGTGAGGTAGCTGCGCTTCAGGTTGTCGAGCCACGGGCTCTGTCCCTGTTCTTCCGATAGTGCGGTGAGGCGGTTCATGAGGAGCTCCGTTCAACGAGGGCAGTTGCCCGTTGGGCGACGTTGGTGGGGTTGATGCCGAGTTTGTCGAGTGCGACTTCGCCGGGGGCGCTGGCCCCGAACCGATCGATGGCGATGACGTCGTCGGCGTACTGGTGCCAGCCCATGGCGATGCCGGCTTCGACGGCGAGCACTGGTACTCCGGGCGGAAAGATGCCGGCTTTGAACTCGTCAGGCTGGCGTTCGTATCGGTCCCACGACGGCATGCTGACCACTCGGGCGGCGATGCCCGACGAGGCGAGCTGCTGGGCGGCATCGACACACACCGCGACTTCACTGCCGGTGCCGACGATCACGACATCTGGCTCGTCGGAGTCGGAACCGCCACCGACGAGGCCAGCTCCGAGCTTCACGGCGGAACCATCGGTGACGACCGGAATGTCTTGCCGACTCAGCACCAAGGCGGTAGGGCCTTCGTGCTCGACAGCGTCACGCCAGGCGGCCGACGTCTCGTTGGCATCGGCGGGACGGATGACGTGCAGGTCGGGGATGGCACGCAGCGTGGCCAGGTGCTCGATCGGTTGATGCGTCGGGCCGTCTTCGCCGACACCGACCGAGTCGTGGGTGAAGATGAAACCGACCTTCGCCTTCGACAACGCGGCCAGACGCACCGGTGGTCGCATGTAGTCGAGAAACACGAAGAACGTTCCGCCCACAGGGATGATGCCGCCGTGGAGGGCCATGCCGACCATGGCCGAGCCCATGCCGTGTTCGCGCACACCGAAGTAGATCTGGCGCCCGCCCGGTTCATCGGCCGATTGGCCGACCTGACCGGCCAGCTTGGTGCCAGTGTTTCCGGTGAGGTCGGCCGAGCCGGCGAGGAGGCCCGGCAGCTTTGGCAGCGTGGCGTCGAACGCCGATTGGATCGCCTTGCGGGTGGGAACCATCTTGCCCAACTCGTACGTCGGCAGATCGTCGGCCCAGCCCGGGAGGCCGGTGCCGTTCCAGCTGGCATGCCACTCGGGTGTGGCGATGGTGGTTGCCGACGCCGCTTCCCAGGCGCTGCGGGCCGCAATGCCGCGGTCGGCAGCGAGCGTTTGGTATGCCGAGACCACCTCGTCGGGGGCCCAGAACGGCTCGTCGGGGATGCCCATTGCTTCTTTGGTGCGGGTGACGTCGGCGGCGTTGAACGCCAAGCCGTGGGCGTGGGGGTCGTCGGTGTGATCGGGTGACGGGTAGCCGATGTGGCTGCGCAGCACGAGCAGGCTCGGTTTGTCGGTGACGTCCTTGGCGGCGAGCAGGGCAGCTTCCAACGCATCGAGATCGTTGGCGACCTCACCCAGTTCGACGACATCCCAGCCGTACCCGCGGAATCGCTCGGGGGTGCTGTCGCTGAACGCGAGCTCGGTGACACCGTCGATCGTGACGTGGTTGTCGTCGTAGACGCAGATCAACTTGCCGAGTCCGAGGTGGCCGGCAAGCGACGCGGCCTCGTGCGAAACGCCCTCCATCAGGCACCCGTCGCCGGCGATCACGTAGGTGAAGTGATCGATGGCATCGGTGCCGTACTGATCACCCAGGAAGCGCTCGGCGATGGCCATTCCCACCGCGTTCGCGATGCCTTGGCCGAGCGGACCGGTGGTGACTTCGATACCAGGTGTGTGACGGGCCTCGGGGTGCCCAGGGGTGCGCGAACCCCACTGTCGGAACTGTTTGATGTCGTCGAGGGTGAGCGCCTCGGCACCGCCTGACCGGGTGAGGTACAACATGGCGTACTGAAGGATCGACGCATGTCCGATCGACAGCACGAACCGGTCACGGTCGGGCCACCCCACGTCAGCTGGGTCGTACTTCAACACCCGGCTGTACAAGACGTGGGCGAGGGGAGCGAGCGCCATCGCGGTTCCCTGATGGCCGCTGTTGGCGGCAAGCGGCGCATCCATCGCAAACCCGCGAATGATGTTGATCGCCTGCTGGTCGAAATCTGTGTGGGAAGGCATTGTTGCTGAACCTACTCGGCAGGCGGGAGCAGGGTGAAGGGCACCACGTGCCATGGGCCGCGCCCCACTCGACAGTGCGCGAACACCTGGCGATACGAGTCGAACGTGAGTTCACCTTTGACCAAGCGGTAGGTGAACTTGCCAGGCTCCACGGTGAACGGGCTGACGTTGCGGGCGAGCGGTTCGCCCGCTGCCACGGCCTCGTCGCTCTCCGGATCAGCCAGGTCGTTGCGGAAGACCACTTCGAAGACTCCCTGGCCCGACACGCCGTCTGGACAGAAGATCAAACCGATCAAGTGAGGCGAGATGGTCACAGGTGCTGGCGATGGCGCGGCCATCGAGAACATGGCACCGGTGAGATCGAGCCGAGTGGATGGGCCCACCGCCTGACGCATCTCGAAGTTTTCCACGAAGAGAGCAGAGACGATCTGCATGCGATCGAGCATGACGTCGAGGGTACCGCTGTTGCTTTCGTGCCGGTCGGGGCGCAAATGCGCGAGGATGGCGGCGCATGGACGACGACGCCACCCGTTGGAACGCCCGCTACGTCGGGCTCGACGCCGACGAACCCGCCAGGCCGCTGGGGCTCGATGCCCTCACCGTGCCCGCTGGGGGGCTGTGCCTCGACGTGGCGTGCGGGTTGGGTGCGCAAGCCGTGTGGGCCGCCCTGAATGGTTTCGATGTCATCGCGCTCGACGCTTCAGATGTTGCGATCGACGCCACGAAACGATTCGCAACGGCGCACGACGTCGACCCCATCGTCGATGCGCGTGTGCACGATCTCGTTCACGGGCTACCGGGTGACGTCATCGGTGAGTGCGACTTGGTGATCTGTCAGAAGTACCGTGACCCGAACCTGTATCCCAAGCTGGTCAATGCGTTGAACGACGACGGTGTGCTGGTGGTGACCGTGCTGTCGGTGATCGGCGTCGACGGTGAAGTCGGCCCGTTTCATGCGCCGCCGGGTGACCTCGTGCTCGCGTTCCGCGACCTTGACGTGGAGATCGTGGGCCACCACGAGGCGAACGGGTTGGCAACGCTCGTGGCACGCCGCAAATCGGCCTGACCGGTTCAGCTGGCCGGTTCAGTCTGGCCGGTTGGGCACCCTCACCACCATTCGGTACGAGCCGACGACGTCGATCGGACCGAGGACGCGCGAGTCGATCACTCCAGGTGCCGCAGCGTTGTCGGACACCGCCTCGAATCGGTGGCCGTCGACCCTGCCGACGCGCTTCACCAGCCAGAAACCAGGGCGTTGTGGATGTTCGAAGATCCGCACCTGGCCGACCGCGACCCGCCGCGACCGCCAACCGATGATCCCGTCGCCGGGACGTAGAGTCGGCAGCATCGAGTCTTCCGCGACGACGAAACGCTTCCACCGCGACCGGGCAGCAGGTTTCGAACCGGAAGGTTTCGACGCGGCCACAGCGGGAAGTGTAGGTTCGGGGCAGTTTCGCCCCTCGAGTAAGGAGAACCCAGATGTTCACTCGTTTCTTTGCCACCGCGACCGTGGCTCACGCCCACTGCGACCTGTACTGCGGCGTGTACGACCCGGCCCAGGCCAAGATCGAAGCGTTGTCCTGCCTGAAGACGGTCAACAAGTACAACGACTCCACCGACGAGCATTTCCGCACTCGTGCGATCCTCGTGAAAGAGCAGCGCGCCGAAGAGGTCAAGCATCACCTCATGGTGTTGTGGGCCGACTTCTTTGCGCCCGACCACTTCGCCCAGTTCCCGCAGCTGCACCAACTGTTCTGGGATGCCATCCACCAAGCGGGCGAAGTGAAGAAGTCGACCGAAGCTGCCGCATGCGACAAGCTCCTCAGCCTCATCGACGACATCGCCGACGTCTTCTGGCAGACCGAGAAGGCCAAGGGAATGGGCGTCTACCCGCCCTCCTGATTCCACCGTTTTCGTAACTGCGCCGATCGGTGCCGCACCTGCTGTGGCACCGATCGGCGTTTGTCGTTGTGATGCAATCGCGATGGCGCAGGTAGGTTGACTACCGCTACCTACCGGTAGGTAGGTGCTGGGAGCGCCATGAGTGAGTTCGATCCGCAACTGAGCACACGTCACCAGATACTCGCCGAGGCGTTGTCGTGCTTTGCGAGTGCCGGCTACGAAGGCACCTCGCTCAACGACATCGCGGCCGGTGTGGGCATTCGACGACCCAGCCTGCTGCATCACTTCGGGTCGAAAGAGCTGCTGTACCAGGAAGTTTTCGAGAACCTGCTGTCCGACTGGTTCGACCGACTCGCCGATGCAATCGGCTCGCTCGAGACCGGTTGGATCAAGGTCGAACTGGTGCTGCGGGCGGGGTTCCGGTTCTTTGCCGACAATCCGAACTACGTGCGCATGGTGCGCCGCGAAGCGCTCGACGCTGGCGATCACATGGCGGTCGACCTCGCCGCGGTGTTGCGTCCCATGTTCGATCTGGCCGCCAGCTACTTCGAGCGTGCGATGGACGAAGGCATCTTCGTGCGACAAGACGCTCGACAACTCCTGATCACCGGGTACGGCGCGTTGCTGAGTTACTTCTCCGACGAACCGTTCCTCGAGGGTTTGCTCGACGTGTCGCCGCTGTCGCCTGAGGCGCTGGCCGCGCGCGAGGAACACGTCGTGGCGTTCTTCCGCGCCGCCCTCATTCCCTGACTTGCAGCCCGGAATGCCGCCCGGAATGACGGGTGAGCACGGTGCTGGTGGTTACCGTGGACGTCGCATGACTCACACGCTCTCTGAAGCCGACTCCAAGACACTGCTCGTTCCCTACGGCCTACCGGTGCCGGGGGAGCAGGTGGTCACCACTGCCGAAGCCGCCGGAGACGCCGCCTCCGAACTCGGGTTCCCCGTCGTCGCCAAGTTGATGGGCGATTCGATCGCCCACAAGACCGAACGCGGCCTCGTGCGGCTCAATCTTGGCGACCGAGAAGCGGTCGTCTCGGCCGCTCAGTCGCTGCTTGCGGCGGCCACGCCCGACGATGGTGACGTGTCGGTGCTGGTCGCCCCGATGATCCGAGGCAACCGAGAACTCATCGCTGGGCTGGTACGCGATCCACAGTTCGGTGCCACCGTCATGTTGGGCGTGGGTGGCATCCTTGCCGAAGCGGTCGCCGACGTGGGCTTCCGGCCGGCTCCGATCGACGAAGTCACTGCAGGTGAACTGATCGATTCGTTGGCGACGCAGAAGTTGTTCGACGCGTTCCGTGGCGAAGCTGCCGTTGACCGTGCGGCGTTGATCCGCTTGTTGGTCGGGCTCGGCCAACTGGCCGTGGACCGGCCCGACGTGGCGAGCGTCGATGTCAACCCGCTCATCGTCACTCCCGACGGACTCCCGATTGCGGTCGATGCGTTGGTCGAAGTCGGTGAACCGATCGAAGCGGTGCATGCGGCCATGCGCCCTCGGCCATCCGACGAACAGTTTGCCGCGCTGTTCAATCCACGCGGCGTGTTGATCACCGGTGCTTCCTCGCACCCCGGCAAGTTCGGGTTCGTGTCGCTGCACAATCTGCTCGCATCTGGATACGCCGGAGGTGTGTACGCCACGAACATGAAGGGCGAGGAAGTGTTGGGCGTGCGCACGGTCGCCGACATCGACGTCTTGCCAGGCACGCCGACCGACCCGGCGATCGACCTGGTGTTCGTGTGCACCCCGGCCGGTGCGAATCCAGACATTCTGCGGGCATGCGCGGCCAAGGGCATTCGCGCGGCGTTTCTCACGTCGGCTGGTTACGGCGAAGCTGGCGACGAGGGCCTCGCCGCGCAAACCGAACTGGTGGCACTTGCCGACGAGTTGGGCATCTTGTTGGCGGGGCCAAATGGTCAAGGCGTGGTGTCCACACCCGCCAACCTGTGCGCTCAGATCGTCGCTCCGTATCCGCCGACGGGCACCATCGGGGTCGCGAGTCAGTCGGGCAACTTCGTGTCGAGCTTCTTGAACTTGGCGAGGTCGTCGGGGGTAGGCATCAGCCGGGCGGTGTCGGCAGGCAACGCGGCTGCGGTGAGCGTGGCCGACTACCTCGATTTCTATGCCGACGACCCGGCCACCTCGGTGTCGCTGGCGTACGTGGAGGGCATCACCGATGGGGCCGGACTGATGAGTCGCCTCGGTGCTGCCGCAGCACGCAAACCATTGGTGCTGTTGAAAGGCGGCTCCACCGCGGGCGGGGCGCAAGCTGCAGCCAGCCACACTGGTGCGCTGGCGGCCGACGACAAAGTGTTCGACGGCGCGTGCAAGGCCTTCGGAATCACCCGGGCTGCAACGGTGGAACAGGCCTACGAGGCTGCCGCGACGTTTGCCACCCAACCGTTGCCCCGAGGGCCGCGCGTCGTCGTGCTCACCACTGCCGGCGGATGGGGCGTGGTCACCGCCGATGCGATCACCCGCGATCCCGATCTCGAACTGGTGGAACTGCCCGACGACTTGAAAGCGGCCATCGACGAGCACCTTCCGGCCCGCTGGAGCCGCAACAACCCGGTTGACTGCGCCGGCGGCGAAACACGTGACACGATTCCTACCGTGATGTCCCTGATTGCCGAGCACGATGCGGTCGACGCGATCATCTACATCGGATTGGGCATTCAATCGAATCAGGCGCGGCTGATGCGCGAGGGACGCTTCTATCCCGACCATGGGCTCGAGCGCATCGTCGAATACCACGAACGCCAAGACACGCGTTTCGCCGAAGCCGCCGCGGCCCTGAGCGCGTCGACCGGCAAGCCGATCCTCACCGCCACCGAGTTGGCCCTCGCCGACCCCAACAACGCCGGGCCGGTAGCGGTGCGCGCCAGCGGTCGGTTGTGCTACCCATCCGGCGACCGTGCGGTCACGGCGCTCGGGCACCTGTATCGACACGCGCGGCACCATCAGCGCCGATCGTGAACGGTTCGGCCGTGCGACGGCACCCGTCGAGCAGCGGCGCAGGTCCGATGATCGTGTTGGTGATCGGGGCGTTGGTGCCGGCGCTGCTGTTGTGGTGGGTCGCCAGCTGGGCCGGCGGCAAAGTCGACGCCGCGGAAGATGCCGTTCCAGAGTCGGTCGACACGGTTGCTCCTCCCACCGCTGCGCCGCCAGCACTGAGCACCGGGCTGCTGTCCTTGCGTCGCACGGCGTCGACGCTGTCGAACGACCTCAACTTCGCGGCGTTCCAGTCGTCGACGACGCCGCTGCTCGACATGGTGAACGGCCAGTCGTGCGCGATGGTGTCGCTGAACGGGGTGGTCGTCGGTGCTCGCAACGAGCTCGTGCCGATCATCCCGGCCAGCAACCAGAAGGTGTTGGTTGCTGCGGTGGCGCTGGATGTGCTCGGCCCGGAGTTCGTGTTCACGACCGACCTGGTCGGGCCGGCACCGAGCGGTGGGGTGATCAACGGAGACGTCTTCCTCGTTGGCGGCGGCGACGCGCTGTTGTCGGGCGAGTGGTACGAAGAAGCGGCACTCGACGCGAATCCCGCCTTCAACACCACTCCGATCGATGAGCTCGCTCGCCAGCTCATCGCTGCCGGAGTCACCGAGGTGCGCGGTGCGATTCGAGGGGACGGTTCCCGGTACGACGACGAGTGGTACGTCGACAGCTGGGGTGAGGGTGTCGCCGGGCTGGAGGCCGGCCCCTACGACGCGTTGCTCGTCAACGACAGTCGCGTCCGGGGCGCCGAGCAACGCAGCAGCGACCCCGTGCTCGCCGGTGCGACCGAGTTCGTGCGAATACTCGGCGAACAGGGCATCACAGTGTCCGGCGGAGCGGCCGTGGGCACCGCGCCAGCCGGCGCAGGAGTGTTGGCCTCCGTGAACTCACAACCCCTTCCGGCCGTGCTGGAGGAGATGTTGACCAACAGCGACAACAACACCGCCGAGATGATGGTGAAGGAGATCGGGCTGGCCGCAGGCGGAGCCGGCACCCGCCAGGCGGGCCTCGATGCGATGGCCGCGAACATCGCCGAATGGGGTGTCGACACCACTGGTTTGGTACTGGCCGACGGGAGCGGGCTCAGCCTCGACAACCGGGTCACCTGCACCACGCTGATCGGCGTGTTGCAACACGCCGGATCCGACAGCGCCGTCGCCGCCGGTTTGGCGATTGCCGGCCAGACGGGCACCCTGGCATCGGTGTTCACCGAGACGCCGGTGGCCGGTCGGTTGCTCGGCAAGACCGGCACGTTGAACAACTTTCCGATCGACGCCGACCCACCGGCTGTGAAGACGCTCGCCGGCTATCTCCCGGTGGAAGGTGGCGGTTCGATCGAGTTCGCGCTGTTGTTGAACGGCCCCACCATCTCGGACCAAAGCGAGTACCGACCGCTCTGGGCACAGCTGGCGACGACGCTCGACTCTTTTCCCGCGGTGGCCAGCCCAGCCGCGCTCGGGCCGCGATGAACCAGCGTCGCGGGCCGTCGGTGGCTCTGCTGTTCGTGATCGCGGCGCTGCCGGCGTTCGCACTCGCGGGCACCTGGCAGTACGCCGACGCGAACGTCCCCGCCCCTGTGACCACCACGACCACCACCGTGCCGCCCGCTCCAGAACCCGAGCTGACCACCCAGATCCTGTCGTTTCGGCGACACCCCGAACCCATCGCCAGCAAGGTCGCGCAAGCTGCTGCGGCGAACGAGTTCGCCGCCTTGGCCCAGTCGATGACCGGCGATCTGGCCAACGGCTCGTGTCTGCAGGTCGTGTCGGGCGGAGCCGTGATCGCCGAGTTCGAACCGGCGACACCGGTGATCCCGGCGAGCAATCAGAAGCTGCTCGTCGCTGCGGTGGCGCTGGCGCTACTCGGCCCCGAGTACCGATTCACCACGGAGTTGTTTGGTCCCGCTCCGGTGGACGGAGTGATCACCGGCGATGTGTACCTCGTCGGCGGCGGCGACCCGCTGCTCGTCTCGGGGCTGGTGCCCGACCCACAGCGGTATCCGGCGTTCAACACGACATCGGTCGTCGCCTTGGCGGATCAACTCGTCGCACAAGGAGTGGTACGGATCGACGGCGAACTCGTTGGCGACGGCAGCAGGTACGACGACGAGTTCCGAGTGCCGTCGTGGGGTGACGACATCACCAGCGCCGAGGCGGGCCCGTACGACGCGCTACTCATCGACGATGGGCAGATCACCGCTGGCAACTATGGGTTGGAACCCAACCGCGCCGCGGCGCGCGTCTTCGTCGACTTGCTCGTCGCCCGTGGGGTTCCGGTGTCGCTCGGCCCGGCGAACCGCACTCGACCGGCAGATGTTCCCGAGGCTCCGCTGGTATCGCTCGGAGCTGTTCAGTCGGTTCCGTTGCGCGACGTGATCGTGGAGTTGTTGCACACCAGCGACGACAACACTGCCGAGTTGCTGTTGAAAGAGATCGGCTACGCGGCGACGGGCGTGGGCACCCGTCAGGCGGGGATCGACACCGTGTACGGCACGCTGATCGAGTGGGGCATGCCCATGCAAGGCGTCATGCTGGCCGACGGATCTGGTCTCAGCCGTGACAACCGCCTCACCTGCGCGACGTTGGTCGGCCTGCTCACTTCGGCGCCGGTGTCGGCAGAACTCGTCGCGGCCATGCCAGTCGCCGCCCGCGATGGCACGATGCGCGAGCAACTCCTCGGCACTCCTGCCGACGGCGTGTTGAGCGCCAAGACGGGTTCGCTCACCGGCGTGAAGGCGCTATCCGGCCAGATGCGCGACCGTACGCAACGCAGTGTGGTGTTCGCATTGGTCCTCAACGGAGACGGCGTGAACGATCCGGTGGTGTACGAGCCGGCGTGGATTCGACTCGTACAACAGATCGCCGAACTCCCTGTCGGGGTCGACCCCGACGTCTCGTTGTTCGCCCCGCGATGAACGTCGAGTCCAATCCTCCCGCTTGGGGTCCGGCTGATGAAGCCGCGGCGGTTGCGCAGGCGATCGCCCTCGCCGAACGGTTGTTGGTCGAGTCGCTCGCCGACGCCACCGCGGCCGAATCGCGACAACTCGCTCGGCTGGGACGGTTGATCAAGGACCCGGCCGGACGCGAACTCGTCCAGGTGCTCACCGATGAGGTGTTACGAATCAACGGTCATCGCCGTGCTGCTCAACGGTTCAGCGACCTTGTTCGCAGTGTCGGGGTGCCGTCGTCGATCGGCTGGCTGGACGCGACGATGCTACGAATCGGTGCACGCATGGCACCGTTCCTGCCGCGCCTCGTGATGCCGCTCGTGATTCGCCGCATCCGAGCCGAAACGCGAGGAGTGGTGCTGCCCAGCGAGCCCGACGAGTTCGCAGCTCACGCAGCGTTGCGCCGCAGCCAATCGGTCCGACTCAACGTCAACGTGCTGGGAGAAGCGATTCTGTCGAACCACGAGGCAGCACAACGGCTGGCATCGGTTCGCGAGTGTCTGCAGCGCGACGACGTGAACTACGTGTCGGTGAAGATCTCCGCGTTGTGCGCTCATCTCGACCCGTTGGCGTTCGACGACAGCGTGCAGCGAGCGTGCGCCGCGCTGCGAGTGCTGTATCGCGACGCGGCGCGCGCGACGCCGCCAAAGTTCGTGAACCTCGACATGGAGGAGTTCAAGGACCTCGACCTCACCGTCGCCGCGTTCACCACCGTGTTGGAGGAACCGGAGTTCGCGCGTCTCGACGCTGGGATCGTCCTGCAGGCATATCTGCCCGACTCGCATCAGGCGCTCGAAATGCTCGGCGGGTGGGCGACGCTCCGCCACCAGCGCACCGGAGGAACGACCAAGATTCGCCTGGTGAAGGGTGCCAACCTGGCGATGGAGCAGGTCGACGCCGAGCAGCACGGTTGGCTGCAAGCTCCATACAGCACCAAAGCCGAGGTCGACGCGAGCTTCAAGCGGATGCTCGACGCGGCACTGCGACCCGAGTGGGCCCACGCCGTGCGAATCGGGTTGGCCAGCCACAACCTCTTCGATGTCGCGTGGGCCCTGGTACTGCGCAACCAGCTCGATGACCCCGCCCGCATCGAGTTCGAGATGTTGGAAGGCATGGCACCCGCCCAAGCACGCGCGGTGCAGCGCGCCGCTGGCGATCTCCTGTTGTATGCGCCGGTGGTGGCACGCGACGACATCGATTCGAGCATCGCCTACCTGTCTCGCCGCCTCGACGAGAACACCGCCCCCGACAACTTCCTGCGGGCGTTGTTCACCCTGAGCCCGGGAAGTGCTGAGTTCTTCGACCAGGCGATCCGGTTCCGCACAGCCGTCGCCGATCGACACACGGTGTCTACGGAAAGTCGGCGTGCGATCGGGGCTGCTTCCCGTCCGGCCACGGGCGAGCGGTTCGCGAACGAGCCCGAATCCGACTTCAGTGTGGCGTCGGTTCGAGCCGAAGTGCAGGTTGCGGAGCGCCCGGTCGCGATCACGGTGATCGATTCGGCACACGCCATCGACGACATCGTCAGCGCAGCACGATCGGCAGCTATGAACTGGGCGTCGTCGTCGCTCGCTGCCCGCCGATCGCTGCTGCACGCGGTGGCCGACGTCATGTCATCGCAACGGTTCGTCGCGCTGGCAGCGATGGCCGCGGAAGCCGGCAAGACGATCCGGGAAGGCGATCCGGAAGTGTCCGAAGCGGTCGACTTCGCCCGCTACTACGGCACCGTCGGCCTGGACGAAGTGGCCGGCCTGGTGGCCGACGGCGTCACGGTGGAACCGGTGGGCGTGGTGCTCGTGGTGGCACCGTGGAACTTTCCGTACGCGATTCCCGCCGGTGGTGTGTGCGCCGCGCTGGCCGCCGGGAACGCGGTCATCCTGAAGCCGGCGCCAGAGACACGCAACATCGCCCGGCTGTTGGCAGAGCAATTGTGGGAGGCGGGCGTACCAACCGAGCTGCTGCAGTACGTCGCCTGTGACGACGACGACGTCGGCCAGCACCTCGTGACGCATCCACAGATCGACACCGTGGTGTTGACCGGAGCGTTCGAAACCGCCCGCATGTTCCTCGGTTGGCGGCCCGACATGCGGCTGCTCGCAGAGACCAGCGGCAAGAACGCACTCGTCATCACCGCGGCCGCCGACATCGATGCGGCCCTGAAAGACCTCGTGCGATCAGCGTTCGGTCACGCCGGGCAGAAGTGCAGTGCGGCGAGCCTGGCGATCGTCGAGGCGTCCGTCTACGACGATCCTGCGTTCCAACGTCGTCTCGCCGACGCCGTCACCAGCCTGCATGTCGGGTGGCCGAGCGATCCGGCCACGCTCATGGGGCCGCTCATCAGTGCCCCCACGGACAAGCTGCTGCGAGCGCTGACGGCGCTGGAACCTGGGGAGCGGTGGCTCGTGAAGCCGCGGCAGATCGACGATTCCGGAAGGCTGTGGGCCCCTGGCGTGCGCAGCGGCGTGACCGAGGGCTCGTGGTTTCATCTCACCGAGTGCTTCGGCCCGGTTCTCGGCCTGATGCGTGCCGACGACTTGGAGCACGCGATTCGCCTGCAGAACGGCACCCCGTACGGGCTCACGGGCGGCATCCACTCGCTGGATCCGAACGAGATCCGCCATTGGCTGGCGCGTGTAGAAGTCGGCAATGCATACGTGAATCGGCACATCACCGGCGCGGTGGTGCAGCGTCAACCGTTCGGCGGATGGAAGCGATCATCGATCGGTTGCGGAGCAAAGGCGGGCGGGCCGGGTTACGTGTCGAGCCTGAGTGCGGTCTCGGCCCCTGAATTGCCGCTGCCAACGAGTCAGGACATCGACGATGCCTGGGCAAGTCACTTCGCTGAACCCGTCGATCCGAGCGGGTTGAGGAGTGAGCGAAACCTGCTTCGCTACCGTCCGCTGGCAGGCGTGTTGCTGCTCGTCGATGCGTCGGTGGGGGAGCAAGAACGCCGGGTGGCGTTGGCGGCGGCAGGTCGCTGTGGCGTGGCAGTGACGGTCCTCGACCGAGGACTCGAGGGACGATCCGGCGGACGATCCGGCGAGGTGTCTGACGATGGCGTGCTGGCGACGCTCGGGGCACCGATCACGGTGGAGCGCGTGCGCAGTTTGAGCCCGGTCAGCGCCGAGTTGCGGTTGGCGTTGCTCGAACTCGGGCTCTCCGTGGACGACACACCAGTGATCGGCAACGCTCGGTGGGAGCTGGGCAGGTGGCTGAAGGAACAAGCGATCAGCGAGTCGACCCACCGCGCCGGCCGGATCATCCCGTCGGTAGTTGAGTCGTGGGCTGCTGGCGACCAATGAGCGCTGACCCATGAACGCTGACAGGGTCGCCACCGACCTGCCGATGTTCCCACTGGGGTCGGTGGTGCTTCCGGGCGGCCAACTGCCGTTGCACATCTTCGAGCCCAGGTATCGCCAACTCGTGCAGGACCTGCTCGCCAGCGACGAAGGTTCGCTGGAGTTCGGCACGGTCATGATCGAGCGGGGGCGAGAAGTGGGCGGCGGCGATCAG
>DATKCX010000173.1:0-2118 GCA_035512975.1 Ilumatobacter sp.
GGGGCTTCACCGTGGTCGGCATCGATGCGTTCACCCCGTACTACGACCGTACGACCAAAGAACGCAATCTGCGAACCCTCGACCACGGCAACTTTCGGTTCGTCGAAGCGTGCGTCGATTCAGCGGCGGCCCGGGTAGAACTCGACGGTGCCCAAGCCATCATCCATCTGGCCGCACAGCCCGGTGTTCGAGACAGCTGGAACGAATTCGACACATACACCGAGCTGAACGTGCTGGCAACGAAACGGCTGCTCGACTTTGCGCTCGACGCCGGCGTGCACCGCTTCGTGTGCGCATCGAGTTCGTCGGTCTACGGCGACGCACCCGCGTATCCCACGTCGGAGGACGCACCCACCGTGCCTCGCAGCCCCTATGGCATCACGAAGCTCGCGGCCGAGCGGCTGTCGGTTGCGTACGCGCTCGAACGTGGTCTGCGCACCGTGTCGCTTCGGTTCTTCACGGTGTTCGGTCCCGGTCAGCGTCCCGACATGGCGATCGAACGACTGATTCGCGCCGCACATCTGGGAGACACGTTCCCCATGTTCGGCGATGGCTCACAGATTCGCGACTTCACCTACGTCGGTGATGTCGCACGAGCAAACGCCATGTGTGCGCTGGTCGATCTGCCGCCGGGCACGGTGTTCAACGTTTGCAGCGAGGCACCCACCACCCTCAACCAAGTGATCGAGATCGTGGAGACGATCACCGGTAGCGAGGTGCGTCGCGACCAAGGAGCGGTGTCGGTCGGTGACGTGCGGCGGACCGGCGGCACGGCTGCGCGCATCCGGGCGGCGCTGGGATGGTCGGCCGAAACGTCCATCGACACCGGAATCCGCGCTCAGGAGCTGGCAGTCCGAGAGCGTCTCCAACTGGTTGGTGCGAGAGCGTGATCAGTCCACTACCCCTGGTCGACCAGCGCCTCGTTGCGTTCCGGTTCCCACGTCACGAACGTCTTGCCGCGTACGACGTTCAGCACCGCGTGCGCAGCAGCGAGGTTCGCGGCACAAAAGTGGCTGGTCAACGACGCGAGTCGGTTGCGACCCATCGGATGCCGTGGTGCAACGACGCCAAGTGCGGCCGCACCGTAGAAGACGACTTGACCCAGCGTGAGCACGCGCCAGGGTCCGGACTCTTTGCGAACCGACCAGCCGCCGACCGCTGCAGCCAGCATGGGGAGGAACACCAGTCGCCTGCAGATCTTGTGCATGAACAACACCAAGGAGTACCAGCCGTGTTTCCGGTAGTCGAGCAGTTCTCGTCGGCGTGCCACACCGGTCAGACCACGGCTGATGATTCGAACCCGGCGTCGGTACTCAGCCGACGCGTCGTCGTTGGGTTGCTCCCAGGCGATGGCCGCAGGGGCAAACACCAGTCGGCGGTTTCTGGCGATCACACCGGTCGAGAGGTAGAAGTCGTCGGTGACGTCCGCCGGAACATGATCGATCAGGTCCCGGCGAATCGCATGCAACGTGCCGGTGGACGACACCACGCTGCCCGTGGCACTCTCCAACCGTTTGACGGTTCGCTCGTACGACCAATAGTCGCGTTCACCGCGCGCCGTGCTCGTCGATCCGCTCGAGTAGCGCTGGTCTCCGGCGACGCCGCCCACCTCGGGGTCGGCGAAGGGTGCGAGCAGATGTTCCAGGGCATCGTGTTCCAGGCGGCTGTTCGCGTCGGAGAACACCACCACGTCCCCCTCGGCAACGTTGAGCGCGGCGTTCAGCGCGGCCGCCTTGCCACCCCGCTCCAGATCGAGCACGGTGGGGCGCGTGGCGTGGTCTCGGGCGATCGCGACCGTGGCGTCGGACGATCCGTCGGACGCCACGATCACGTCGAGTTCCCACTCGCCGCTCTGCTCGGCCAGGTTGCCGAGCTTGGCGGCGATCGCGGCCTCCTCGTTGTGGGCCGCGATGACAACGGTGATTCGGCTCGGAGTTGGACCACTCGCCCGCCACGGACGCGGACGCAGCGCACCGCGGACTACGAGCAGCAGGGGAAGCCCGACGTAGATCGTGGCCACGCCGGCCCCGGCACCGACGATCGCCAGCTTCCCGGCGGTGGTGCTGGACTGGTTCCCGGTGAGTGTCATGCGAGCGCCATCGAGGCCGACTCTACGTC
>DATKCX010000174.1:0-10203 GCA_035512975.1 Ilumatobacter sp.
CTGATCACCAAGTTCTGGTGGGTCCTGTTGATCTTCGGTGTGTTCTTGATCTACACCGGCGTGAAGATCTTCCTGCATCGCAACCAAGACGAAGCGCGAGAAGCCACGCACGGCCTCGCATTGCTGCAGAAGGTCATGCCCGTCACCAAAGAATTCGACGGGCACAAGTTTTTCACCACACAGAACGCCAAGCGTGCAGCCACCCCGCTGTTCGCCGCGCTGGTCGTGGTGGAAGCCACCGACATCATCTTCGCTGTCGACTCGGTTCCAGCGATCTTGGCGGTCTCGCACGAGCCGTACATCGTGTTGTCGTCGAACGCATTCGCGATTCTCGGTCTGCGTGCGATGTACTTCTTGCTGGCGAATGCGAAAGAGCAGTTCAAGTACCTGTCGCACGCCCTCGGTGGCATTCTCGTGTTCGTGGGCATCAAGATGACGATCAGCCACTGGTACCACATGAACACCTACCTGTCGCTGGCGGTCATCGTGGCCATGCTCGCCGTCGCCGTCATCATGAGCGTGCGCAACAACAAGCTCGACGCTTCCAAGCCACCGGTCGGCGCTTCGCACTAGCTGAAGTGTCACCCGGGCGACCGTGATGGGTCGCCGGGTCGCCCGCCGCAGTAGTTTCGCGGCATGGCCATAGCAGACGACGATCTCGAGCGTGTGCGCTCGACGGTGTCGATCGTCGACGTCATCGGCCAGCACGTGCAGCTGAAGCGAACCGGCCGAAACTGGGTGGGCCTGTGCCCGTTCCACCCCGAACGGACTCCGTCGTTCAACGTTCGCGAGGAAACCGGTCGGTACCGGTGTTTCGGCTGCGACAAGTCGGGAGATGTGTTCACGTTCGTCCAAGAGATCGAACACGTCGATTTTGTGGCAGCGGTGGAACAGCTCGCGAACCGCGCCGGCATCACGCTCACCTACACCACCACGGGGCACTCCAAAGAACGCGCCCGTCGCAAGAGCTTGATCGAAGCGATGGAGCGAGCGGTCGACTGGTATCACGAGCGACTGCTCACGTCGGCCGACGCACGTCCGGCACGTGACTATCTGCGGGCTCGGGGCATCGACGGCGACGTGGCCAGGCGATTCAAACTCGGCTGGGCACCTGACGAGTGGGATGCGTTGGCCACGCAGTCGGGTATTCACCCTCGCGACCTGCGCGACAACGGGCTGGCATTCGACAACCGCCGCAACAAACTCCAAGATTCGTTTCGTGCCCGCGTGCTGTTCCCGATCTTCACCGAGAACGGCGAACCGGTGGCGCTGGGCGGCCGCATTCTTCCTGGGTCGACCGACCCAGCCAAGTACAAGAACTCGTCGGAGACGCCCATCTATTCGAAGTCGAAGACGCTCTACGGTCTGCACTGGGCCAAGTCCGACATCGTCAACCAGGATCAGGTCATCGTGTGCGAGGGATACACCGATGTCATCGGATTCCACCGTGCTGGCGTGCCTCGTGCTGTCGCCACCTGCGGCACCGCGTTCACCGAGGATCACGTACGACTCATCAAGCGATATGCGAGCAGAGTCGTGTTGGCGTTCGACGCCGATGCGGCAGGTCAGGGTGCGGCCGAGCGGTTCTATGAGTGGGAAGAGAAGTACCAAGTGCAGGTCAGCGTCGCGGCCTTCGCTGGTGGCAAGGATCCCGGCGAACTCGCGCAGACCGACCCGAGCGCGCTGTCGGCCGCAGTCGAGTCGGCGAAGCCGTTCCTGGGCTTCCGGCTCGATCGGGTGATGAACGGCCAGGTGCCGAAGTCGCCCGAGGCGATCGCTCGGTTGGGTGAAGCGGCGCTCACGGTGATCAACGAACATCCCAACGTCGACGTGCGAAAGCTCTACGCCGGCCAGGTGGCGCTGCAAATCGGCCTGCCGGCGAGTGACATGGTTCGCACGGCCGAGCGTGCGGTCCGACGCCCGCATCTCACCGTTTCGGGTCCCAAGCGGCAGGGCGTGCGGCGCGAGAACGCTGAGTTCGTGGCGATCGCCTTGCTCGTCCAAGACTGGAACTCCATCGCAAGCTGGCTGGTGGAGGCGCTGTTCATCGACGAGGTCTATCGTCGGGCGTTTGTCGCTGTGGCAGAAGCCAGCGGCGACCTGGAAGCAGCATTGGCTGCGGCCGACCCGGAGGCTCGCGATGTGCTCGAACGTGCCGCCGTGGTCGATCTCGAGGTGGAGGCCGAAGCAGAAGCGAGAAACCTCATCGGCGCAGCGGTTCGGCGTGAACTCACCTCGAACGCCGGTAGTGGCGACCCGAACCGTCAGCGCGACGACCGCGAAGCGTTCGTGCGAATGGAGCAGATGCGCGACGACGAACTCGGCCTCGACGCGGCTGGCTGGTTGCTAGGTTGGCTCGAACAACGTATGGAAACTCGTTCCGGTGCCTGAGGACCAGGCGACAAATCCGACGAACCAACCGCCGATTGCAGGGGTTGATCGGACGGAGTGGGAGACGCTGTTGCGACGCGGGCGCGCCGCCGGCGAGTTGCAGGCCGACGAGATCACCCATGTGTTGCGGTATGCCGTGCTCACCGGCGACGCCCTCACCGCCGTCCACGACGCTTTGGCGGCAGCCGATGTCCGTATCGACGACGCCGTCGACGGCGTCGAGGACGTCACACCTCCCCGCGGCAGCGTGCGCGAGGTCGCCGTCGATGACGAAGACGTCGAACGTCTGCTGGCGCGCCGCCGACGAAGTCGAGGGCAGAAGCGTTCGCCCCGCGGTGACGGCGGAACGTCAGACACCGTGCGTCTCTACCTGCGGGAGATCGGCGAAGTCGATCTGCTCACTACCGACGACGAGCGTCGGCTGGCCCAGCTCATCGAGGCCGGTCACGTCGCCGCGCAGAAGATCGACCTGGGTGGCCTCGACGAGTCAGCCGACAAGGCGCTCCTCCGAGTGGTGCAACATGGCGAACGAGCCAAGAGCGAACTCACCCAGGCCAACCTGCGGCTCGTGGTGAGCATTGCCAAGCGGTACTCCGGCCGCGGTATGCAATTGCTCGACCTCATCCAGGAGGGCAATCTCGGGCTGATGCGCGCAGTCGACAAGTTCGACCACACGAAGGGCTTCAAGTTCTCCACCTACGCCACCTGGTGGATTCGACAGGCGATCACCCGGTCGATCGCCGACCAGGCCCGCACCATTCGCATTCCGGTGCACATGGTGGAACACATGAACCGGCTCATTCGCACTCGGCGTCAGATGCAGCAAGACCTCGAGCGCGAGCCCACGATCGATGAGTTGGGCGACAAGTTGCAGATGGAGCCCGACAAGGTGCGCGAGTTGCTACGCATCAGCCTTGACCCACTGTCGCTCGACTCTCCGGTGGGCGAAGAGGACGAGTCGAATCTGGGCGACTTCATCGAGGACTCCAGCGTCGACACCCCGGCCGACGCCGCCACCAAGGCAATGCTGCACGAGGCCGTCGAGGCGGTCCTTGGAGAACTCACCGAGCGCGAACAAGAGATCGTTCGGATGCGTTTCGGTCTCGATGGGTCACAGGCGAAGACACTCGAAGAGGTTGGCAGAGCGTTCGGCGTCACACGCGAGCGGATCAGGCAGATCGAAGCCAAGACCTTGGCGAAGTTGCGTCATCCGCACCGCTCGCAACGCTTGCGGGAGTTTCTCGAGGTCGAGTGATCCTCCGGTCGGCTGGTACCGACCCATTAGGGTCCGTCGCGTGGCACAACAATTTGAACCGACGATCGGCAACGAATCAAACTGGGTGCGCAGCCTGTATGTGTACGCCGTTTGCCTGATTTCCATGGTGGTGATCCTGGCTGGCGCAGCCCTCACGGTCACTTCGGCGGTCACGATCATTTCCCCATCCACCGGGCTGTCCTCGGGTTGGGAGCGGGTGCTCGTAGGTGGCACATCAGTGGTGGAAGAGGGCATGAAGATCGCCGAGGACTACATGGAGAACCAGCGAGGCGACATGACCATGCCTGAGTTCTGCGAAGGCGACATCAACGCCAGCGATGAGGAATACTGCGCGTCTCTCGCAGCGGACATGGAGGACGCACTGTCCGAGCCGGTCATTCCCGACGAGGTCGACAACGTCATCGCGCTCGTGCGCGACGAGGTCCTGCATCAGGTACGGATGGCGGCCATTGGGAAGCTCGTCATCGGCTTGCTCGTCGTCGGCCTCGGCCTCGTCGTCTTCGGTCGCCACAAGGGTCTCACGGCGTTGTACCAGACCGGCCCCAGCTCGAGCTCGCCGGTACCACCCGCTGCGCCCACACCAGTTCCCGTTGCTCCCACGGTGCCCGTTGCTCCTCCGGGTCCAACGCCGCCCGCCCCGCCTGCCGGTGATTGGTCAGCTTCCCGGTGATCCTCGAAGCCGCCGTGTGATGCTTGCGCCCTGCCGCTAGCATCGTGTCGCCGATCCGGGGTAGCTCAGTTGGCAGAGCAGCGGACTGTTAATCCGCTTGTCGCAGGTTCGAGCCCTGCTCCCGGAGCTGTGACGACGGGGTCCCGTGTGGGACCCTGTCGTTCGTTTTCAGCTGGTTCGTTTTCAGCTCGTTCGTTTCACGGGGCGATAGCTCAGTTGGTTAGAGCAGCGGACTCATAATCCGTCGGTCCTGGGTTCAAGCCCCAGTCGCCCCACTTCTCGCGGTTTCGTCGGGACGAGCGCGTATGGTGTCGAGGGTGAGGGACGCCACGCCGTGACGCTCGAACTGCTGACCCAACGCCGTCGCGACGCATTCGACGCGCGTCTCGACGCCCGGCTCGACGTCGGAGACCTCTACGAGCAGGTGATTGCCGCCGGCGATCCGGTGCTTACCTTGCAGACCGAGATCACCCTGGCGTTGTTCCACATGATTCGCAGCGATCTGGTCGAGTCGAAACGGTACGCCACGTCGGCTCTCGCAGGAATCGCCGACTTCGATCCCAGCGATTGGGCCGAATCGGAACGCCAACTGGTCGGCGTGCTCTACAACACGCTCGGCAATCTCGCGCTCTGCAGCGGCGACTTCATGGCAGCACGCCACTGGTACGTCATCGCACTGCGCGACAACGTCGACGCAGCCTTGCCCTTTGCGGCGTCGATGAACTGGATCAACATCGGACTGTCGGAGTTGTGTATGGGCAACCTTGCGAACGCCGCCGACTACAACAGCCGCATCCTCGGTTGGCCCGTCGAGCGGCATCGCGCCGTCGGCTCGGCACGGGTGGGTCTGGCGCGAGTCGCAATCTGCGAGGGTCGTCACGAGGAAGCGGCGACTCTGCTGGCCGGCGTGCGAGGCGATCCCGAGCAATCACGACTGTGGGATCTCCAGTTCATCATCAATGGTCGTCTGCGGGCGGCGGTGCAGCGGGTCGACGCCGAAGCAGGCATCGCTCTGGCCGAAGCGGTCATCTCGTCTCCTGTGCCGCTCATGCCGGAACTGGTGCTCCAGAGCGCACGCGCGGTGCTCAACACGGGCGATCCGGCGCGAGCGCGAGCAATCCTGCTCGACGACGCGCGCATGAGCGGGCCCGAGCACGGATGGATCGCCTCTGGTACGGCGGCGTGCCTGGCGGCGTGTGCGATCGCTGAAGGCGCTCTCGACACGGCCGACGAGATCCTCACCGGGGCCGATGTCAGTCGCAGTGGTTTCGAAGACAGGTTGGCGTTCGACCAACAGCGCGAGTCGCTCGCTGTCGCTCGGGGTGACTTCGAAGCCGCGTTCAAGATCTTGTCCGAACGGATCAACTTGGTGGCTGGGGCGCGCCGGGTCGCGGCGGTGCCAGAGCTCGACGTCGGCGCGGTGCCGGTGGTGAATGTCGCCGACGCCGGCACGTCTGAACTCGAACGCGCCTTCGAACGGCTCAGACTGGCAAATCTCGAGGAGATGTACCGCCAACGTCGAGAACTGCTCGGCATCGTCGCCCACGACCTGCGGGGGCCCCTGATGAACGTCAGAGTGTCGCTCGAGATGATCGCCGCGATCGGGCCGAGCGAGGCCGACCAGCAGCGTGAACTCGCCACGGCGACATCGGCGATCGGTCGCTCGGTCGATTCGATGCGGTCGGTCGTCGATGTGCTGGCGGTGTTGGCCGAGGTCGACGACTGGACCATGGGAGGGATCAAAGCGCTGAAGGCGTCCCCGTCGGATCCTCAACACGTGGGCGCTCTGGCACAGGCGGTCGTCGCAGAATCGGCTCCATGGGCCAGGCGGCACCGGCAGACCATCCATGTGTACGACAACACGTCAGCCGACAGCATTCTCGACGGAGATCCGCGGGTCTTCCGCATCGTGCTCGCGAACCTGCTGTCGAACGCGATCAAGTACTCACCGGACGGCGTCGACATCGACGTCCGAATCGACCATGTCGACGATGCGGTGGGAATCCCTTGGGTACGCGTCGAAGTCGAAGACCACGGGCCTGGCATGGCACCGGAGTTCGTCGAGACCGTGTGGGGGCGGTTCGTGCGTGCCGACTCCGTCGTTCGCCCGGGTCAGCCGAGTCTCGGGCTCGGCTTGTACATCGCTCGGGTGCTCACCCAACGCGCCCACGGAAAGTTGTCGGTGTGGTCGGAGGTGGGTGCCGGATCGACATTCCGGCTCGATCTGCCCATCAGGGCGCTGGTGTCGTCGGCGTGATCGGCTGATCGCCGACCGGGAGCATCAGCACGATGCGCCTCAGAGAATCCGATGCCGACACGTCGTCGAACGTCCCGGCCAGGCGTGCGACCAGGCGACGAACCACGAAACGCTCACGTGCGGTGTTGCCGGTCATGTGGGTGTGCGTCTGAGCGTTTGACGGCGACACGTCTCCGACCGCGCGCGACGAGAACACCAGGCTCGCCCGCTCACCACGCCGACTCGTTTCCAAACGGACGTCGCTGCCGGGCGGCATGTGGGCGACGATGTCGGAGACAATGTAGGCGACGATGCGACTGACGAGCTCGCCGCGCCCGGCGACGGTGAGCAGTCCGTCGTCGTGCTGGACGTCGATGGAGCGGCCTTGCAGCACCGGTGCGGCCAGGCGTTGCGCCTGATCGACGATGTTGTCGATGTTGAGCATTTCCGGTTCGAGGGTGTCGACGTCTGACTCGAACTGGTCGAGATCGGTGAGCGCGAGCACTTCGAGTTCCAGTGCTCCGGTGGCCGCCTGCAGCAACGCGAGGATCTCGTCCGATGGGTGTGTGGCGAGCAGCTCGGTCGCCAATGCGATGGAGAAGATCGGTCCGCGTAGGTCTTTCGCCACGAGCGACGTGAGATGTGAACGCTCGTCGAGGGCGGCGCGGAGTTCGCGCTGGCGCGCCTCGACCGCATCATCGAGCCGACCGTAGCGGCTGCCCACCAAGACCGATCGCAGCTCGGCCTGCTCGACGGCGCTGAGCTGACCGTGACGGGACGCGAACTCCTGGTCACGCCGGCACCAGTACGCCGCCTCGTAGTTGCCGAGCTCGGCGTTGGCGTCGGCGCGGATCGCTCCGATCATCGCGCGTTCGCCGTAGTTGATGTCGGGTGGCGGGTTGCTGAGGAGCTGCAGTGCTCGCTCGTTGTCGCCCAAGTGCTGCAACATGCCGGCTGCGACGCAGGTGGTGAGCAACCACAGCGTCACCGCGTCGGTCTGCGCCAGGATGGCCCGCCGGTCGAGCACCGCGTCGAGGGCCGAGTGCGGGTCGCCGCGTGCGGCGGTGATCTGCGAACGGATGACGGTGGAGAGGGTGGCCACGTCTTGGCGGGTGATGCCGTTGCGGCTGCGCTCGAGTTCGTCGAGGTCGACCTGCTCGAGCGCCGCGTCGAGGTCGCCAACCGTCAAGTGCGCATAGGCCTGGCGCAAGTGCTGGCTGTTGACGGTGCGTTCTGGGATCAACGGCCAACTCTCGATGGCGAGGTGTGGCACCCCTGCCCACTCGTAGAGATCGGCAACGGCGCCCGCGACGACGATCGCGGCGTGACCGGTCAGCGGTGTGTCGACGATTCGTCGAACGAGGTCGACCACCTCAGCGGATCGGCCAGCGGCGCGCAACATGTACACGTGATTGGTGCGTGTCTGTGCCCACTGCGAGTCGAGCCCGTGGGTCCAGGCGTATTGCGCTGCCCGATCAACGAGATCGACGGCGCGTTGGGGCCGACGGGCGTCGTCGTGGGCTGAGGCAGCGGTGTGCAGCAGCCACCATGCAAGCATGTCTGAACGGAGCAGATTGCCGAAGTCGCTGAGTTCCAGCCCTTCGTCGAGCAGTTCGCACGCCGCTGCGAGGCGTAGCTCGTTGAGGTGAGCACTCGCCCGATAGGTGAGGGCGGCGACACGAACGGTGATATCGCTGCTGGCGTCGGCGGCGCGCACCAGGTCTGAACGAAATGCCTGTGCCGACACACGTTGATCGATCACAGACTCGAACTCGGTGATGAGGGACATCGCTGACGAAAACCTAGTCGGAGGTCGCATCGTTGCCGACGCTGATCGACGGCATTTCGCGTGGTGGAGGGCTGACGTGACATCGGGTTGGGCTGGTTCCGCTGGTTCCGCTGGTTCCGCTGGTTGCACTGGTTCCGCACATGGTGCTGGGCGGCCGGTATCAGCAGACGCGGCTCGATCGAAAGTGAGTGACCATGAACGACGGTGAACAGATTGCAGCGGCTCGGGCTCGGCGTCGGGCCGTGCTCGGCGACGAGTACGTCGACCGTCAAGTCGCCGACACGAACCCAGTAGGTGCCGAGTTCCAAGACTTCGTCACGTCGACGGCGTGGGGAGTGTGGGCCCGAGGCGACGATGTGCTGATGCCGCGTGACCGGAGTCTCCTGGTACTCGCGATGACTGCGGCGCTTGGCCGTATGGAGGAGTTCGAGCTGCACGCGTCTGCCAGCCGGAACACCGGCGTGACCGATGCGGAACTCGACGAGCTGCTGTTCCAAGTCGCCGCGTACTGCGGTGCGCCAGCAGGGATCGCCGCGAGCCGAGCTCTCAAGCGCGTCCGAGCGGCCCGCGGTGCCACGTCCTGAGCGCCGGCATGGGAACCGGACCGACGAGCCCCTGCCATCGCCCATCAGAGCGGGGCGCAGTAAGGTCTCGGTTCTTGGGACGAGTCGCCTCGTTTGGGCAGGACGGCCAGTAGCGCTGTCGCCCCGTACAGGCCCGACGCCTCTGCCTGAGTCACGACTCGGAGACAGCCATGCCATCAAAATCCCCACAGCGACCATCCGACAAGAAGGTCGGCAAGACGTTGAAAGAAAAGCGTGAGGCGAAGCGCGACAAAGCGGTGACGAAGCGCACGATCCCGTCCTGACGGGCGCTTCACCTACACAGTGACGTTGAGCAGCTGACCGATCCCAAAGGTCACCAGCATCGCCAGCGTTCCTCCGGCAACCAGCCGCAACACCGCACTTCGGACCTGCGACCCGCCCAACCGGGCGCTCAGCACACCGGTGAGCGTCAAAGCCACCAGCACGGCCACGAACGTGACCGGAATCCGTGCCGAATCGGGCGGCAACAACACGGCGAGGAGCGGAATCAGCGCGCCCAATGCAAACGAACCTGCCGAGGACCCAGCGGCCGCCCAAGGGAGTGCGAGGTCCGTGGCGTCGAGACCGAGTTCGAGTCGCAGGTGGGCTGCGAGCGGGTCTCGCGCGGCAAGCTCGGTCGCCGCTGCTTCCGCGGTCTGTTCGGTCATACCCTGGCCGCGCAGAATGCCCACGAGCTCTTCGTGTTCGGCGTCGGGCATCTCCGCGAGCTCGCTGCGCTCTTGGGCGATCAGCGCCCGTTCGGAATCGCGCTGCGTGCTGACCGACACATATTCCCCCAGTGCCATCGACACCGACCCGGCAACCAAACCGGCGACGCCTGCCGTGGCGATTTCGGCGGTGCCGGACGTAGCGGCAGCTACCCCGATGACGAGCCCGGCGGTGGAGATGATCCCGTCGTTCGCTCCGAGCACTCCGGCGCGCAGCCAGTTCAGGCGCGCCGCGATCGTGCCGTCGTGCGGCTCCCGACGGTGATACCGAGAGCGTCGGCTCAGCTTGCCGTTCACGACGCACGTCCCGGTGGCCCGGCCGCCGTGTGTTCGGTACCCGGTGGGTCGATCGCCCAATCTGCGGCGACACCCCACGAGTCGGCGAACACCAGTTGGTCGAGCGGGAGCCGGCGTACCGGTCCGTGTCGCCCCTCGGGTCGTCCCAGCGAAATGGTGGCGGCGATCACGACGTCGGTGGGGATGCCGAGGAGCTCTCGGAGCTCGGCGTCGACGGTGCCGTGCCAACCTG
>DATKCX010000175.1:0-2169 GCA_035512975.1 Ilumatobacter sp.
CATGCCTAATACTCCCATTGGGCCGCAACCAGGTGCTCGAGCCGGTTAGGCGACATGCTCCGGTTTGGGGCACGCCGGCACCCCGCAGGTCGCCGAGAAAAGCTCCGGCGTGCGCAACGTCTCGACGAGCCGTTTGATCCACGCCTCGTTGTACAAGTGGAGCTTCGCAGCAGGGACGTACTCGCAGAACATGGCGTCGGTCGTGGATTGGTCCGCCGCGCCCGAGTCGGGGCGCACTTTGAGCGTCCTAGTTGCTGTCGCGTGCATCGTGGTGGTGAAGCGCCACGGAATCTGCGATTGCACCGCCGCAACCACTTGCTTGGCGCCGAGGTTGGGGCGCGCGGTGCGTACTGCCTTCGGGAGAACGACGTACTCTCGGAGCGCCTCCTCGAGGCCTTCGGGCACTTCTCCCGGTCGCACAAAGTACGCAACGGAATCCGGGCTTCGTCCCGAGGCGGGTACAACGGGGATGAAGGCGACTCGAAGCATGTACGTCTCGTCTTGCAGCAGCCCTTCGATCGATTCGGCCCGAGCGAGCACTGACTGAACGTCAACGGGAAGAGCTGCGAACAACGCGCGCCTCGATGCGAGAACGCCTGGGTCTCGAAACCCCGACAGCTGAAGCGGCACGGCAAGCAGGTCTGCGAGCGCGTAATGATCGCCGAACGCATCTGAGATGGCGTTCTCCAGGTTGAGGAGACCGGCCTGTGCCAATGGAATCACGGCGGCGTCGAGTGCTGGGAGGTGCCTGTGCGCCGCTGCATTTCGAAGGAGCACCCAATCCTGAACGTTCTCTCGAAGACCGCGTCGTTCCGCGCCCGGAAACGCGCGCTCGACCAATTCGGGCGTTGAGAGCGAGTGGAGGACGCCGTCCGATGTGATGGGCTCGCCGGCGACATCGCAGCTCCACCATCGCTCGTTGCGACGCATGAGCAGGGCTACGGCGAGGCTATTCCAGGCCGCAACGAACATGAGCGAGAACCCGCCGGTTCGGAACGTCGCTGCTGGATCGTTCCAAACCCGAAGCGCGGCAAGCGCAGCGTTGCGAGCATGAAGCACCTGCGTCTCCGCCTCTCCGAGCTCGAGACCGTCCGGTAGGACTCCCGATGCGAGGAGTTGCCTCTCGAGATCGCCGATGCGATCGGTCTGGCGTGACGGGCGGTTCGTCTCGACGCCGAGTGTGCGCCGCACGAAGCGGTCGAAGCGGCGGCCGTGCGAGGTGGCGTCGCCCCACTCCCGTATCTCAATCTGGCTCTTGGAGATGCCGCGACCACCATCCCACTCGGCGAACAGCCGGTGGGCTAGCTCAACGTCATCAGGTGTGGGGTCGCCCGCAATGCCTCAACGGTAGACACATCCAGCGAGCGCACCCGGGAGCGCAGAGCCGCCCCTGTCGTTACCTCACCGACGTACCGCGTGAGGGCGCATATCGCGCGGCGCAGAACGACGACGCCAGCGTCTGGCGAAAGCGCTCCGTAGGCGCATCGGCGTGCTCGCGAACCGGCGGTACCGGACAGTGCTGTGGCGACTTATTCCCCGCGGATATCGGATGGGTCGCCCGCGCTCGTGCCGTTCGCGAGTGGGCAGCGCGTTGGCCGCGGTGCCGAGACGAACCCGCGTCGCATATAGCGCGTCGCCGAACCACGACGCGGTCACGGGAATCAACGCCCGTGGTGTCGGTGGACCGATCTACGTTGGTGGACCCACCACGAAGGTCGGTGACGATGAGGGTATGGATCGACCAGGACTGTGCACGGGCGCCGGCTTGTGTGTTGATCACTGCCCGGAGCTGTTCATTGTCCTCGAAGATGGCATCGGCTACGTCCACGACGGCGGCTCGGTGATCACGGGCGACGACTGTCGGACCATCATGATCCCTCGTAGGCACGAACGCGCCGCGCTCGACGCCGTCGAGCGTTGCCCCGGTGAGTGCATCTACCTCGAAGCTGACGAGTCGCAGGCCGCGACCAGCATCGACGACGACATCATCGACGCTGACATCGTCGACGGACGGTGAACGGCGGATCCAACGGGCGGTAGAGGTCGCGGCGGCCCGGGATTATCGGCGTCATTCGCGGCTGGTCGCTCGTCGATGTTCGGTGCGTTCGGGCGGGCTGACGCCGTCGCCGGGGCCGATCACCCCACATCCTACGATGGCGACTGGGGTGT
>DATKCX010000176.1:0-4827 GCA_035512975.1 Ilumatobacter sp.
ACATCGACCGTGCCGTAGTAGCGCAGCCAGGCCACGCTGATCGACACCTCGCCCGATGCCATCGCCACAGGCTTGCCCGACTCCGCAGCAAGCAGGGCAGCCAACTCGTCAGTGTGCGCTTCGATCAGGTCGGCGGCGGCGAGCATCGCCGCGCAACGGGCGCTCTCGTCTAGGCGCCACGATGCGAACGCGGCGGCGGCCGCGTCGAAGGCTGCGTCGAGCTGTGTCGGCGAGCACTCCGGAGCGCGCGCGAACTCGTCGCCGGTGCGCGGGTCCACAACGCCGAACGTCATCTGCTGCATGATGGAATCACTCCTCTGGTCTGTGGCCGAGTACTCAACGTAGGCCTACTGGTCGAAACTGGTCGCATAGCTCACCGGGTCGGGCGACAGGAACCGCCAGCGGCCGTCCTCCATCACAAGCGAGTCGCCCAGCTGGGCGGCAATCCCGGTCGACTTGTCCCACACGCACGGATGGAGCACGAATGCCACGCCATCCTCGAGGGGCTCGTTGTTTCCCGGGAGCAGCGAGAAGCGTTCGGGGCCGGTGACGCCCGTGAACCCAACGCTGTGACCGAGCCGGCCGCGCGGCTCGAAGCCCGCTCCATGGATCTCGGCGAGCCCTGCATCCCACAGCTGTCCCCCCGTGACTCCCGGTTCGAGTCTGGCAAGCATCGCATCGAGGGACCGCTTCGCCGCATCGAAAACGCGCTGCTGGGCAGGGTTCGGGCCGCCGATCATCCAGGTGCGCGGCATCTGAATCCAGTATCCGTCGACCGAGTTCATCAGGCCAAGCGTGACGAGCGAGCCCGTCCGGTAGCAAGCTCCGGGCGGTTGATTAGGTGCGATCCACAACGCCCACGGGTCGGTTCCGCACGTGATCTCGAACAACGTGTCGTCGCTGCCGTCGCGCGTGGTGATGGCCCGAGCTGCCGACAAGGCGTGCGCGATCGGGACACCGTCTTGGGCCGTTGTCATGAACGCGCGCATCGCGTCGTCGGCGCTGGCCTGGGCACGTTCCAGTCGACCGATCTCCCATGCGCTGTTCGTGGCGACCAACTCCCACAGCATGTCGATGGGATTGCCTGCTGCATCCATTGTCAGCGTGGATTCGAACGACGCCTTCGGGAGGGCGGCAAGCGTGTCGTGGAATCCCGGCCATCCACCGACGATCCCGATCCGTGCCGCGGCCAGTCCTGAGTCCTCGATGGCGCGAGCTACGTCAGCGGCCAGATCGTTGGCCGACAAGCCCCAGTTGGTTCGCGCCTCCCATTCGGGATCGTCGTGATACGTGCTGACGATGCGGTCGATCCAGGTGTGGGCCCTGGCCAGCGTGATCCACGTCCGCAAGGTGCCGGGCCGGACGACCAGAGACGGCTCGCCCTCGAGCGGAAGCACGACAACGACCGGTTGCGGCGACACGCTCTCCGCACCCCAGATGTGAAAGCCCGAGAACCAACGGTGGTAGCGCGGCTGCGCGAGCTTGCCATGCGCGCCCAGCGACATGTCGTCCACGGGGAGCAGTTGCGCCGGACCGCTACCGATCACCAGCGCGTCGAGCCCGGCTGCCCGCATCACCGCACGCGCCGTTTCGAACCGGCGCCGGTATTCCACGCGGTCCTCGGCGGGCATGGTGGGGCTCGGTGCGTTCGTCATGGTCGATCTTCCGGTTCGGGGTTCGCGGCGGGATCCCACTCGACGAACAGTTCCAGCGGTCCTCCGACCGCGGCGGTCACCAGGTGGTCGAAGGATTGGCCTGGCACCAGGCGCATGTGCGGTAGGCGGCGCGCCAGCTCTTCGATGGTCACCTGCATCTGCATACGAGCGAGCCGCGCGCCGAGACACACGTGGTTTCCGGTGCCGAAGGCAAGTTGCCGTTTGGCGTTCGTCCGACGGATGTCGAAAACCTCCGGGTTCTCGAAGATCGCTTCATCGTGGTTCGCCGATGCGAGCACCATCAGCACGCGGCCGCCGGCCGGGATGTCGACCCCGCCGATCGTGGTGTCCTTGACGCACAGGTGCCGCCACGTGGCCACCGGCATCCCCAGCCGCAAGCACTCCTCCACCGCGCCGGGTACCAGCGACGGGTCATCACAGATCGCGTCCCAGTTGTCGCGATGCTGCAACAGGAGACGAAATGCGTTGGCGAGTGAATTGCTCGTGGTCTCGTGGGCCGCGGCGAGGCCGTTCATCGCCAGACCGGAGAGATACTCGACGCTCAGATCCTGCGGGTCCTCGAGGTACGCGCGAACTGCGTGACGGAGGAATCCCGGCCCATCGGGCGATTCGATCAGGCGTTGCACCAGTTCGAGCGAGTACTTCTGGTGCTGTCCCATGTGGTCGCAGATCTGCACCTGCTCGTCTTCGGTCGGATGACCGAAGACGAACTTGATGATGCCTTCGGCGTACTGCTTGGTCGCGGCGATGTCTTCGTCGGGAACGCCGAGGAACTCGAGCGCGACGACGGCTGGCGTCTCGTGGAGCACGCCCGCCACGAGGTCCACGTGGCCGTCCTTCACCCATCCGTCGACGTAGTGGTTCACCACCTCCCGAATTCTGGGCTCGAGCGTGCGAACCGTCGCCGCTGAGAAGGGTTCGGAGAGGCGGCGGCGCAGACGCGAGTGGACGGGTTCCACCTCGACGCCAAGCGTCATCACCTTCTTGAAGCCGTGCCGCTCGAGCGTGGCGACTGCAGGATCGCTCAACGGAGCAATGGGCTCTGTCGCGATGCCCGGCGAGAACGACTCGTGGTCGAAGAACACGGCCCGGACGTCGTCGTACTTCGTCACCACGTAGTAGTCGATGTCAGGGCTGTAGAACACTGGCTGCTCGGCTCGTGCTGCCCGCAATGAACCGCCGGGATTCGATTGGAACTGGGAACCGAACAGGTCGAAGTCGTGGGCGACCGGACACTGGCCACTCACCTGCTGGCCACTCATGGATAGCTCCTGACCGCTCATGGATGACTCGTGGTTGCGTGAATTCGTGACGTCTCGAATCGGGGGCGAACGTCCTCGGCGAAGCGTTGCATCGTCTCGATCGCTCGCTCTACGGGAAGTTCGCCCCACGAGACCCGAAAGATGAACTCGTCGAAGCCACCGTCGGCCAGGTCTTCTATCCCCTCGGCGACCGTGTCGGCCGAACCGAACAGGAAGGCTTTCTGCGAGAGATCGTCGAACATCGTCTTCCAGGACTCGATGCCGTACTGCGAGAACTCCGCGTACTCCGCCCGTATGTACGGCTCCACCGCCGCTGCTCCGGCGTCGGTCTCGGCAAGGCAGAGCTCGCGGATGATCGGCCGCCGCCGTCCGGCGAGTTCGAAACCGTTGGCTACGAGCTCCTCGTTGAAGATTTCGAGATGACCCTTGGCCCAGCGCCGCTTCACGTTGGGCGGTGCCATCCACGCATCGCCACCCATCTTGGCCGCCCGGCGAATGGTCACCTCCGCGTTCGCCCCGATCCAGATGGCCGGCTGAGGTTGTTGCGGTAGGAGACTCAAGCGGTGCTCGACCACCTCGAAGTGACGCCCGCGGTGGTTCACTTCCTCGCCACTCCACAGTGCCCGCAACAACACCAACGTCTCCGCCAACCGCGACCATCTGGTGCTTCGCTCGACGCCGAACGCATCGAACTCGTTGCGCCGGTAGCCCGCACCGAGACCCAGAACCAGGCGCCCTCCACACAGATGATCGAACGTGGCAAAGTTTTCGGCGAGCTGCACCGGATGTTCGAGCGTGGCCAGATACACGCCGGTACCCATCTCCATGCCGCCTGCGTGAGAAGCCAGATGGCTCAGAAGCGGCAGCGGCTGAAGGGTCGCCAGCGACGAGACGTAGTGCTGCATGCCGAACAACGAATCGAAGCCGAGGTCGCGAGCTGCCTGCGTCATGGTGACGAGGTCTTTCAGCTTCTGGGAGACGTCGGCAGACATGGGATACTCGTGGTTGAGCAGGATTCCGAACTTCATTGAGACCTCGATTCCGGGCCGTCAAGCGCCCCTTTCATGATGGATGCCGCCCGATCGATCGCCTCGGTGGCGATTGGCGATACAGCGCCCATCTCTGCGAAATTGTGGATGACTCCGAGGTAGCGGTCGTGGACCGTGGGGACTCCAGCGACGCGCAATCGTTCCGCGTACGCACTCCCCTCGTCACAGAGCACGTCGTACTCAGCGGTGATCACGTGTGCCGACGGAAGACCTGTGAGATCGGGCGCGAACAACGGCGACACGCGCCAGTCGTCGGCGGGTTGCGTGGTCGGGAGATAGTGCTGGCGAAACCACCGCATTGCTCCCGCCGTCAGCACAAAGCCGTCGGAATTGCTCTCATAGGAGGCGTGCGACAAGGTCAGGTCGGTCGCCGGGTACAACAGCAGCTGATGGCGAAGCGTCGGAGTGCGCGCGTCGCTGGCCATGAGTGCGACGACAGCAGCCAGGTTGCCGCCCGAGCTGCTCCCGCCGATCGCGAGCTTCTCAGGGTCGCCGCCTTCGGCGTCCGCGTGGCGAGCTGCCCAACCAAGGATCTCCCATGCATCCTGCACCGCCGCAGGGAATTTGTGCTCGGGAGCGAGTCGGTAATCCACGGAGATCACGATCACATCCGCGGAGTTGCAGAGGCGCTCACAGAGGGTGTCATTCATCGCCACGCTGCCGAACACCCAGCCACCGCCGTGGAGCCACACGAGCACCCCTGGCCGCTCTGGCCCGTCAACAGGGCGATAGATCCGCACTGAGAGAGTACGTCCGGGCAGTTCTACGAACCGATCCTCGACCGCCGCGACCTCGTCGGCAGGGCCCTCCAACGACATCTGCGCCGTCAGCTCGCGCACT
>DATKCX010000177.1:0-3213 GCA_035512975.1 Ilumatobacter sp.
ACGCGGGGCCAACTCGTTCACGAGCAACTCGCCGTCGACGACGAAGAACTCCACCGCGAGCACGCCCACGTACTCCAGTTCGTCGGCAATCGTTCGTGCCACCATCGTGGCCTGTTCAGCCAGTTCAGCGGTCGTCCGCGCTGGTACGACCGATATGTCGAGCACACCGTCGACGTGCACGTTCTCCGCCACCGGGTATGCCGCGAACTCTCCAGCAGCCGAGCGGGCACACACGACACTCAACTCCTGATCGAGCGAAAGCGCCTGCTCCAGCACGCAGGTGACTGATCCGAAATCCGTCCACACCGCGCTCAATTCGGTGGCGCCGCGGACGACACGTTGCCCTTTGCCGTCGTACCCCAATCGAGCGGTCTTCAGTCGGGCTGGAAACGACACGGTAATGGGCGCATCGAGTCGGTCGATCACGTCATACGGGCCAACCGGAACTCCGCAATCGATCAGGAACTGCTTCTCGGCCACGCGATCTTGTGCAATCGCTACAGCCCGCGCTGCGGGACGCACGGTGGTTCGACCGGCCAGCCGTTCCAAGGCCGATGCCGGCGGATTCTCGAACTCGGTCGTGACGACTTGGCACTCGCGAGCGAGCTGATCGTTGGCTGCTGGGTCGTCGTAACCAGCGACGAGATGGACATCAGCCACCCGCGCGGCCGGCGCTTCCGGATCCGGGTCGAGCACGATCGTTCGGTACCCCATGATGCGCGCCGCGATGATGGCGTAGCGGCCGAGTTGGCCACCGCCGAGCATCCCGATGGTTGCTGGTGGGACGATCAGGGTCATTGGGGCGGCAGTTTCGACGACGCCGCTTCACGTCGCCGCTCGTCGCGATACGCCGCCAATGCCGCCATCAGTTGCGGCTGATCGGCGGCCAGCATCGCCACGGCGAACAGGGCTGCGTTCGTGGCCCCGGCGTCTCCGATGGCAAACGTCGCTGTGGGAACTCCGGCGGGCATCTGCACGATCGACAGGAGCGAATCGTTGCCTGACAAGTGACGCGACGGCACGGGCACCCCCAAGACCGGCACGAGTGTTTTCGCCGACAGCATTCCCGGCAGATGCGCGGCCCCACCAGCACCGGCAATGATGGCCCGCAGCCCGCGCTCGACCGCCTGTTCGGCATAGGCGAACATCTCGTCGGGCATGCGGTGCGCGGACAGCACGCTCGCTTCGTACGCCACGCCGAACCGATCGAGTATCTCGACCGCTTTCGACATCGTCGGCCAGTCGCTCGAAGAGCCCATCACGACTCCGATTTGCACAGGTTCTGGCACCTCGTCACCTTAGGCGATGCAATGATCTGCAAGGATCCTCTGATGGCGCAAACCAACGTGCTCGGAACCGAGCTGATGCCGTGTTCGTACGACCCGATGACCGGCTACTACCGCACGGGCTGCTGCGAAAATCGCGGCGACGATCCCGGCCTGCACGTCGTCTGTTGCCGGGTCACCGACGATTTTCTCGCCTTCTCCAAAGACCTCGGCAACGACTTGTCCACTCCGATGCCCCAGTACGGATTCGCCGGGCTCGCCGATGGCGACCAGTGGTGCGTGTGCGCCGATCGATGGGCCGAAGCATTCGAGGCAGGGCGCGCCTGCCCCGTGGTCCTCGAAGCCACGCACATGAGCGCGCTGGAGTTCGTCGACCTGGAAGCCCTCAAGTCGCACGCGGTCGAGGCATGAACGACACCCAGGCTGACAATCCCAACGAGCCGCCGGAAGTGTTGATGGTGCTCGACGCCGTCGATGTCGACGTAGTGGCCGCGTTCTGGGCCGAAGCGCTGCACTATCGCCGCGTCGACCGACTCGAACAGTACGTCGTCCTTGTTCCACTCGAGGGCAACGCCGGGGCGATGATGCTCGTGCAGGGGGTCACCGACGCCAAGGTCACGAAGAACCGGATGCACCTCGACCTCCACGTCACCGATCCAGAAGCCGAGGCCGACCGCCTCGTGGGCCTCGGGGCAACGCAAACGGGGCGGGGTGCCCTGGGCACCATTGCGTGGATCTGCATGCAGGACCCCGAGGGCAACGAGTTCGACATCGCCCAGCGTTAGCCGACGATTGTGGCCAGGCCGGGACAGATCAGGGTAGAGATCAGGCTTCTGCGAGGGCTCGCAGCAGGTTCGTCGGTGTGTCCTTGGGGCTGATCTTCGGCCACGCCTTGGCAATCTTTCCTGCCTCGTCGATGAGGAACGCAGAGCGCTGCACGCCCATGTACTCCTTGCCGTAGTTCTTCTTCATCACCCACACGCCGTACTTCTCGGCGATCTCGTGATCCTCATCACTCAGCAACGTGAAGCCGAGCTCGTACTTGTCGTCGAACTTCTTCAACTTGGCTGACTTGTCGGGGCTGATCCCGATGATCACCGTGTCGGCCACCTCGCTCGCGATGTCGCGCAGCGCGCACGCCTGCGTGGTGCAGCCCGGCGTGTCGGCTTTCGGGTAGAGCGAGACTTTCTGCCACACCTGTTTGCCCAGGTAGTGCACTACTTTGGGAGGCGAGCAGCCCAATACAACGGCTTGCGCTTATCCTCGATCCACCGATTGGCTTGAGGGTGGCCGGGCCGAGGCCGAGGTGGTGGGACAGACTCGCTAGACCGGCCGCACCAAGCATCGCGCACGAGTCTCCAGCGCATTGCGCGAGGAAAGCTCCCCAGGCAGGGTCAAATGATCTCGCTGACGGCTAGGTCGTTCCGACTTTGCGAGCGTCCACGCCACAGACGCAAGGGCCAGCGTGGTCATCGTGGCCAGCCTCCATGAAACAGAAACTGGGCTTCGGGGACTTTCTCTGGGAACGGAATTCGTCCGTTCACTATGTGGGAGGCATCTTATGAATCGAAAGCATCTGAGGGTTCCGAACAAGACAACGATTGGCCGGTGCGTGATCGCTGCGTCGGTTGTGATTGGCACGTATGCAGCAGGAGGAGGCTCGGTGCCGGTCTCGGCCGTGTGCACCAGCGGCGTGCCGTACTCGACCTCGGCTGGCTACGCGCAAGAAACGCCCCACAGCGGGACGTGCGACGGCGATCGCGTGTACCGCACCTCGCTCTTCGACCCAGTGACCGACGGTTACGAAGCTCGGATTCAGGGCCGTCGTACTGACTTGAATCCGCACACGACGAACTGGATGACCTACGCAAACACGAACTCGGGCAATGGTCAGAATCCGGTCAACGTGACGTTCAACGATGATGAC
>DATKCX010000178.1:0-26596 GCA_035512975.1 Ilumatobacter sp.
GCGATGGTGGCTGGTCCGGAGGCCGAGGCAGATCATGACCGGCGGTGGATCGCCGGATGTGCGAATGGCACCGCCTACCTCGTGTTGGGGCTGTTCGCCGGCATCGCTGCCAGTTTGGTGTCGATCGCGCCGTTGATCGTCGTGTCGGCCGTGGCCGGGCTCGCACTGTTGCCCGCCCTCACCGGCGCGTTGGCGGGCGCGATGGCCGACGCATCCATGCGGGAAGGCACGGTGATCGTGATCGTGGTTTCGGCCTCAGGCATCACTGCTGGTGGCATCAGCGGCCCGTTCTGGGGTCTGGCAGCCGGTCTGACATTCCATGCCGTGCAGCGCTGGGGCCGACCCGGTACACCCGAGGCGAGCTCGGTTCCTTAGTCAACCGTACGTTTGGTCGGCGAGGTGGCCGGTGGCGTCTGATCGGTCTGGCGGAAGAACGTCAGCGAATCCCAGGTGTCGACGCGGCGGGTGATGAGCCCGTCGCGCACGCCGAACCACATGACACCGGGGATGTCGATGCGATGGCCGCCGACGTCGGCCCCGAACCGATACCTGATGGCAGCCGTCGTGTCGTCGGCGACGGTGTCGACAACGGTGTAATGGCGATTCGGGAACGTCGCCATGAAGCCGGGCAAGCGGCCACGGTAGGCGTCGCGTCCCACGCAACCGGCACCGAGTTCGCTCTGGTGCTCGTTGCTGAAGTCGTCGCTGACGTGGGCGGCGACGGCCTCGGGGTCGTCACCGCCCAGCGCATCGAGATACGACAGGGCAACCTCGAGCGGTGTCATCCCCAGACTTCGCGTGCCTTCTCGTAGACGCCCTGGTCGTACGAGAACTCGACCAGGTTGCCGTTCGGGTCGCTGAGCATGCAGATGTAGCCGATGGGTGCAGGCATCCACTTCGCCGGAAAGGACAGGCAGCCATCGGCCTCGCCGCGTGCCGCGATGGCGTCGACGTCGTCTTTGGTGGGCAACTCGATGCCGAAGTGGTTGAAGGGCGCGAGCTTGGCAATGGGCGACGGCGCGAACGGGTCTCGGTCGGGAAAGAACTGCGCAAGCACCAGGATGAACGGGTGCTCGGAGTTGTCGGAGTGACCGAGCCATGCGCCGTAGCCGTCTTCGTCTTCGCGCCGTTCCAACAGTTCGAGCGGCGTGTACTTCAGGTACCACTCGATGGTGGCGTCGATGTCGGCCACCCGCAGAGCAAGGTGCGTCCAGCGTGCGACCTTGGGTCGCTCGGCGTACACCGGTGCCGGTTCAGGTTCGATCGCTGGCTCGATCGCTGCGTTCGTCACGGTGTCACTCACCGGTGAATCCTTCGGGGCGCTCAGGGAAGTCGACGAAGATGAGCGTGTTCGGATATGCCATGAGCGATACCGTATCAAAGGTCAGATGGTCTGACCATAGGACCGACCGGGAATCTCGGTCAGGGCTTCAAGGACGGGGTACAGTCCCGTTGGTGACATGGTCTGACGATCTGGCCATGCACGAGAAAGCGAGAGCGACCATCAGCATGACAGGCAAGCAATGACAGGCAGCAACACCGACGTAGACGCACGGGCAGGTGCCCGAGACGCGTTGGTTCCGTTCGAGCCGCTCGCCCGTGAGACGCTCAGCGCACAGATCCGCGATCAGCTCCTCGAGCGCATCTTGAGCGGTGCTCTGGCACCGGGTGCCCGTGTGCCGTCGGAGCGTGACTTGTCGGAACAGTTTCGGGTCGCGCGCACGTCGGTGCGCGAGGCAATGCAGGGTCTGCTGTCGGTGGGGGTCGTCGAGCGCCGCGGCAATCGGTCGTACGTCGTCGAGCATCTCCCCGATGTGAGCTTCGACCAGCTCGACGATCGCAAGGAGTTCGTTCGTCAGCTGTTCGAGACCCGCCGGTTGTTGGAAGTGCCCATCATCGAGCTGGCCGCACAGCGCGCCACCCCTGCCCAGCGCGAAGAGATCCGGCGGCTCGCCAATCGCTTCAGCCCGGAGATGGAGTTGCAGGAGTTTCGCGAGCTCGACCATGCATTCCACGCGTTGATCAGTCGAGCCTGTGCCAACCCGTTGCTCGTCGAGGTGTACGGCAAGGTGCTGAGTCGCCTGTTCCGCTCTGAGGGGATCGAGGCGTTGCTGTCAGACGATGCGAATCGCACCGAGGTCCGCCAGATCGTTGGCGACGCCGCCAGGCAGCACGCGGGCTTGGCCTTGGCTGTCGCCGCCGGCGACGTGGAAGCTGCGGTGAGCGAAGGCACGAAACACCTCGCTGCCGTAGAGCGCGGCCTGATCGACCGCCTCGTCTAGGAGCGCGCGTGCACGAGAGAGGAGATCATCGTGAGTTCACCGCTTGATCATTGTTGGTATGCCATCGTCGACGCGGAGTCCGTCGGCGACGATGCCCACCCGTTCCAGGTGCGAGATGTCTCGTACGTGATGTGGCGCACCGATCAGGGTCTGGTGGCAGTGCGTGATCGGTGCCGTCATCGCGAAGCCAAGCTGTCGCTCGGGACCGTCGAGGACGGTTGCCTGCGATGCCCCTACCACGGGTGGGTGTTCGGGGACGACGGGCGTTGCGTCGAAATCCCTTCGTCAGGGCCAGGTGCCACGATTCCACCCTCCGCCCACCTCACGTCGCTCCCGGTGGTCGAGCGCTACGGCCTGGTGTGGTTCTGCCCGGATGAACCACACCACGAAGTGCCCGACCTCGCCGTCGAGGACGACAGCAGTTTCGCGCGGCTCAACACCGCCACCGACATCTGGGACTGTTCGGTCACGCGCATGATCGACAACATGCTCGACGTCGCCCACTTCCCCTACACCCATTCGGGAACGTTCGGCCGCGAGCAGGAGCAAGCAGTTCCGAACTTCACCCTCGAACAACTCGACGACGTTTTCCACGGGTACAAGTACTCGGTGGTCGTGAACAACGAAGGTGAGGCCAAGGCGATGTCGGGCGGCGGTGCCGACGTCATTCAGCTGGACATGTCCACCGGGTTCGCGCTCCCGTACTCGGTGCGAAGCACCATGTCGTACGACAACGGCATCGAGCAGACGTTGTTCATGACCGCCACGCCGATGAGCGGCGAGCGCAGCTACTTCTCGTTCGTCCTCTGGCGGAACGACGACGTCTCCGCGACCGGGAAAGACATCGTCGACTTCGAGCTCGCGGTGGCGGCCGAAGACAAGTGGATGTTGGAAACGCTTTCCGGGGAGCTGCCGCTGGCTCGCGGGCAGCTCGCCGATGTCCAGTCGGACAAGGCGTCGCTCGAGTGGCGGCGGCGGTACGCGATCTTCGTCTCGACCGACGGCTGAGCCGGCGCACCGGACCCAGCAATCAGTCGCTGGCGGCTGCTGCGCGGTACCGGTCGACGAGCCAGGTGTTGAATTGCGCCAACACCGCCTCCTGCCACGAGTAGCGGCCGCGCGGCGCGAAGCGTGACTGCATGCCGAGCTGGGTGGCCACGTTGGTGGGCATGTCCTGCCGGTTGAAGTTCGACACGCCGGCAATCGCTGCTTCCAGGGTTTCGCCGAAGTCGGGGAGATCCACGGTCGACGGCGGGAAGATGTAGGCCATGCTCAGCGTGTGGGTCGTGGGCCCGGTGGGATCAACGGCGAACCAAAACGCCGAGTCGGACTGCAGCCCCATCAGCAGCGACGGGGCGATCAGCGCAAACACGACGCGTTGGCGCTCCTGCATGTTCGTACCCGGAAGCGGCGGGAACAGCGCCTTGAACGTCGGGTTGAATCCGCCATCGGGTTCGATGGTGGCGTTGAATCCGAACAGCGCTGCGTCGTCCGGCTCGAATGGTGAGTACCAGGCACCCGTGGATGGTGCAAAGTCGTGAATTCCTTTGTGGAGTCGACTGTTGTGGTACATCTCCATGAAGTTCTCGATCATGATCTTCCAGTTGAACGGAACATTTGGAATCGAGACGGGGTCGACCGTGACGAGCGACGCCACGTCGTAGTTCGCGAGCGCAGCGTCCAACTTCGCGAGTCGAGGTGTCAACGGGGAGGCGTTCGTGTCGAAGTTGGCGAAGATGAAACCCTGCCAGATCTCGACCGCGAGCTCCGGGAGGCGCACGTCTGCCATGTCGAAGCCGGTTGTCCGGCTCATCTCCGGCGCACCGATGAGCTGGCCGTCGAGGTCGTACACCCAGTAGTGGTAAGGACACCGGAAAATGCGCGCGGAGCCCGATCGGAGCTCCGGGGGATCCAACATGTCGTCGTCGGTGCGGTCGGTCGACGCGGTGATGCACATCGCTCGGTGCCGGCAGACCGCTGACATCACGCGGATGGACTCGTCTGGGTGTCGCACGACGATCAGGGGTTCGCCGCAGCGGGTGACCGACAGGTAGTCGCCTGCCGTCGGGATCTGTTCCTGGCGTCCGACGCACAACCATTCCGATCCAAAGACCGCGTCCATCTCGAACTTGTGGAAGTCCGGGTCGGAATACACCTCCGGAGGCAACCCGATGGACGCTTCGAAGCTGCCGTGAGAGGAGTCGAGACAGTCGAGAAGACGTTCTAATGGTAAGACCATCAGACCATGCTAACCTGAGCGCTTCGAACCGCACAAGGGGGACTACATGACCTATCCGAACACGCTCATCTTCGTGGATTACCCGACCGATGACCTCGACGCTGCCCGTGTGTTCTACGCCGAGGTCTTCGGCTGGGAGGTCGAGGACCGCATTGCCGACACCTTCGCCCGCATCGTCCCCGGCCAGAACTTCCTGCTCGATGACGGCTCGCAGGGCCCGACCGGAAACCTCCACATGGGTATCTACAACGCTGCGAACGCGCTGCCGCGACCGCCCTCGGCGCCGCAGGAGCCAGTTGGTCTCAATCCTGGCGGTCGTGCCATCCGAGCGTGGATCCTTGTGAGTGAGGACGACTCGTTCGATCGGATTCTCGAGGCGGCCGAACGCCTCGGGGGAACGGTGCTGTGGACGAATCACTTCTGGACCGAATTCGGTGGCGCCAATGCCTCGTTCCTCGATCCCTGGGGCAATCAGCTCTTGTTGTGGCAACACCTGCCCGGCACTGAGACCGACGACGACACCCACCAGATCGTCGGCGACTTCAACGTCCCCGAGGGCTGGACCTACGAGTAGCTCGGCGTTCTCGAAGTTCTGCTGGCGATACCCGACACGACGTGTTATGGTCTGACCATCAGACCGAAAGACCACACTCGACCAACCGAGGGGCAGCGATGATCACGGGGATGAACCATGCGGTGTTGTACGTGCGTGACGCGCGCGTCCAGCAGGCCTTCTACCAGGACGTACTCGGCTTCGAGACCATGGTCGTGCACCCGACTGGTGCGTTTGCATTCATGAGGGCGCCCGGGTCCACCAATCACCACGACATCGCGTTCTTCAGCATCGGCGAGGCAGACAATTCCAGCGCCGGCCGCACCCAGGTAGGTCTGTACCACCTGGCGTGGGAGGTCCCCACGCTCGACGATCTCGAGGCGCACAGGTTGCGCCTCCAAGCAGCCGGAGCGCTCCACGGCGCATCCGACCACGGTGTGAACAAGAGCTTGTACGCCAAGGATCCCGACGGCATCGAGTTCGAAGTGATGTGGTTGGTGCCGCCGAGCGAGTGGGGCGAAGCAGAACACGAAGCCATCGTGCGCCCGCTCGACATCGCTGCCGACCGCGCTCGGTTCGGTGGCGACCGTCACTCGACCACGCACCGAACCGCCGAACTGCCCGACTCTTCGCCTGCACCGGCGACCAATCCGATGGAGCCCACGTGAGCCCCGATCAGCTCGCCAACAACTACTGCTACTTCCTGGAAGACGATCAGTTCAGCGACACCGCTCGCGACGGCTTTCGTCATCGAATCATCAGCGGCGAGAATCTCCAGCTGTGTTTCTGGCGCATCGCCGGTGGTTCCACTGGCTCGTTCCTGCACTGCCATGAGGAGAGCGAGCAACTCGGCATCATCATGCGCGGCGCGCTCGACTTTCGCATCGGCGACGCGGACGACGATCGCCGCACCGTGTTGCGAGCCGGCGACGTGTATCTCGCACCTACCAGCATCTGGCACGGTGACTCGATCTTCATCGGCGATGACGAGTACGGCGAATGCTGGATTCTCGATGTCTTCTCGCCGCCCCGCACCGACCTCATCGGGGAGCCGCAGAACACGGTTTCGACGAACGCATCAACGAACGCATCAAAGAACGCATCAAAGAACGGAACGGAGCCGCACGCATGACCGCTGACTGGAGACTCGCCGTCGACATCGGAGGAACGTTCACCGATGTCGTACTGGTCGACGCAGCAACCGGCGACGTCGTCGTCGACAAGACGTTGACCACGCCATCGAATCCGCTCGACGGGGTACGCACCGGTGTTGGCAACCTGCTCGCCCGTGCCGGCGTTCGCCCGGCCGACGTGACCGCGCCGATCGTGCACGCCACCACGCTGATCACCAACGCCCTCATCGAGGGCAAGACCGGACGCGCTGGGCTCGTGACCACGTCCGGCTTTGGCGACACGTTGCTCATCCGCGACGAGCATCGGTACGACATGTACGACCTGCAGATCGAGTTCCCCGCGCCGCCGATTCCGCGCGATCGAACGGTCGAGATCACCGAGCGCGTCGCCGCCACCGGCGAAGTGATCACCGTGCCGAGCGATGACGATCTGCGCCAACTCGCCGACGAGCTACGGGCGATGAACGTGGAATCGGTCGGCATCTGTTTGCTCAACTCCTACGTCAACGGATCGAACGAACAGGTCATCGCCGAGTACCTGCGTCGCGAACTCGGGGTCCCGGTGTGCATCTCGTCGGAGGTGTCGCCGCAAATCCGTGAGTACCCGCGCATGGTCACCACTGCCTGCAATGCGGCCACCATGCCAGTCATCGGGCCATACCTCGACGAGCTGCTGAAGTGGCTGTCTGGTGAGGGCTTCGGCGGCTCGGTGCTGATGATGCTGTCCAACGGTGGTGTGGTCTCGGCCGACGATGCCGCCCGGATTCCGATCCGGCTCGTCGAGAGCGGCCCGGCCGCAGGTGCGCTGGCCGGTAGCTGGTTCGCCCGACGGCTCGGCGAAGAGCGTCTGCTCTGCTTCGACATGGGAGGCACCACCGCCAAGGCGTGTCTCATCGATCAGGGCGAACCCGAACTCACCAACGTGTTCGAGGTGGCTCGCGCCTATCGCTTCAAGAAGGGCTCGGGCTTCCCGTGCTCCGTGCCGTCGGTTGACCTCGTCGAAATCGGGGCCGGCGGTGGTTCGCTCGCACGTACCGACCAGTTCGGGCTGTTGAAGGTCGGCCCGGAATCAGCTGGTGCCGAACCCGGCCCCGCCTCGTATGGGCGTGGCGGTACCGAACCCGCCGTCACCGACGCCGACGTCGTGCTCGGATTGCTCGACCCCGACTCGTTCCTCGGCGGCGACATGCCGCTCGACGCGGCCGCCGCACTTGCGGCCAACGCCAACGTTGGTGCCAAGCTCGGCCTCGATGCCGTGCAGGTTGCTGCTGGCATCCACGAGATCGTCAACCAGAACATGGCCGCGGCGGCACGCATGCACGCGGTGGAGCAAGGTGTCGACCTCCGTGGCGTGTCGCTGCTGGCATTCGGTGGCGCAGGACCCGTTCATGCATGTGGTGTGGCCGAGTTGCTCGACTCGTACCGCGTGATCTTCCCCGTGAACGCCAGCGTGTTGTCGGCATTCGGCACGCTCGTGTCGCCCGTGCGTATCGACCTGGCACGATCGATGCCGCGTCGAATCGACCGCATCGACCCTGCCGAGCGTGAAGCGCTGCTCGACGATCTGCGCACCGAGGGCCGCCGCGTGTTGGCCGCGGCCGGCACCGCCGCTGACGCGGTGCGTTTCCGCTACGGCGTCGACGTTCGCTACGCCGGTCAAGGCAACGAAGTGACGATCTGGGTGGGCGAAGGCGACTCCTGGACCCTCGCCGACGGTGATGTGCTCGCCGGGTTCGAAGCCGAGTACCGGCGCATCTACGGGCTCACCATCCCCGATGTGGCGATCGAGATCGTCACGTGGAGGTTGTCGGTGTCAGCTGACGCCGACCCGGTCGAGCCAGACCCGGCGCCCACCGGTGCCGGCGCGCAGGTACACAGCGTGCGACCCGTCGTGTTCGGCCGTGCTCAAGCACCCATCGACACGCCCGTCTACAAACGAGCCACGCTCGGTGCCGGCGACCGGTTCGACGGCCCGGCCATCGTCGAAGAACGTGAGACCACGGCGGTCATCCGTCCCGGCTGGAACGTCGAGGTCGGCCCCGATGGCAGCCTCATCGCAACTCGTACGCCGTCAACCAATCCTCTGGCTGGAGCAGCATCATGACCGACACCCTCACATCGAATGGCGCAGCGACCACTGGCAGAACCTTCGATCCGATCGAACTGGAAATATGCTGGCAGAGCCTCATCGCCACGGTGAACGAACAAGCTCGTGCGTTGCAGCGATCAGCGTTCAGCCCGATCGTGCGCGAAGCCGGCGACCTCGCCAACGCCGTGTTCGACCGGCGCGGCCGCATGGTCGCGCAAGCCGTCACCGGAACACCGGGCCACATCAACAGCCTGGCGATGGCTGTGAGCAACATCCTCGAGGAGTACCCGATCGAGTCGCTGGTACCGGGCGATGTGCTCATCACGAACGACCCGTACAAGACGGCAGGGCAGTTGCTCGACGTGACCGTGCTGGTGCCCACGTGGAAGGACGGGCAGCTGATCGCGCTGTTCGGCTCGACCATCCACCACACCGACGTCGGCGGTTACGGCATCGGTGCCGGTGGTCGCGACGTGTTCGAAGAAGGCCTTTGGATTCCGATCTGCAAGCTGATGAAGGCCGGTGAGCGAAACGACGACGTGTGGAAGTTCATCCTGTCGAACGTCCGTCAACCCGACCACATGGCCGGCGACCTGCACGCTCAGATGGCGTCGGGCGAGGTGGGAGCGCAGCGTCTGCTGTCGCTCTGCGAACGGCATGAACTCGATGGCATCGAGGAACTCGCCGACGAGATCATCACTCGCTCCGAGGACGCCACCCGCGCCGGCATCCGTGAACTCGAGAGCGGTCGGTACGAATCGTCGGCGCTGCTCGACCTCGCCGACGGCAGCGAGATCCTCATCAAGTGTGCGCTCATCGTCGATGCCGACACCGGCACGATCACCGTCGACTACACCGGTTCGTCGGATGCCAGCCGATGGGGCATCAACGTCGTGAAGAACTATTCGCACGCCTACACCACGTTCGTCGTGCGCTCGGTGCTGAGCCCCGACATTCCCAACAACTACGGCAGCCTCGCACCGATCGAGATGATCGCGCCAGAGGGTTCGATTCTCAACGCGGTGTCACCGCAGCCCTGCACCGCGCGCCACGTTGTCGGCATGTTCCTGCCGAACGCGCTGCTCAAGGCGCTCGCCCAGGTACGACCCGACGCCGCCATGGCCGAGGGTTCAGGTGCGGTGTGGACCATGCAGGTCAGCGGCAACCACGACGACGGCAGCCCGTTCATCACGGCCATGTTCACCTATGCCGGTGGCGTCGGTGCGCGGTCATCCAAGCCGGGGCTCGACGCCTGTTCGTACCCCACCGGCGTCGCCGCAGTGCCGATCGAAGTCGTCGAGGCATCGGCACCCATTCGGTTCACCACCAAAGCGCTGCGCCCCGGGTCCGGCGGCCCAGGTCGCCAGACGGGCGGACTCGGGCAGACGATCGAGTTCGAGGTCGACACCACCCGCGAGTGGCAGCTGAACGCGGTCACCAGCCGCCTGGCCGAAGCGCCGCAGGGAATCTTCGGCGGCCAGCCTGGTGCATCGGGTGCGTTCAGCGTCAACGGCGAAGCCGTGAAAACTCAAGCGCGCATCACCTTGCAACCGGGCGACGTGGTTCGCCTCGACCTGCCGGGCGGCGGTGGCTACGGAGCCGCCGAGTCATGAGCGACCCGGCGACGACGACGCTGCTCGACCTGTGGGTCGGGTCGGTTCAGTCGTCGCCTTCGCGCGCCTTCTTGGTCTTCGAAGGTCCTGACGGTTCGGTCGCCGAGTGGACGTACAGCGAGTTCGACGCCGAAGTCAATCGGTTGGCCGCGCGGTTCGCCACTCACGGTGTCGGTCGCGAACGCGGTGTCCACCTCGCCCTCACCAACACGCCGTCGTTCCTTGCCGCGTGGCTGGCCGCCTCGAGGCTCGGGTCGTTCATCGTCCCATCCGACCCGATGGCGACATCGAACGAGCTCGCCGAGCACATCTCGCGCACCAACCCGGCGGTGGGACTGTGCGCCACCACGCGATCAGCCGCGTATCTCGAGGGCGTCGAGTCAAGCGGTGTTCGGGTTCTCACCATCGAAGTCGACGAGACGTCAACCGATGTCGTGCTGGGAGAAGGCGATCCAGGATGGGTCGCCGACAACGGTCCTGGTCCGCTCGACCGCGCTGCGGTGATGTTCACCAGCGGCACCACCGGGAGGCCCAAGGGTGTCGTCATCACCCAGGCCAACTACGCGTTCGCCGGCACCACCATGGCAGCCGCGTCCGACCTCGGGCCCCACGACCGGCAGCTGGTGGTGCTGCCACTGTTCCACGCCAACGCCCAGTACTACTCGTTCGCGTCGGCGATAGCCGTCGGAGCTTCTGTGGCCCTGATGCACACCTTTTCCGCCAGCGGGTTCGTGGCCCAGGCCGCACGGCACGGGGCCACACACGCCAGTCTGTTCGCCGGCCCGATGCGCATGATCCTCGCTCGCGGTGGCCCGCTCAGTAGCGCGCCAGGCGACGACTCCCCGCCGCTGCAGCTGCGCCACTGCTGGTTCGCACAGAACCTCGCGGCCGACCAGTACGACACGTTGACCGAGTGGTTTGGATGCCGCCCGCGCCAGTTGTACGGCATGACCGAGACGATCCCGGCTGTGCTCACCGACGATCGTGACGATGCCTGCTGCGACACGATGGGTTTCGTCACGGCCGGGTGCTCGGTCGATCTTCACGACAGCGATGGCAATGCCGTCCCTACCGGTGTGGTCGGCGAAGTCGTCGTGGGTGGGCGGCCGGGCGTCGAGTTGTTCGCCGAGTACCTGGACGATCCCACCACGACAGCGAGCTCGTTCCGCGATGACTGGTTCCTCACCGGTGACCGTGCCTGGCGCGACGAGCACGGACGGTTTCACTTCGATGGTCGCCGGTCTGATGTGCTCAAAGTGTCGGGCGAGAATGTGTCGGTCGTCGAAGTCGAGGCCACGTTGTCGGCACACCCTGGGGTGCTCGATGTGGTCGTGGTCGGGGCACCCGACCCCATCCGCGACGAGGTGCCCGTGGCGTTCGTCGTGCCGGCAACGTCACCATCGGGCGCTGCGCTCACCGACGACTCCTTGATCGCTGAACTGATGGCCTGGAGCGAGGCCAAACTGGGGAAAGCAAAGCGCCCGCATCGCTACGTCATCGTCAAGGACCTTCCCCGCACCAGTGTCGGCAAGATCCGCAAGTTCATGCTCACCGAGGCAGCAGCTATCGCCCCCCAGTCCACCACCACGGAGGTCCCGTCGTGACCGCACTCGACCAGCCAGTTTCTGTTCGCCCACGCTTTGCACAGCTGCTCGATGCGCTCGACGCATCGACGCAAGACGTGAGCACTGCGATCACGCTGCCACCCGAGGTGTACACGTCGCCCGACGTGTTGGCGTTCGAACGTGACGCGTTGTATGCGAAGGAGTGGTTATGCGCCGGCCGCGCCGAACGCATTCCGAACCCTGGCGACTGGTTCACCGTCACGATTTGCGACGAGCCCATCATCGTCGTGCGCGACAAGGCGGGCGACGTCAACGCCATGTCGGCGGTGTGTCAACACCGAGCGATGCAAGTGTGCGATGGAGCGGGCAACTCCAGCACGTTCAAATGCCCGTATCACCACTGGAACTATGCGCTCGATGGCCGTTTGCTCGGCGCTCCGGCGATGGAGCGCACGGTCGATTTCGACAAGTCCGAGTTCGGCTTGCCACGCCTGGCCGTCGAGCTGTGGCAGGGCTTCGTGTTCGTGAACCTCGATGCTGACGCCGCACCGCTCGCGCCAACGCTCACCGACTACGACCCGTTCATCGCCAACTACGACCTGGCCGACGCTGTGTGCCCTGGCACCTTCACCCTGTCGAACCTGCCGTGGAACTGGAAGGTGATGTTCGAGAACTTCAACGACGGCTATCACGCCAACCGGCTACACCAATACGTCCAGGACTTCTGCCCGAGCAACCTCAGCGAGTTCCCGGTGGAGTGGAACGACAACTCGAATGTGATCTTCCGCGCCGGCGGCTACACCCATATCGACGGCGGGTTCAACGCCACGCACCACGCGATCATGCCGGTGTTCCCGAAGCTCACCGAGGAAGAGCGCATGCGGTCCACGTTTGCACTCATCCCGCCGACACTGTGTTTGGGCAGCGCTCCCGACCAGTGCTTCTTCTTTCTCGTACGACCGACGGGCCCCGAGACGATCGACCTGGAGATCGGCTACATCTTCCATCCTTCGGCGCTCGAGGACCCGCTGTTCGAGCACAAGCTCAAGCTCACCGATGTGGGCGTGCAGGTGTTCGTCGAGCAAGACCAGGACGCCACTACGAAGGTTCAGCGGGGGCTGCGTTCGCGGTTCGCACCGCGTGGCCGGTATTCGTGGCAGGAGGAAAGCCACGTGCGGTTCAACCGGTGGCTGACCAAGCGCTACCGCCGGCAAGCAGCCAGTGAGCAGCCGCCCGAGAATTGAACACCATCTGGTAACAACGCGGAAATACGTCGCGAGTACCATGCAGTCTTGGTCTGACCATCAGGCCAAACCTAGGGAGAGGAACCTGGATACATGTCAAGGGGAACAGATCAACAGAGGGGCTCACGGGCCTCACGTTCGACCGTCATTCGTTCGTTCGCCGCCATCGCCGCGCTCGCAGTCGTTGTGACTGCATGCGGGGACGACGATGAAGCAACCACCGCAACGACCGCTGCCGAGGCGTCGGTCACCACCGCTGCCACTGAAGCCACCACTGCAGATACGGGTGCCGACGCCACGGCCGATACCACGGCCGATACCACTGCCGACACCACTGCCGACACCACTGCCGGCACCGCGACCGAAGGCCCCAGCGGCGAAGCGGCTGATCTCGATGTGAACGGCGACGGCGTAGTGCGAATCGGTATCGCCGCTGCAGGCCCACGCGACGACGGTGGCTACTACCAGGCAGTCGTCGACGCCGCGGAGTCGTTCTCGGCCGAGCAGGGTTGGGGCGAAGTGATCGTCGTCGACAACATCGGGTCGGCCGACGCAGCGACCGAACTCGCCAACCTCGCCCAGCAGCCAATCGACATCCTGATCGTCGGCGCCAGCGAGATCGCCGAGCCGATGCCCGACCTCGCCGAGCAGTACTCCGACATCTTCTGGTACTGCAACTGTGGCGCCGGCTTCGAGGAGAGCGAGTTCTATCTCCAGAGCCAGGACAACGGCGCCGGCATCGCCTACACCGCAGGCGTCGCCACCGGCATCATGCTGCGCGACACCGGTGGAGACTCCGTCACGATGATCGGTTGCTGCGACGTCGGTTTCGAAATCGAGCACTACTTGGCGTTCCAGTTGGGCATGGAGGCCGTCGACCCCGCATTCACGTTCACGTTCGTGCCGTCGGGCGACTTCCCGTTCGACTTCAACAACGTCCAGAACGCTTCGGCCGCGTACGAGAACGCAGTCGCCGAAGGTGCCGACGTCATCTACCCGTATCTCGGTGGGGCGCACGAGCCAGTCGTGCAACTCGCCAACGAGGGTGGCCAGATCGTGCTCAGCGCGGGTGCATCCGACGTGTGCACTCGTGAAGGCGAGTTGTCGTGGGATATCGCCGTCCGCTTCGACGGCGGCGACTACGTGCGGGAGATCTTCCCGCAGATCCTCGACGGTTCGGCCGCCGAAGGCGACATCATCACGTACTCGCCTGGAGAAGAGCCAGACGTGGCTGGTGCGGTCATCTGCGACGCCACAGCCGAACAGCAGGCCGAGATGGACGCCGCCTATGCCCTCGTGGCGAGCGGGGATCTCGACGAGCAGTTCGGCGCCAGTGCGGCCGAGGCATACGGTGGCGGGTGACCTCCATCACGATCTGACGAGTACCACCATCGTCTCGCAGTCGGAGGTCGGGCCCGCGGGCCCGGCCTCCGGCGGCCGGGTGGCGATTCGGCTCGACCAGATCACCAAGCGCTACGGCGCGGTGGTGGCATGCGATCAGATCGACCTCGAACTGAGATGTGGCCGCATCCACGGGGTGCTCGGCGAGAACGGTGCCGGCAAGTCGACCCTGATGAAGATCATGATCGGCCTCGTGCTGCCAGATTCCGGCACGATCAGCATCGACGGCACGCGGACACGCTTGCTCGACCCAACCGCTGCCGCAGCGCACGGTATCGGCATGGTGCACCAGCATTTCAGTCTCGTCGAGCCCCTGCGGGTGTGGGAGAACGTCGCCCTCGGCGACAGCGGCCGCCTGCGTCCCGCCGAAGTTCGCGCCCGTGTCGGCGAGATCTCCGAGCGGTATGGACTCGACGTCGATCCGGACGCCATCGTCGGCAACCTCCCGGTCGGTGTGCGCCAACGCGTGGAGATCATCAAGTGCCTGCGGCGCGACCCGTCGATTCTCATCTTCGACGAACCAACGTCGGTGTTGACGCCCGCCGAGAGTGAAAAGCTCTTCGAGACTCTGCGCCACGTCGTGGTGAACGAAGGACGTGCGGTCGCGCTTGTCAGCCACAAGCTCGACGAGATCCTGCAGGCGACCGATGAGGTCACGATCATGCGCCAGGGGCGGGTGGTCGACCATGTGAAGACCGACCAAACGAACGCATCGGCCCTCGCCGCAGCGATGGTAGGCCGCCACGTGTCGCTGCGTTCCGAGCGAGTCGCGTCGTCGTCACACAGCACGCAGCCAGCTGTGACCGAAACTTCCACCGACGATCGACCGGTCGCACTCGCCGTGAACGGCCTGCGGGTACGGTCGCACGACGGGGTGCTGACGCTCGACGATCTCAGCCTGCACGTGCGCGCCGGCGAGATCGTCGGCATCGCCGGCGTGGAAGGCAACGGTCAGCGTGCGCTCGCCGATGTGCTGTCCAGCCTCACCGGGCTCGATGCCGGGGAAGTGCTCGTCGGCGGGAGGTCGGTCGCCGCTGGAGTGGCCGGCGCAATGGCAGCTGCGGGTGTGGGCGTGATTCCGGAAGATCGCCACGATTCAGGAGTGGTACTGGAAATGACCGTGGCGGAGAATCTCGTGCTCGTCGACGCCACCCGGGTGGCGAAGTCGGGAGTGATCAACCGGCACCAACTGCGTGCCAATGCCGAACGACTCATCGCGGAGTTCGAGATCTCGTGTTCCGGACCCGACGCCCCGCTGTTCTCGTTGTCCGGCGGGAACCAGCAGCGAGTCGTGTTGGCGCGCGAACTCTCGCAGCAACCGAGTGTTCTCGTCGCGGCGCAACCGACCCGTGGTCTCGACGTCGGTGCCATCGAGTACATGACCGAGTGTCTGCGGCGCGTGGCCGCGTCGGGCGTAGGGGTGTTGCTCATCTCGAGCGAACTCGAAGAGATCCTCGACCTCGCGCACCGCATCGTCGTGATCTCGTCGGGTCGCATCATCGGTGAAATGGATCGAGCCGATGCCGATCTCGGTCGCATCGGTCTGCTCTTGGGAGGACAAGCTGCATGACCGCCGGTTTCGACAGCACCGACATCGATCATGCAGCGGTGTCCACTCCCGACATGTCGGAGGTTCCGCCGCACACGGTGGGACCACTGCACGAATCGCCCGAGGTTCGTTCGCAGCGGATGAAGTTGTTGTCCGAGACGGCGGTGCTCTACGTGGTGTGCATCTGCGCAGCGCTGGTGCTGTCGGCGATCATTGTCGAACTCACCGGCGGCGACTCCGGCGCAGTGTTCAACGCATTGCTCGACGGCAGCCTTCGGGGCCCTGGCCGGATTGGTACCACGATCGGGGTGGCCACCCCGTTGCTGGTGGTCGCGTTGGGTTCCATCATCTCCAATCGCGCCGGCCTCGTGAACATCGGTCAGGAAGGGCAGCTTTTCATCGGATCGGCCTTCGCCGCATACGTCGGGGCGCGTCTCGGCGGACCCGGCCCGTGGGTGGTGTTCGTGCTCCTCGTCGCCAGCGTGGTCGGCGGAGCACTGTGGGCCGGCATCGCCGCCGCCCTCAAGTATCGACGCAACGTGCCGGAAGTGTTGACGACGTTGCTCCTCGTCACCATCGCTGCGCAGCTGGCGGGCTACGGCTTGAAAGTGCAGTGGCTGCTGCTCGCACCGGCCGAAGGCCGCTCGAACCGTCAACAGATCAGCAAGCAACTCGCCGACGACACGCGCATTCCTCGTGTCACATGGTTCGGCAACGAGTTCCCGATCTCCGCGATCGTTGCGATTGCTTTGGCGGCGATCGTGGGGTACGCGTTGGCACGAATGGTGTGGGGCTTCCGGCTCCGCATGTTGGGTCACAACCAACGCACCGCCCATCGTGCCGGCGTCAGCGCTGCTCGGTACGGCAGCGGAGCGCTGATGTTGTCCGGCGCCTTTGCCGGCTTGGCCGGTGGCCTCATGCTCGCCGGTGGCGACTTCGGGAACTACACGTTGGTGCCCGGCTTCCCGTCTGAGATCGGCTGGACCGGTTTGCTCGTGGCTCTCGTAGCGCGGCAGCGCTGCTCGGCCGCCGTACTCGTGGCCTTCGTGTTCGCCTGCCTGCGCACCGGCTCGGGATTCTTGGCATCGACCGGTGTCGAGCGTCGCATCACCGATGTGGTCCAGGGTCTGTTGGTGCTCGCACTGTTGATCCCGCCGGCGTGGATGTTCCTGCGGCAACGGCGGCGGGCGATGGCGAGTTCGGAGGACCGCACATGATGGGATCGTTCTTCAGCGCGTTCTTCGACGTGCTCACATCGGAAGCGGCATACATCAACGCGCTGACCTTCGCCGTGTTCCTCGGATTCGGTGCCACCGGTGAATGGGTCGCCGAGCGATCGGGCACCCTGAACATCTCGCTCGAGGGCATGTTCCTAGCCGGAGCGTTCGGCGCAGCGATCGGGATGGACCAGTCCGGCAACGAGGGAGTCGCCTTGCTGTGCGGCATGGGCTCGGCGCTGCTGGTTGCCATCGTGCAAGCGCAAATGAGTCATCGCCTGGTGGCCAACCAGTTCGTGGTGGGGCTCACGCTCAACATCTTGGTGCTGGGGCTCGCGAGCTACCTTGCGTCCGAACTCGATCCAGTCACCCGCAAGTCGTCGAGCACCACCATCCCATTGCTGTCCGACATACCGCTGGTGGGGTCCGCGCTCTTCGACCGATCGTGGCTCTTCTACCTCATCTATCCGCTCGTGCCGTTCTGTTGGTGGCTCGTCTACCGCACCCGTTGGGGCTTGGAACTGCGGTCGGCGGGAGAGAACCCTCAGTCGGCCGACGTGTCGGGCATCGACGTCAACAAACGCCGCCGCCAGAGCATCTACATCGCCGGGCTCACCGCAGGTATGGGCGGCACCTACCTCGTGCTCGCCGCAGTCGGCCAGTTCGAGGACTCCATCGTGGGCGGGCGCGGCTTCATCGCACTCATCGCGGTGATCTTCGGCGGATGGACCCTGCGGGGAACGGTCGCCGGCTGTTTGCTGTTCGGCGCAGTGCTTTCGTTCCGGCTGTCGCTCCCGGCCCTCGGGTACGACGTCAGTGGTGACCTGCTCGCATCGTTGCCGTTCGTGGTCACCATCGCCGCCATGTCGATCTTCGCCGCCCGCGTGCGCCCGCCGCGGGCGCTCGCTCAACCGTTCGTTCGGGGCCTCAATTGAGTGAACTACCTGCGTCAGCGCCGAATGGTCTGCTCACGCTGCAGCCGGATCAGCTGGTCGCCCAGCCCATGCAACGCATCATCTCCGGTGGCGACATCGTCACCATGAACGCCCGCCGCGAGGTCCTCGTCGGCGGCTCGGTCGTCGTCGACGGCCAGCTCATCGTCGCCGTCGGCTCCACCACCCAACTGCGCGAGCAGTACCCGCAAGCCGAGGTGTTCGACGCAACCGACTGCGTGGTCACGCCTGGCATGGTCGACGCTCACCAGCACCTCACCGGCGATCCGTTGGTGCGGAGTTGTATCCCCGATCTCTTGCTACCGGGTGCTTCGATCTTCGAATGGTCGGTGCCGTTGCACGGTGCCCATGGCCCGCTCGATGACGAGATCGCCGGTGCGTTGTCGGCGGTGGAAGCGCTCACCAGCGGCGTGACGACTGTGGTCGAGGCCGGCACCGTTGCCCACGCCGACCGGGTGGCGAAGTCGCTCAACGAGGTCGGGCTGCGGGCCACGATCGGTGTGTGGGGTTGGGACATCGAGGAGGGTCCGTTCGCCGCACCCACCCAGGAGGTCCTCGACCGCCAACGTGCCGTGGTCGAGTCGTTCCCGGCTGGTGGCCTGGTGGAGGGTTGGGTCACGCTGGTGGGCCACGATCTCGCATCCGACGCGTTGCTCGCCGGAGCTGCCGACCTGGCGCGAGAACTCGGCACGGGCATGACGATGCACCTGTCGCCCACGTCATCTGACCCTGAGCGCTACCTCGAACGCAGCGGCCGCCGACCCGTCGAGCACCTGTCTGATCTCGGAGTGCTCGGCCGCCACCTGCTGATCGGCCACGGCGTGTGGCTCGACGACTCCGAGGTCGAGTTGATCCTGTCCACCGAGACGGCGATCGCCTACTGCCCGTGGGCCTACTTGCGCCTTGGCCAGGGCGTGTTCGCCAACAGCCGACATGCCGAAATCGCGGAACGCGGTGGTCGCATCGCCTTGGGGTGCGACGCCACGAATGCCGGCGATGCAATCGACGTGCTGCGCACTGCTGCGCTGGCATCGGGCATCGCTCGCGATGCGCGCATCGACCCCACCCGGTTCGGTGCGCACCAAGTGTTCGAGTTGGCGACAATTGCAGGAGCCGACGCCATCGGACTCGGCGACAGAATCGGTTCGATCGAAGTGGGCAAGCAGGCCGACCTCGTCATCCACCGCACCGACACACCAGGTTGGACACCGCGCGGCGAGGTCGGGTTGCAACTCGTGTGGGGCACCGACGGTCGCAGCGTCCGCGACGTGTTCGTTGCCGGCCGACACGTGGTGTCAGGCGGCAAGGTGATCTCGATCGACGTCCAAGCCCTCGCCGAAGCAGCCGCAGATCACCAGAAGTCATTGCTCGAACGAGCAGGAATCACCGTCCCAAGACCCTGGCCCCACATCAACGCCACCTGACACGCCTGGTGCCAGGCACCAGGCGTGTCAGCTGCTGAAAGGAACTTCTCATGGAACTTCGCACTCTTGGGCGCACTGGCGTCAGGGTCTCTCGCTTCGGGCTCGGCACGATGGTGCTCGGCGCGTGGGGCAACACCGACCAAGACGATTGCGTCCGGTTGATCAACCGCGCCATCGACGGTGGCATCAACTTCGTCGACACTGCCGACGTGTACGCGTTCGGCGAGAGCGAGGAGATCGTCGGCAAAGCCCTCGCTGGCCGGCGACGCGACGAGGTGGTGCTGGCCACCAAGTTCCACAACGGTATGAGCGACGACCCGAACCACCGTGGCAACTCGCGCCGGTGGATTCGCACGGCCGTCGAAGACAGCCTGCGCCGGCTGAACACCGATTACATCGACCTGTATCAGATCCATCGGCCCGACCCGTCGACCGACATCAGCGAGACCATCGACGCGCTCACCGACTTGGTGCGCGCCGGCAAGATCGGAGCCTGGGGCACGTCGACGTTCCCCGCGGCCGACCTGGTCGAGACCGTCTGGGCGGCAGAGCGCCGGAGCGTCGCCGGGCCCCACACCGAGCAACCGCCGTACTCCATCATGTGCCGCGGCATCGAGACCGACGTGCTTCCCACGTGCCTGCGTCATGGCATCGGCGTGGTCGTGTGGAGCCCGCTCTCGGGCGGCTGGCTCACCGGCAAGTACCAACGTTCGACGCCCGCGCCTGCAGGTTCCCGGGCCGAGACGAACGCCGACCATTTCGATGGCGGTAACGAAGCGAAGTACGACGCGGTCGAGCAGCTCGGGGCGATCGCCGCGGAAGCCGGACTCTCGATGACGCAACTCGCGTTGACGTGGGCAGTCGAGCACCCCGCCGTCACTTCGGCATTGATCGGACCGCGCACGAACGAGCAACTCGATGATCTGCTCACGGCGGCCGACGTGACGCTGAGCCCAGACGTGCTCGACGCCATCGACGCCGTCGTCGCGCCGGGAGTCGACCTCAATCCTGGTGATTCAGGATGGACCTCGCCGAGTCTCGACGTCGGCAAGCGGCGGCGCGCTCGCCAAGATGGATCACGACAGGCAGCGCCATGAAAAGCCCAACAGCCGGGAGGCATCGTGTTGATCGAGCATGAGGAGTTGCGACGGCATTGGTTCGTCGTTGCCGAGTCGAACGACCTACCGGCTGACTCTCCTGGCAGCGATCCGCTTGCGGTTCGCCTGCTCGGTGGCGACTTCGTGTTGTGGCGATCCACCGACGGAGCCATCGTCGCCGCCCCTGACCGCTGCCCACATCGCGAGTCGCCGCTCAGCATCGGCACCGTCGAGAACGGTTGCATCACGTGCCCGTACCACGGTTGGAAGTTCGGCGACAGCGGCAAGTGCGTCGAGGTGCCTTCGTCTGGAGTCGGCCGGCCGGTGCCGCCGAAGGCACACCTTCCGGTCGTGCATGCCCGCGAACAGTACGGCCTCGTGTGGCTGTGTGTAGGAGAGCCGGCCGGCGACATCCCGGTGATGGAGGCCGAGAACGATCCGGCCTACCGGCGGATCAACAGCGGTGTCGACGTCTGGAAGACCTCGGCGACCCGCATGACCGACAACTTCCTCGACATCTCGCACTTCCCGTGGGTGCATCGAGGCACGTTCGGCATCACCGACAACCAGGACGTTCCCAAGATCGAACTCGAACAACTCGATGCCGACTTCTTCGGGTACCAGTACGAGGTGGAGGTGGGCAACGAGTCCGGAGCGGTGGCATCGGGTCTTACGGCGGCGGTGATCACTCGCAAGATGAGTACCGGTTTCCATCTACCGTTCACGGTGCGCAGCACCATTCATTACGAGACCGGGCTCGACCATCTCATTCTGCTGTGCTCGTCACCGATCGACGATGTCACGTCGTACTTCACATTCGTCATCTGGCGCAACGACGACTTCTCTGTCCCCGGCGAAGAAGTCATCATGTTCGACCGCGCCATCGGTGCAGAAGACAAAGTGATGCTGGAACGGGTGCCAGGCGTGTTGCCGCTCGATCAGCAAGCGACGGTGAGCGTGCAATCAGACAAGCCGTCGGTCGAATGGCGCCGCCAGTTCGCAGCGTTGCTGGCGCGCTGAACGGAGCCGCTACGACCAGGTCCAGTTCGGCGAACGCTTCTCGAGGAACGCCTGCATCGCTTCGGCCGAGTCGTTGTAGCCGCGGAGGCGGTTCGTGTAGTCGTTCTCCGTGCGGTACTGCTGCATCATGTGGTCGCCCTCGATACGCAGGATCGACTCTTTCGCGAGACGCATGGCGATGGGGCTCTTGGCAGCCATCGCCATGGCGAGCTCGATCGCGCGGGCTTCCGCGTTGTCCTCATCGACCACTTCCTCGATGCCGCCCAGACGATGGAATTCCGCCGCACTGACCATTTCGCCGAGGAACAGCATGCGCCGAGCCTTGGATGGCCCGAGCAAGCGCAGCGCCTTGCTGGCACCACCGAGCAGTCCGACGTTGATCTCGGTCAGGCCGAACGACGCGCGGTTGCTCGCAATCACGAGGTCGCACACACCGATCAGACCGAAGCCCGCACCGATGGTGATTCGTTCCACGGCAGCCACCACCGGAACGAGACACTCGCGAATGGAATGCTGCGTCTGGCGCCACTCCCAGAACGGGTCGAGCATGGCGCGCATGTCGGCACCGGCGGGTGTCTCGTCGGCGGCGGTCTCCTTCAAGTCGATGCCACCGCAAAACGCCCGTTCGCCGGCAGCGGTGAGTACCGCTGCGCCGACCGATCGGTCTTGGCTGATGTCGTCGAACGCTTGGCGGATCTCGCGCATCATCAGCTTGTTGACGGCGTTCACGGGCGGACGATCCAATCGCACGATGGCGATTCCGTCTCGGCGTTCGATGTCGATGGTTTCCATGTTGGCTTTCTGGTTCGGGGCGACCCCACGCAACTGTACGTTTCGCGTGTTGCGAGAACAAGTTCCCGTTCTGATGTCCATGTAAACTAGCTGAATCTAGCCCTGGGTAGAACTGGTTGCAGGAAGTTGATCGTGTGAGAAGCGCGGATCGGCGGTGCCAAATGGACCGGCGAGTGGCTCCGCTCTACACTCGCTAAATAGAACACGTTTCAGCGGAGCGTTTCGCGGAAGAGGGGAGCCCTGTCATGGGTATGCCGACCGGGATCGGGATCATCGACACGATGATCGGGTTCCCCCACGTCGACGTGAAGTCGACGTACGACTTCATCACGCGCCAGACCAAAGACCAGGAGTCGAAGGACGACTTCGAGTTCCCGGCCGCGTACATGTTCAAAGACGTGCCCGAAGCGCGGACGGCCGACCAAGACCCGGTGGCGATGACGCTGGAACAGATGGACAAGTGGGGCGTCGAGATGGGCCTCGTCAGCATCGGCGGCGAGAACGGCACGGGTGAGCAGGCCGTGAAGCGTTACCCAGACCGCTTCATCCCGATGACCGGCTTCGACCCCAACGAGGGCATGCAGGCCGTGTACAAACTGGTGCGTGAGTACGAGACGCTCGGGGTGCGTGCCGTCAGCGTGTTCCCCGCTGGCCTGTTCCCGCAGGTCGCCATCAACGACAAGAAGATGTATCCGCTGTACTCGAAGGCGTGCGAACTCGGCATCCCGGTGTTCGTGTGTGCCGGCGTGCCCGGCCCGCGACTGAAGATGGATCCTCAGCGCGTCGAGCTGATCGACGAGGTGATGTACGACTTCCCCGAACTCATCTTCGTCACCCGCCACGGCTGCGAACCATGGACCGACCTGGCCTGGAAGTTGATGCTGAAGTGGCCGGGGCTGCACTACTCAACGAGCGCGTTCGCACCGAAGTACTACCCGGAGAACATCGTCAACTACGCGAATACGCGCGGTGCCGACAAGATCATCTATGCCGGCTACTTCCCGGCGGGCCTGTCGCTCGAGCGCATCATGACCGAGATGCCGAGCGTGCCGTTCAACGACGACGTATGGCCCAAGTTCCTCCGCGGCAACGCGCTGCGAGTCCTCGGACTCGACAATTAGGTGCCGAGGGGGCGCAGGGTGTTCAGCTCACGGGCGTTGTCTCGCACCACTCGCTGCACGATGGCCGAGTCCAACTCTTTGAGTTCGTTGAGGTAGTCGAGCGGTTGCGGCATGCCTTCGATGTGGGGCCAGTCGCTGCCGAAGATCACACGTTCGGGGCCCATGCAGTCGATCACCTGGTACGGGTCGTCTTCCCAGAATGGGTTCATCCACACGTGCTCGCGGAAGAGTTCGCACGGGTCTTCTTTGGCCCATGCCGGCATCTTCTTGGCGGTTGACGCCAACTTGCTGAACAGATCGGGCAGGAACGTCGAACCGTTTTCGATCGACGCCAACCGCAGGTTGGGAAAGCGGGTGAAGGCGCTTTCGAACGCCGCCGTGATGAGGAAGTCGAACGCGGCGCGCTCGATGGCGAAACTCCTGATGCTGGGCTTCCACGTGCCGCCGAACGACGCGGCGAACTTGTCGTCGGCGTACCCCTGTGAGTGATAGCCGCTGTCGCCGGCGTGGATGACGACCGGAATGCCGGCTTCGTTCACGCGATTCCAGAATGGATCGAACGACTGGTGGAACGGCGACCGTTGCCCGGTGTCGGTGGTGGGCGCGGCCGGGCGCATGACGAGCACGTGGGCACCGCGGTCGAGTGCCCACTCCAGCTCGCTGACGGCCCAGTCGACGTCGCACAACGAGATGTAGGGGGCGGCCATGATGCGGTTGTCGTGGTTGAAGCCCCAATCTTCTTCGAGCCAGCGGTTGAAGGCGGTGAAGGTCAGGGTCACACCTTTCGGATCGGCCTTCAGCGCCTCTTCGTAGAGCATGCCGAGCGTGGGGAACAGCCAGATCTTCTCGAGGCCCTGCTGATCCATGATCTTCACCCGCGCACCCGGCTCGCGGTAGTGCGCCGGGATGGGCTCGCGATCTTTCATGAACTCCATCGCCGACTTGCCGCCGGCGTTGCCGCGGAAGAAGTCGTGCATAGCCCCCGCCTTGACGACCGGATCGAAGGTGGCGTTGACCACCGCACGGCTGACCTTGCCGCCAACCACGTGGTACTGACGGCCGTCGATCGTGGCCCACTGCACACAGCGTGGGCCGAGCTTCGGGTCGAGATGGCGCGTGAACGCGTCGAGGGCCTCGTAGTAGTGGTTGTCGATGTCGAATGCGGGATAGTCGATGTCCATGGGTGCTCCTCGTGTCCCGACGCGGCGGCCCGAGGGAGCGGGTGACGCGTACCGTTGTGGCACCATTATAGAACGTGTTCCATTCTGATGTACACTCGCAACGTCGGTCGGCTCGAGGGGAAGTAGATGGCAGTCAACAAAGTGATGGAGTCGTTCGATGCGGCAGTGGCCGACGTCGCCGACGGATCGATGGTGCACGTCGGCGGGTTCGGCACTGCCGCCGAGTATCCGAGCTACCTGATCGCCGCGCTCGCTCGGTTGGGGGTCACGGGCCTCACGATCACGGGCAACCACTCCGGCTTCAGCGAAGCGCAGGTCGAGATGATGAAGCAGGCCAATCTCGGCATGATCAAGTACCCGGTGGACTACGTCTCGCCTGGGCTGTTGGTCGACCGTGGTCAGGTCGCCAAGGGCATTCTGGCGTTCCCGGTGCTCAACAGAGGGTTGGAAGTACCGTTCGAAACGCTCCTGAAGCAGGGCAAGGTCGAACTGGAACTCATCGGCCAAGGGTCGTTGGCCGAACGCATGCGGGCGGCGCGGGCGGGCATCGCCGCGTTCTACACGCCGGTCGGTGTCGGCACCGTCGTGGCAGATGGCAAGGAAGTGCGCGACTTCGACGGTCGCCCGCACCTGCTCGAACATGCCCTCAAGGCCGACGTCGCGATCATCCGGGCCCACAAGGCCGACCGATGGGGCAACCTCGTGTACCGAGGCACGGCCCGTACGTTCAATGCCACGATGGCGGGAGCGGCCACCATCACCATCGCCGAGGTCGACGAGGTGGTGGAACTCGGTGAACTCGACCCGGAGGCCATCGTCACCGCGGCACCGTACGTGCAGCGGGTGGTCGTACGGCCGGCCGAGAAGTCGACCACCTGGAGCGACCCATGTTGACGGTGCCGGCCCGACTGATCAGGAGCGTGCGATGAGCCAGTTCGACGACAAACCGCGACTCGACGACTGGTCGATGGCCATGCGGGCCAGCCACGACGTGCACGAGGGCATGGTGGTCAACCTCGGCATGGGCATCCCGATGCTGGTGTCGGCCTTCGTGGAGCCGGACCGTGAAGTGTTGTTCCACACCGAGAACGGCATCATCGGCTTCGGCCGTGTGATCGAGGACCCCGATCTCGTCGACCCGAACTGTGTCAACGCCGGCGGTCAACCCGTGGAGCGCGCGCCGGGCATGTCGTTCATGTCCCATTCCGACTCGTTCGCCCTCATCCGTGGTGGATGGATCGACGTCACGATGCTCGGCTCACTTCAGGTGGGAGCGAACGGCGACCTGTCGAACTATCACCCGCCAGGCAAGATCATCGGCAGCATCGGCGGTGCCCAGGACCTGGCGTACTGCGCCAAGAAGGTCGTGGTGTTGATGACCCACCAGACGAAGGCGGGTGGGCCGAAGATCATGTCCCAGGTGACGCTGCCCATCACCGCACCCACCTGCGTCAGCCGGATCGTCACCGACGTCGCGGTGCTCGACGTCACCGCCGACGGCATCGTGCTGCGTGAGGTGCTCGGCGGATGGGATCCCCGCGAGATCCAGGAGATCACCGACGCCGAGCTCGTCGTGCCCACCGACGTCGGTGAACTGTCACTCTGAGCTGGTTGGGCACCACGCGTCGAGCGCAATTGGCTGCCATCGAACGAGAACGCGTTCTGTTCTTCGGAATGATCGTCACGCTCGAATCGGCGCACGTGGCAACCGTGGAGTTGACTCGTGGTATGAACGACTCGAACCAACGCGGTGTGAACCAGCGTGCGCGCATCCGCATGACCGACGAAGAAGTCGCCGAGTTCCTGGCGGGGAGGCACTCGATGTCGATGTGCACGATCAACCACGACGGCACGATCCACGCCGTCGCCATGTGGTACGGGTTCCTCGAGGGAGCGTTGGCGATCGAGACGAAATCTCGATCGCAGAAGGCGCAGAACCTCCGCCGCAACCCGTCGATGACCGTGCTGATCGAAGATGGTGACACGTACGGCGAGCTGCGCGGCGTGGAGATGGTGGGACGCGCCGAGTTCGTCGAGGAACCGGAACGCATCTGGCAACTCGGCGTGAGTGTGTACGACCGCTACCAGGCCCCGTACACCGACGACCAACGCGCCTTCGTCGA
>DATKCX010000179.1:0-4514 GCA_035512975.1 Ilumatobacter sp.
CCATGCAGTCGCTGTTGCGAGAGTCTGCACCTCCTTCGCCCGCAGCACGCTCGGCCGCCATCGCGGCGGCGATGGCCGAGTTCGGTGCAACACCGGTCAGCTCGAATGCGCCCCAGGTGCCCGCATCGCATCCCCGTGTCGTCGTGCCACTGGCGACTCGACGTCCTGCGTACGGCCGGTACCTGAGCATTGCTGCCGCAGTGGTTGCCATCGGAGCTGTCGGCGCGGTGGTAGCCGGGCAACTCGGCGGCAGCGACGACGAGTCGTCAGACATGACGAGTCTGGAATCCAGCGACACGTTCGCGCAGATCATTCCGGATCTCGCCCGCGAGGCCGGCGTTGATGCGGCGGCCACCACTGCGGCTTCCGCTGCAGACACGATGAGCGCATCCGCCGCCGACGAGATGGCCGATGCCGGGATCGCCGGGTCAGAACCCACCGACGACCAGGCCATGGAACTGGAAGAGAGCTCCGTCTACGCCACGATCGCAGCAGCAGAATCGCCCTACCCAACCTCCGGCGAGTCGATCAAGAGGCTCGCCGATCGCGACCAGACCCTCACATCGCCCGGCGAGCTCGCCGGCCTCGGGGTGTTGCTCACTGATCTGCGAGACGCTGGAGAACTCGGGGCAACACCAGAGACCCGGTGCGTGTTCGACGATCCGCTGTTGGAGATCGTCGACACCACCCGATACCCGTTCGCTGACTCCGGAACGACCGAGACCGTGCTCGTGGCGATCATCGACGACGGCATCGAAGGTCATACCGCAGCGATCGACCCAGACACCTGCATCGTGATCGTCGTCGGTCCGTAGCACTCGTTTCCGACACTCGGAATCACCGGTCGGATCAACCGCGGAGTCATCCGCCTGACCTCCCGGTCAGCCTCGCCATTCGTCGCAGCACCGGCAGCCCGCTACAGTCGACCCCCATGCCGGGCAATCCGATTACCGATCCGAACTGGGCAACAGATCTCACCGCGCAGATCACCACGTTCGTCGGCAATGTTCGCGACAAGACCACCAACAACGCGATCAAGGTCGTTCGTGCGGTGGTGTTCGGCCTGATCGGGCTGTTCCTGGGCCTGGTCGTCATCGTGCTCACCGTCATCGTGCTCACCCGTGGTTTGCAGTCGCTCATCGACCTGTTCACGTCGTGGGACAAGGCCGTGTACCTCAGCTACTTCCTGCTCGGCGGAATCTTCACGCTGCTCGGGTTGTTGTTGATGGGCAAGCGCCACGGCAACGCATAACCGCGTCACCAGCTGGTCGCCACCATCCCCCTTCTGATTCCCGGAGACAGTCATGTCTGACAGCACCCTTTCCGACGCCGCCCCGACCGAGACGGCGGTCGCCGTTCACCCGGTGATCATCATCGGTAGCGGCCCGGCCGGGCTCACCGCGGCGATCTACGCTGCGCGCGCCAACTTGGTGCCGCTGGTGATCGAGGGCGAACCGTCATCCACGTCCGATCAGCCCGGCGGCCAGCTGATGCTGACGACCGAGGTCGAGAACTACCCCGGTTTCCCCGAAGGGATCATGGGCCCAGATCTGATGATGAACTTCCGTTCCCAAGCGGAACGGTTCGGCGCTCAGTTCATCACCGAAAAGGTCACCAACGTCGACTTCTCCGAGAGGCCGTTCAAGGTGTGGGTTCGCGACACCGAGTACCTGGCCGACTCGATCATCGTGTCCACCGGCGCACGTTCGCTCATGTTGGGCATCGAATCGGAATCTCGCCTGCTCGGGCACGGCTTGTCCACCTGCGCCACCTGTGACGGATTCTTCTTCCGTGGCCAAGAGATCGCCGTGGTCGGTGGCGGAGACTCTGCAGTGGAGGAAGCGACGTTCCTCACCAAGTTCGCTTCGAAGGTCACGATCGTGCACCGACGCGACGAGCTCCGCGCCAGCAAGATCATGCGTGACCGCGCCGAAGCCAACCCGAAGATCGAGTTCCTGTGGAACCACACGGTCACCGACATTCTCGGCAGCGACAAGGTGGAAGGTGCCCAGGTCACCAGCACCATCGACGGCTCGGTGTCGGTCTTGCCAGTCACCGGCGTGTTCGTGGCCATCGGCCATCGCCCCAACACCGACTTGTTCCTCGGTGTGCTCGACACCGACGAGAACGGATATCTCGTCACCCAGCCTGGGTCGTCGTACACGAACGTCGAGGGCGTCTTCGCCTGCGGCGACGTGCAGGACCACACGTACCGGCAAGCCATCACGGCCGCCGGCTCGGGATGCATGGCGGCGATCGACGCCGAGCGTTGGCTCGAGGCGCAGCACGACTGATGCATATCTCATTTCGTGAGACACCAATCTCATGGAGTGAGCTCATGTGGCGGAGGCCGCCGAGGGAATAGATGCCCGGAGCGCCCCGTTGACTTTCGGTACACTAGGCAGTCCGCAGGAGCGACCTGCCGCCAGCAGTATCGGAGCGATTCATGGCCAACGGAATCACCAATCTCACCACCGCGACGTTCGACGAAACGGTGAACAGCTCGACCACGCCCGTGCTGGTCGACTTCTGGGCCGAATGGTGCGGACCTTGCAAGAAGATCGCACCGGTGCTCGAAGAACTCGCAGCCGAACTCGGCGGGCAGATCACGATCACCAAGCTGAATGTCGACGAAAACCCTGAAATCGCCTTGCGGTACAACGTCATGAGCATCCCCACTCTCCTGGTCATCGACGGCGGCGACGTCAAGAAGAAGATCGTGGGTGCCAAGGGCAAAGGTGCCATGCTCCAGGAGCTCGACGAATTTCTGGCTACTTCCCGCTGACTCCAGGCACGCGCGGCGAGGCCGTACGAGACCTTCAGCGCCGACTGGTCGCCGTAGGTTGCATCACCACCGCTCTCGAGGCTGGCAGCTATTGCCCGGCCACCGCGCAGGCCCTGGCAGCGTTCCAAACCCAACGTGGGCTTCGGGCAACCGGAACCTGCGACGAACCGTCGTGGCGGGCTCTCGTCGAGGCCTCCTGGAAGCTCGGCGACCGATTGTTGATGCTCACCGCGCCTAATCTTCGCGGTGACGACGTCACTGAACTGCAGACCACGTTGGCACGCATCGGCTTCGATGCCGGCAAAGCCGACGGGATCTTCGGGCCAGACACCAAGCGTGCCCTGGAGCATTTTCAGCAGAACTCTGGGCTGTATGTCGACGGTGTATGCGGCGGCGACACCGTCCGTGCGCTGGGGGTCCTCGCGCGGCAAACGGGCAGTGGACCCGGCGTCACCATGGTGCGCGAGATGGAACAGCTCACCGCCCACGCGCGCGCGTTGGCAGACCTCCGTATCGTCGTCGGTCAGTTCGGTGGCCTCAGCGCACTCACGCGGCAGCTCCTTCAAGCGCTGCGTCAACGCAGCGCCACCGTCGTGGCATCCGACGAACCCGACGCCTCCGCTCAAGCGGCCGCCGCCAATCGCTTCGGGGCGTCGGTCTACTTGGGGTTCGAAGCAGACGTGGCCGATGAGACCACCATCCAGTACTTCTCGGTCCCGTCGTTCGAGTCCACCGGTGGGCGACTGTTGGCCGAGTCGGTTGCCCGCAGCGCCAGCGAGGCACTTCCCCACCTCACGTTCGTGGTTCGTGGGATGCGCTCGCCTGTGTTGCGCGAAACGCACATGCCGGCGGTGCTGGTGACGCTCGGGTCGATTCAGCAGTCGCTCGACCGGATCCCCGATGTGGTCAGAATCGCTGTGGAGTCGATCGAGTCATGGGCGAGCAGCCCTCAGATGCCGTCGCACGCTGCCGACTAGAGCGGGCTGAATGAGACCAGACGACCCATCAGCGGAGTCTGGAGGCTCCGTTGTACACAGCTTCAACGCCAGCTTGACCCGACTCACGCGCGACTCTAAGGTTTATCCACAGGTTTCTCCCCACCCTGTGATTCAAGCTCAGCCACCGGTCGAGAGTCTTGTGGATAACTACAGACGTGTAAGTCGGCCTGAGCACCTCAAACCACCCAGTCACTGGGTGTTTCAGCACGCCAATCAGTATGTTTCGTCGGAGTTCATCCGTCGATAGATGCGCTCGAGATCCGCGAGATCGGCGAAATCGATCGCGATCCTCCCCTTCTTCCCGCCCATCTGAACGCTCACGCGCGTATCGAGGTGGAGGGCCAGCAGTTCTTCGAGTTCGAGCAGCCCCGGTGGTCGCAGGCGAGTGGTCGGTGCGAGTCCGGCACCGTCGTGACTGGGCGTCGGTCGCGAGGATGGCGACGTCTCGACGGGCGGCGGACCAGGTGCAGCGCCGCCGCGCTTGACGGCCTCCTCGAGAGTACGCACCGACCATGCTTCGTCGACGGCGAGCTTGGCCAGCTGCTCCTGCAGGGCGCGGTCGGGAGTGCCGAGGAGCGTTCGCGCGTGACCCGCCGACAGCTTGCCGTCGGCCAGGAGATGCTGAATTCCAGGTGGGAGCCCGAGTAGTCGCAGCGTATTGCTGACTGCCGATCGACTCTTGCCGACACGCTCGGACAGTTCCTCGTGCGTGAGTTGGAAGTCCTCGATCA
>DATKCX010000180.1:0-18705 GCA_035512975.1 Ilumatobacter sp.
ACCCGAATGTCGGTGAGTGACACCTCGGGATGGTCCGACGGCATGTTGAACGTCCACCAGAAGAACTCGATCTTGAAGCCAGGATCGTCACACGGCACCATGAACGCGCTGATCCCCACCGGGCTGCCGGGTTCGCCTGATGTCCGTGCGAAGACGATGTCGTGGCTGGCCCGGTCGACGCCGGTGTTGAACCGCTTCGTGCCGTTGATCACCCATTCGTCGCCGTCGCGAACTGCGGTGGTTTCGAGGAAGGTTGCGTCGCTGCCGTGATTCGGTTCGGTGAGTCCGAACGCCAAGCCGCGGGTTCCATCGAGAAAACCGGGCATCCATTCGGCGATCTGTGCCGGCGTACCGAAGTCGCGCATCATCAGCACGGTTGGGAAGTTGCCGATGATCGATGCCTCGTTCTGGAGATCGTTGTGCAGTCCCAGCCCGCGGTGCGCCAAGTGTTCGCGAATGATCGCCATCTCGAGATTGCTCGCATCGTGCCCGCCGAACTCGGTGGGCAGCGCCCATCTCAGCCAACCGGCTGCGTCGGCGCGGCGCCGCATCTCACCCAGCAGGTCTTCCCATTCCTTCCGCGGAATCCCATCGTTCTCGAAGTCGGTGCGCGCCCATTCGCGACGGTGATCGAAGAACCGCTCGTTGTCGTCGGCGGCCTGCAACGGGGCGATCTCCGCCTCGATGAACGCGTCGAGCGCGGCGAGGGTGGCCTGGATGTCGGCGGGAACGGAAAAGTCCATTCAGGGAAACGTAGGTGTCTCGAGGTCCCAGCTGCGAGACGCGCGAACCCGTGCGGGGCCTGCCATGCTGTGAGCCGTGAGCGGGACGATCATCGAAGCGGCATCGGGTGCCGAACTCGTGAGTTTGGCAGGGCTCACCAAGCAGTACCCCGGGGTCACCGCGCTCAACGGGCTCACCACCACAGTCGCTCCGGGCGTCATCGGGCTCATCGGGGCCAACGGCGCAGGCAAGAGCACGCTCATGAAGATCCTGCTCGGGTTGATTCCCGCGACGTCGGGAACCGCCCGCGTGTTCGGCCTCGACCCCACCGTCGATGGCCTCAAGATCCGTGAGCTCATCGGCTACATGCCCGAAAACGACTGCTTGCCCACCGACATGTCGGGAACCCACTTCGTCATGCACATGGCCCAGATGAGCGGATTGCCCCGCGAGCAGGCTCGCGAGCGGACCGCTGAGATCATGCGCCATGTCGGCTTGTTCGAAGAGCGGTATCGGCACATCGGCGGCTACTCCACTGGTATGAAGCAGCGGGTCAAACTCGCTCAGGCGTTGGTGCACGACCCGAAGCTGTTGTTCCTCGACGAACCGACCAACGGGCTCGACCCGAACGGTCGCGACGACATGCTCGCGCTGATTCAACGCACCGGCAACGTGTTCGGCGTGTCGGTGATCATGTCGTCGCACTTGCTCGGCGAGATCGAGAGCGTCTGCGACTCGCTGGTGGTGATCGACGGTGGAACGCTCGTCCGCTCCGGCCCCGTCACCGAGTTCACCGGCCTGGTCGGCGTGTTGTCGGTGGAAGTCGATCGCGATGCCGATCTGCTCGCCGCCCGACTGGTGTCGCTGGGTTACGACGCCTTGATCGACGGCAGATACGTGGCCGTCGAGGTCGGAGCGCAGTCCGAAGCCGACAACCAACGCATCACGAGCGAGGTGGTCCGCGTCATCGCAGAACTCAGGCTCCCGCTCGTGAGCCTCACGCGCAAGCGAGCCACCTTGACCGACATCTTCCGAGGCCCCCGATGAGCGACACCCGCGGCGAGATCTACGACCTCGGGTACCGCAACTACGACGGGCCGCGCCTCGGCCGGTCGTACGCAGTGCGATCGCTGGCGCAAATGAGCGTCCGGAACACGTTCGGGCTCGGCCGCGGACCCATGGCCAAGTTCCTCGCGTTCGGGCTCACGCTGTTCGCGTTCATTCCGGCAATCGCCCAGCTCGTCATCGGCGCGGTCGTGCCGGTCGAGGACTTCACGTTCATCGCGCCCGAAGAGTTCTTCGGCACGATCCAAGTGATTCTCGTGCTGTTCGTTGCTGCCATGGCGTCGGAGCTGGTTGGCAACGATCGCAAGAACAACACGTTGGTGCTGTACTTCTCGCGGCCCATCGAGAAGGAGGACTACGTCCTCGCCAAGATCGGCGCGCTCGCCGTTGCGCTGCTCGCACTCACGCTGCTACCCCAGTTGCTGCTGTTTCTCGGCAACTGGATGGGGGCCGGCGACGGAACCGAGTGGATCGGTGACAACTGGACCGAGCTGTTTCCCATCCTTGCCGCAGCGGTGCTGGTGAGCGCTCAGCTCGCCTCGTTCGGCATCCTCGTCGCTGCGCTGGTGACGAAGCGGGCGTTTGCGCTGGTCAGCGTACTCGGCGGTTTGCTGGTGATCTGGATCGCCACTGAGATCGTCGTCGACCTCACCGATGCCGGAGCTGGAGCGATCCCTGTCGTCATGTTGTCACCGCTTCACGTCGCCCGTGGTGCCACGCTGGTGCTGTTCGGTGCCGTGCCCGACTTCGGGCCGTTCGACGCCACCGGCGGTGACATGACCGTGGGTGCGCTCGACCTGCCCGGGTTCGTATGGATCGTCGCGATCGTCGTTCACATCGCGATCTTCACCGCCCTCGCCATCCGGAAATACCAGAGGTCGGTATGAACCTGTTGCCACCACCCGCAGCACCACCACCCACTGCACCGCTGCCGCCGCCGCCGGCTCCACCGCCCACCGGCGCGGTGTCGATGCGTTCGGTATCGCGCTGGTACGGCGACGTGGTTGCCGTGAACGACATTTCGTACGAGTTCCAGCCGGGGATCACCGGGTTGCTCGGCCCGAACGGCGCAGGCAAGTCGACGTTGCTCCACATGATGAGCGGCATGCTCAAGCCGTCCGCCGGCGAGTTGTACGTGCGCGGCGAAGCGGCCTGGCGCAACCCGGCCATGTTCCGCCACGTCGGCCTCGTGCCCGAGCGCGAGTCGGTGTATCCGTTCCTCACAGCGTGGGAGTACACGCTGGCGAGCGCGCGGTTGCACGGGCTCGACGACCCCGAACGCGCTGCCACCGAAGCCATCGACATGGTGGAACTCGGCGACGCGATGCATCGCAAGATGGGCGGCTACTCCAAAGGCATGCGCCAACGGGCGAAGATCGCCGCCGCGCTGGTGCATCAGCCCGACGTCCTCGTGCTCGACGAGCCCTTCAACGGAACCGACCCTCGCCAGCGGCTGCAGCTCGCCGACATGCTCAAGCGGCTCGGCGCGTCCGGCCGAACGATCATCTTCTCGTCGCACATCTTGGAAGACGTGGAAGGTCTCGCCGACGTCGTCGCGGTCATCATCGGCGGCCGTCTCGCCGCATCTGGTGACTTCCGCAAGATTCGTCGACTCATGACCGACCGGCCGCACTCATTCACGATTCGGTCGAGCGACAACCGCGCCGTGGCCGCCGAGCTGGTGTCACGCCCAGAAGTCGCCGGGCTCAGCTTTTACGCCGATTCCCACGGCGAAGCGATGGTGGTGCAGACCAGCGATTTCGGTGACTTCACCGAGGCCATCGCACCGGTGCTCGTGCGCACCGGGGTCGACCTGCACGAACTGCGCCCGGCCGACGACTCGCTCGAGAACGTGTTCTCGTACTTGGTGAACGGTTGACGACGATGATGTCGGTACTCGCCAATCTCACCGCGCGCGGGGTTCTGGGGCGCAAACGCGCCCTGCTGATCAGCATGGCCATGTTGCTGCCGGTTGGCATCGCCACCATCTACGCGTTCACCGAAGCCGGCAACGATTCGCCGTTCGAACGCGCCGAACTGGCGGTCGACATCGTCAACGGGTTGATCATCACGTTGCTCTTGCCGTTGGTGGCGCTGGTACTCGGCACCGCAGCGATCGGCGGCGAGATCGAAGACGGCACCGCCGTGTTCCTCCTCACCAAGCCGATCGATCGCCGCAAGATCATGATCGTCAAGATGGCCGTGGCTGCTGCGTGTACCGCCGCTATGACGGTGCCATCCACCGCCGCCACGGCATGGATCATTTCGGGGAGCCCCACCCGAGGAGGCGTCGTGGCCGGGCTCGCCATCGGCGCGTTCGCTGGTGCCGCCCTCTACACGGTGGTGTTCGTGGCACTCAGTGCGCGCACCCACCGCGCTCTGGTGATCGGCCTGATCTACGTGTTCGTGTGGGAAGCGATCCTCGCGAACTTGTTCTCAGGGCTGCGGTGGATCTCGATCCGCGAGTACTCGATCGGCTGGGCGCACCTCGTCATGGACAAGGTGGCCAGTTCGTTCACCGCCCACCTCGGTGTCGGCATCACCGTCGTCGGCTCGTTGGTGGTGCTCGTGGCGTCGTTCCTGCTCGGCAGTCGCGCCCTCGAACAGTTCGAAATCGGCGAACGCGCATAGGCTCGGCTCATGGCGACCGGTCGCTCTGGGATGTCGGTGTTCGACAAGTGGCTCGAACGCATCGTCTTCGGTTCGTTCGTCGCCACCATGATCGGTGAGTGGTGGGTGTTGCGCAAGCGACCCAAGCGCGAGTTCGGCGACCTCGACGCGGCCACCCGCGACGAGCTGTCCGACTCGTCGTTGCCCGCCGACCCGTTGGTGGCCGTGGGCTACGAACCCCGCGACACCGCGGCCAGCCTGGCCATGCTGGCCGGGAGTTTGGTGATGGGCGAAGTGGTCTGGGGGCCATTCAACCGACGGCTCGATCGACTCGCCTACAAGCATCGGCGAGCCAACGACAGTTCGCTCGGCCGCGGCATCGGTGGCTTTTTGGCCGCGCTGGTGCTCTGGGACTTCCTGTACTACTGGGAGCATCGATGGATGCACCGGGTGCGCGTGCTGTGGGCGCACCACGTCACCCATCACTCGAGCGAGCGGTACAACCTGTCCACGGCACTGCGCCAACCCTGGTCGTCCGTATTGACCCATTGGGTCTTTGTGCCCATGCCGTTGGCGGGTTTCACGCCCGCCATGACGCGTCGAGCCGGTGAACTCAACCTGCTGTACCAGTACTGGATCCACACCGAAACTGTCAATCGTCTGCCTGCGAAGTACGAGAGGTGGTTGAACACCGCTTCCCATCACCGCGTGCATCACGGTGCCAACCCGCAGTACATCGACCGAAACTACGGTGGGATCCTGATCGTGTGGGACAAGTTGTTCGGCACGTTCGAGCCCGAGGTTCGCAAGGTGAAGTACGGACTCACCAAGAACATCAAGACCTTCAACCCGATCACGATCGGCTACCACGAGTTCGTGGCAATCGGCCGAGACGTGAAGAACGCCGAATCAACCGGTGCCCGAGTGGGCTATGTGTTGCGGCCACCGGGCTGGCAGCCGCAAGCTGCCTGACGCGCGGTAGCTTCGCTCGGGTGACGACCGCTCGAACCTTTCCACAGTCTCGGTACAGCGCTCCGGCCGGCGCGTGCGAGATCATCTTGGTGCGCCACGGCGAGTCCGCACCGTATGTGGAGGGTGAACTGTTTCCGCTCATGGATGGCCACGGAGACCCCCCGCTCGCACCCGAAGGTCACGTCAGCGCGGAGCTGACGGCACAACGCCTCGTGTCCACCGAGGAGCGCATCGCCGCGATCTACGTCACCACCCTGCAGCGCACCCACCAGACCGCAGCACCGTTGGCGGCGCGCCTGGGAATGCAACCAGTCGTCGTGCCCGAACTGCGTGAAGTGTTCCTGGGCGACTGGGAAGGTGGGGAAATCCGGCGCCGCGCCGCCGATCTCGACCCGATCATGTTGGAAGTGCGCCGGGATCAGCGCTGGGACCCGGTTCCGGGAGCCGAAACGAGTGAGCAGTTCGGCTCACGTGTGCGCTCCGGAATCGAACGCATCGCAGCTGCCCATCCCGGAGAAACGGTGGTCGCAGTGGTTCACGGCGGCGTGATCGGCCAGATCATCGCTCTCGCCACAGGAGCGAGCGGATTTGCGTTCGCCGGATGCGAGAACGCGTCGATCTCGCACCTCGTCGTCACCGACGAGGGATGGATCGTGCGGTGTTTCAACGACACCAGCCATCTCTGGCCCACGTTCAGCAACGATGTGCCGTAGACCCACGCGGCAGGGGGCGGAGTTCAGGTTCGTATCCGATTCCGAACTCCGCCCTCGCCAGCAGCGGGTGATGTTACGTGCGCTTCTTGACCGAGTCGATTGCGTCCTCGACCTTGTCCTTCGCCTTCTCGGCACCGTCCTTCAACTTGCCGGCAGCTTCGTCCTTCTTGCCGTCGTTGTGCAGTTCGTCGTTGTCGGTGAGGTCACCGGCCGCCTGCTTTGCGCGGCCCTTCATCTTGTCGACTGTTCCGCTCATGGTGAGCTCCTTTTCGTAGGGTGGGTACCGATTACCCGGAGCCTCCAGCAGCTAAACCAACGTCTCGAATCAGTCGTTGGATGCACGACGCTGGTTGAGGAGTTGGCTCACCAGCTTGCCGTCGGCCTGACCCTTGCTGGCTTTCATGATGTGGCCCACCAACGCACCCATCGCCTTACCGTCGCCGGCGCGGAACTTGGCCCACGCATCAGTCTCGGCCGCGATGGCTGCATCGACGAACGAGTCCAGCGCGCTCGTGTCGAGCGCTTCGAAACCCAGTTCGGCCGCGAGCGCCTTCGCGTCGCCGCCACCGTCGGCGAGCAAACGCTCGACGAGCGTCTTGGCTTGCGTGGCCGTGACCTCGTTGGCCACTTCCATCGACGTGAGTGCCGCGAGATCCGGAGCTGGAACGTTCGGCTGGGCAGGTTGTTCGGCGAACGCTTGCTGCACGTGCACGATGGTACGACCGACATCGCCACCGGCGTCTGCCACCGCGAGCACGTAGTCGTCTTGTCCCCGCTCCACGATGACCCCGATCGATTCGGCGTTCGGCGCAAGACCCGCCGCCGATGCCAAACGCTCACGGCGTGCGGCAGGCAGCATTGGAAGTGCGGCACGCACCGAATCGATCCACTCGGGCGACGGCTCTACGGGCACCAGGTCGGGTTCGAGGAAATAGCGATAGTCGTCGGCGTCTTCCTTGTCACGCAGCGTGTGGGTGCGACCTTCGGCGTCGCTCCAGTGCCTGGTTTGCTGACGCACCGACTCGCCGTGTTCGAGCATCTGGATCTGGCGGCGCGCTTCGTACTCGATGGCCCTGCCGACCGATCGCACCGAGTTGACGTTCTTGACTTCGCACCGAGTGCCATACTCGGCACCGGGGCGACGCACACTGACGTTCGCATCGACGCGCATCGAGCCTTCTTCCATCTTCGCGTCGGATGCGCCGATCGCGATGAGGATCGCCCGCAGTTCGCTGACGTACGCCTTCGCTTGTTCGGGCGACCGGATGTCGGGGCGGCTGACGATCTCAACCAGTGGCACCCCGGCGCGGTTCAAGTCGATCAGGCTGTATTCGGCACCCGCGACTCGCCCGTCGGCACCCCCGATGTGGGTGGACTTGCCGGCGTCTTCTTCCATGTGTGCCCGTTCGATGCCCACGCGGCTGCCGTCTGGCAGGTCGAGATGGCCGTCGATGTTCAGTGGTTCGTCGTACTGGCTGACCTGGTAGGCCTTGGGCATGTCGGGATAGAAGTAGTTCTTGCGAGCAAACGTGCAACGCTGCACGGTGCAGTTCAGGGCGAGCCCGATGCGCATGCCCAACTCCACGGCGTGCCGGTTGAGCACCGGCAACGCACCGGGAAGCCCCAATGTGACGGGATCGATGTTGGTGTTCGGCTCATCACCAAACCGGTTCGGTGACGCGGAAAACAACTTGGTGCGGGTGGCAAGTTCCACGTGAACTTCCAACCCGACGACCATCTCCCACCCCTCGAACACCCACGAAGGGATAGTGCCAGGCACTATCCCTTCGCCTGCTGGCCCGCTCATGATGCACCCCGCGAAGGGATAGTGCCTGGCACTATCCCTTCGCGTTCTAGTTGGGCGGCGACTTGGAGCATCACCGGCTCGCCGAGCGATGGTGCGAGGATCTGCACACCGACTGGCAGGTCGTCGGCACCTGTTCCGAATGGCACGCTCATGGCTGGATGCCCCGTGAGGTTGGAGGGAATGGTGTAGGTGTCACACAGGTACATCGCCAACGGGTCGGCAGTTTTCGCCCCGACCTCGAAGGCGACGGTGGGTGATGTGGGCGTCAGCATCACATCACAGTGCTGATAGGCGGCGTCGAAATCTTGCGTCATCAGGCGACGGATGCGCAGTGCCTTGCCGTAATACGCGTCGTAGTAACCGGCGGACAACGCATAGGTGCCGAGCATGATCCGCCGCTTGACTTCGTCGCCGAAGCCGGCACTGCGGGTTGCCATGTACATCGCGTCGGTGTCGGCCCCTTCCACTCTCAGGCCGTAACGCACACCGTCGTACCGGGCGAGGTTCGAAGACGCTTCGGCCGGAGCGATGATGTAGTACGCGGTGAGCCCGTACGTGAATGCCGGAACGTTCACGTCGACGATCGAGGCACCGGCAGCTGCCAAGGCCGCGAACGCCTGATCGAGACGTTCGCCCACGTCGGGGTCTGCGCCAGCGGGCAGATCGGCGATGCGACCGATCCGCAGCCCTTCGACGCCCCGGCCGAGCACTGCCGAAAAGTCGGGCGGGGCTTCGGGAATCGACGTGGAATCTGCCGGATCATGGCCGCTGATCACCTGCAGCGCGAGCGCCGCATCGGCGACGGTGTGCGTGAACGGACCGATCTGATCGAGGCTTGACGCGAACGCCACCAACCCGTAGCGGCTCACACGACCATACGTCGGCTTCACACCGACGACACCGCAGAGCGCCGCCGGTTGGCGAATGGAGCCACCGGTGTCGGACCCGAACGACAGTGCGGCAAACCCTGCGGCGACAGCTGCCGCTGAGCCGCCCGACGAGCCACCAGCCACACGTGATGTGTCGAGCGGGTTGAACGTTGGCCCGAACGCCGAGTTCTCGGTGGACGAACCCATCGCGAATTCGTCGAGGTTGGTCTTGCCCACCGTGACCGCTCCGGCGGCAGCCAGCCGAGACACGACCGTGCCGTCGTACGGCGGCTTCCAGTCAGCCAAGATCTTCGACGAACAGGTGGTGGGCACGCCACGCGTGCACATGTTGTCTTTGAGCGCGATCGGCACACCGGCGAGGGGGCCGGGATCGCGCCCTGCCGCCACATCAGCGTCGATCGCAGCAGCTCGTTCGAGCGCGGCATCCGCGAGCACGAGGTTGAAGGCGTGCACGTCGCCCTCACGAGCGGAGATCGCGGCAAGGTGCTGTTCCAGCACGTCGACTGCGGTGAACTCGCCCGAACGGACGCCAGCCGCGATGTCTCTCACGGTGCGGGGTGCTGCGCTCATCAGCCTGCGCCGCCGGTGGACGGCACGCGGAACCGACCCGCTTCGGCCCGTGGAGCTTCCGCCAGCACTTCGGCGCGATCGAGCGTGGGTGCCTCGGTGTCGTCGCGCATGACGTTCACCAGGTGATAGGGCTGGGTCATCGGCTCGATCTGAGTCAGATCGAGCTCGTCGATGTCGGCGAAGTGCTCGAGCATGCCACTCAACTGTGCTGCCGCAACTCGCAACTCTTCGGGGGTGAGGGCGAGCCGGGCGAGCTTGGCCACGTGGGCCACCTCATCGATCGTTAGTCGGTCAGACACGAGGTCTGAGGCTAGTTGCGAAGCTGGCTACGCCCACGCGCTTGCGAGCGAGCTGTAGCGGTGACGACGATGAACACACCAACCACGACGAGAAAGCCGCCGCCGAACTCGATCCAACCGAGTCGCTCGTCTCGGATCAGCGCGCCGAACGTCACCCCGAACAGCGGAACGAGATACGCCGTGGATGCGGCTTGCGTCGGCGTGGCTCGTCGCACCACCGTGGCGAGCAATACGAACGTCAACGCCTGCGCCGGAATCGACGCGTACAGCAGCGGTACGAACAGTCCCCAGCCGAGCTCGGTGTCGGCCGTGCCTTCGACGATCAACGCGAACGGAACGAGGATCGCCGCCGAGAAGACCAGCTGAATCGCCACCAACATCACCGGCGACACGCGGCTCATGTCCTGCCACTTCATGTGCACGGTGCCGTACGCCCAGGCCAGCGCTGACGCGACGAGCGCGGCGACACCCACCAGCTGGCTGGAGCCCCGCAGCGACGGCGAAGCCAACACCGCGGTGCCGACAAACCCGACTGCCAACCCGATCGCCGCCTGCCGCGACAACTTGTTCCGCAACAGCACCAGGGTGAGCACAGCGGTGAACAACGGCATGGTGCTGCCCAACAGCGAAGCCACCCCGGCCGGTACACGTTTGGTTCCGATGAGGAGCAGTGCGCTCGACACGGTGGTGATGCTGAACCCGACGATGAAGATGTTGCGCACATCCACCGGATTGCGGGGCAACTTTTCGCCACGCAGGAGCGCGAACGACAGCAACACCGCTCCAGCGATGGTGGAACGCATGCCCGTGAGCAGAATCGGCGAAGCATGTTCCAAGGCGTATTTGAGCACCGTGAAGTTGAGGCCGATCAATGCGGCGACCAGTGTGACCGTGGCGAGCGTCAGTCGATTGCTCACGCTCGGTCACCCATGACGGTCGAGTCTTGCGCGGGACCCGGCCGACCGCTACCTCGACGTCTGCTAGATCGACGACTGCTACATCCACGCGAGCTACATCGGCATCAGCGGTGGGCCTGTGTAGCGGGACGACGGACGAATGATCTTCGACTCTGCCGCTTGCTCCAACGCATGCGCCGCCCAGCCGATCACCCGGCTCACCGCAAACGTGGGTGTGAACATCACGCGCGGTAGCCCGACGGTTTCCATGATCACTCCGGCGTAGAACTCGACGTTGCTTGGAAGCGGGCGATCGGGTTTGATCTCGGCGAGCGTGGTGAGGATTTCGGTCTCGATCGCGATCGCTCGCTCCACGAGTGGCCCGCCGAGCTCTCCGGCGACGGCCCGCAGCATGCCCGAACGCGGATCGGGAGCCCGGTACACCGCGTGCCCGAAACCCATGATGCGACGCCCTGCGGCAACCTCGCCACGCACCCACGCAGCTGCCCGCTCCGGTTCACCGATCGCGTCAAGTGCGTCGAGCGCTCGGCTCGGCGCGCCACCGTGGAGCGGCCCTGCCAGCGCACCGATCGCAGCACACACCACGTCGGCGATGTCGGCACCGGTAGAAGCAACCACGCGACCCGTGAACGTGGATGCGTTGAAACCATGGTCCACGGTGAGGATGAGGTACTGCTCGAGAGCGCGAACATGCTTGGCGCTCGGCACCTCGCCGCTCACCTGTTGCAAGTACGCAGCGGCATGGCCGAGCGACGGGTCTGATGGCACCGGGTCCGCGCCCTGCACACGACGGTGTAGCTGCCCGAGCACGACCGGCACGATCGCGGCGAGTCGCCAGGCTTGAGCACGCCGTTCCGACGGCCCGATGTCGTACAACGGGCTCAGGCCGAGAGGCCCCGCGGACGATGACAGCACCGTACGCAGTTGGGCGAGCGGCGCAGCGTCCGTTCGAGCGATGGCATCGATCAGGGGCAACACAGCTTCGGGCACGTATCGCTTCACGGCGAGTTCGGCGCGCCAGTCTTCGCGTTCGGTCACGTTGGGCAACTCGCCATGATCGAGCAAGAACCACACGTCTTCCAGGCCGACTGTGCGCGCGAGGTCGACCGCGTCGTATTGCCGATAGTGGTAGAAGCCTTCGTCGCCATGTACGGCACCGATCTCAGTGTTGGTGACGGCGACGCCGTCGAGGCCGGCGGGTACGTCGATGAGTTGTCGCATACGTTGATTGAACGCAGCGACCAGGTCCTAGATCAACGTTGATTGAATCAACGTTGATTACGTCCATGTCGAGCGCGAGGATGTCGCTGTGACGACGTACATCGGTGCTCGCGAAGCGGCGCGATTGCTGGGCGTGACCAAACCAACTCTGTACGCGTATGTCAGCCGCGGAATGCTCGATCGTCGAACCGCCGTCGACGGACGCACTTCGCTGTACGCCCGTGAACAGGTGCTACAACTCGCGGGCCGCGGACGCGCCAAGGAGACGACCGACCGACCTTCGATCGACACGCAGGTGACCTCATCGATCACCGAACTGCGCGACGAGGGCCTTCGCTATCGCGGGCACGATGTGTCGGAACTGGCGCGAACCTGCTCGTTCGAGCAGGTCGCTGAACTGCTGTGGTCGGGCGAGCTGCCCGGAAATCCGGTCCGGTGGTCGGTTGATCGACACACCGAAACTCGCGTCTTGACTGCCGTCGCGGGCACCGATGTTCGCCAACCACTGTCCCGCCTCATCGTGGCGGCCGCCGTTCTCGACGATGAGCGTCCGGCCGACGACCCCATCACCGCAGGTCAGACGCTCCTCGGTGTTGCACCATCGCTCCTGGGAGGGGACCGTCGCGGCAGCCTCGCGCAGCGGCTCGCATCCGCATGGCACCGAAGTCCGTCGCCGGAACTCGTCAGAGCGATCGATTGCGCCCTCGTGCTGTTGGCCGACCACGAGTTGGCCACCAGCACGTTGGCGGTGCGGGTGGCCGCGTCGGTGCGTTCGTCCACATACGCCAGTGTCAACGCCGGGCTCGCCACCGTGCGCGGGCCGTACCACGGCGGCGCAAGCAGTGCAGCGGCGGCGCTCCTTGCCGAGGCTGAGGCAACCGATGCTGCGACCGCTGTGGCGAACCGATTGGCGACCGGTGCCCGGTTGCCCGGGTTCGGTCACAGCGTGTACCGCAACGAAGACCCGCGCCTCGCTCCACTGCTCGAAGCAGTCGTTGCGATCGGTGCGCCAGCTCACCGCCACGCCGGGGTGAGAGCCGTTCAGCAAGTCGGCGTGGAAATCTTGGGGCGCCACGCCAACATCGACTTCGGCCTGGGCGCGCTGATTCACGTTGCGCAGTTGCCGATCGACATGCCGGTCTTCGCGGTGGCACGCATCGCCGGATGGGTGGCTCACGATGCCGAGGAACGGACCGAACGCCCGGTGCGCTACCGCGGGCTCGCGCGACCCCCAGGTACGGTCGGGTCATGGCCGACGAGAAACCCATGACGATCTTCCGGTGGCTCTTCGGCAAGCACGCGCCCCGGCCACCAGATCCCGACCGGTCGGCGACCGTCGCCAAAGTGCCGAGGTGGCAGGCGGAACTTGCGATCGATGCGTTGTCAGAGGCTGGCATCGACGCCACGTTCTCCGATGACTTCACGGCGTATCTCACCACCGCCAGCCACGAATCCACCGTCACGATCTTTGCCATGGAACCCGACGTGGCGGCGGGTCGCGACGTGCTCGCCGGGCTCAAAGAGTTGAACGCGACCGCTCCACCTCCGGTGATCCGGCCCGTTGACGCCTCGAACGGTGAAGACGTTGCGTTGCTACGAGCGATGCTGCATGAGGCGCTGTTCGTCCCTCCCGGCGCACCGCCGTTCCCGGCCGACATCGTCGACACACCCGAACTCAGCCGGTACATCGCAGGATTCGGCTCGCATCCGACCGACCGTGGTTGGTGCGCCGAGGCGTTCACTGGCGAGCTGCTCGGCGCGGCGTGGGCGAGACAACTCAGCGGCGGCAACGCAGGGTACGGGTACGTCGATGACGACACGCCCGAGTTGACGGTGGCCGTAGCCGTGGCCCATCGCGGCCAAGGGCTGGGCACCGGACTGCTCACGGCGCTACTCGACGAGATCGGCCGTTGCAGCCTGAGCTGTGACGCTCGAAATCCGGCGATTCGGCTCTACGAACGGTTGGGCTTCGTGACCGTTCGCACCGACGGCGACAGCGTGGTGATGGTGCGTCGGTGAACTCACACGTCGTCGAGGTCACACGGGGCTGAGGTCATGACATCTGGTCGGCGAGAAGCGCCTCCGCGGCGGCGACGACCTCCGACGGCTCGACGTCACCACCGAAGCCGACGATGAACGGTATGTCGGCTTCGAACACCACCACCGAGATCTGCCCGACCTGATCGGTCACCAGGGTCGACTCGGGCAGCGTGGCGAGATCGACATCGGCGATCATGGTGCCGCCGTTGTTCTCGACGTTCGAGGGGTAACTGTCGATGACGAACTCGAGCGAGTTGAACGTCATCGTCGACAACACCATGTCGCCATTGCCATAGGCGCAGCCCTTGATGGCGAACCCCGGCAGGCTGACGTCGGCACCGACGTCGACCTTCGAGATGTCGACGTCGATCGCGGCTGCCCTGGACGCCACCGCTGGGTCGAGCACTTCACAATCGGACGGCTCGGGAGCGTCGGCGAACGGGTCGTCATCAGACGGCGTGTACCCACAGCTGTCGGTGGCGTACACCATCAGATTCTCCGATGCTTCGCCGGCAGCGGCGCTTGACGGGATCGTGTCCAGGGCGGCTTCCACCGCCTCGAAGTCGGAGAGATCTACGCCGTCGAGCGCTGCCACCAACTCGCCATATGCCTCACTCATCGTGTCGAGGTCACCGCTGATCTCGGCGGAAGCGGTCGCCTGCGCGGCGGCAGCCAATGACGGCATCGCGGCCACCAACTCGTCGACAGCTGGACTTCCCAGGAACAGGGAGCCGAACATCGCTGCCTCGGCGGCGACCAGCGCATTCAGAGCGGCACACTCGCCGGACGCCGAACCATCCGTCGTGGTCGCCGGCACGGTACTGGCCGGCACGGTGCTGGCGGGTAGCTCGGTCGTCGCTACGGCGGTGGTGACAGCCGCGGTTGTCGGCACGGTGGTGGCAACGGTCGATGCTGTCGTGGCGGTCGTGGAGGAACCAGCCGGTTCGTCGTCGCCGCAACCGGCGAACATCGCGACAGCAGCGAACGTGCCGACCAGGAGGGAGGTTCTGGGGGTCCGTGTCATCCGCCGATTGTTACCGACCCAGCGGCTCAGTGTTCCGAAATATCGGAATCTTGTGGAAAGTCGGGGCTGTGCGGGTCTGCCACCGACCACGCCGGCTCGTCGGGGTCGCCTTCTCCACCAGCGGGCTCAGCATCGATTTCGTCGGGTTCGTCGGCGACCTCATCTGGAACCTCGGGCCAGTCTCGGCGATCGAGCAGCAACCACAATGCTCCGCCGATGATGGCAGCGAGCGCGACCCATTGGTTGAGCCGCAAACCGCCGCCCTCGTGCGCTGCATCGATCCGCAGCCCTTCGATCCAGAACCTGCCAGCGCCGTACCCCATGAGGTACACCGCCAACAGACGGCCCGGCCCGAGCTTGAGCTTCCGGTCGATCCACAGCAGCAGACCACACAACCCGAGGTTCCACAGCGATTCGTACAGGAACGTAGGGTGGAACGTGGTGCCCGATGCGTATCCGATAGGCATGTGTTCGTCGTCGATTTCCAACGCCCACGGCAGGTCGGTGACGCGACCGAACAGCTCTTGGTTGAACCAGTTGCCCCACCGGCCAATGGCCTGAGCGAGCGGAATCGCTGGTGCCGCACAGGTGAGCAGCACTCCGCCAGGAATCCCCCGACGGCGACCGATCCACACGCCGACGAGGATGCCTGCCAGCAGGCCACCCGGGATTCCGAGGCCGCCTTCCCAGATCTTCGGGATGGAACCGAGGTTGTCGTCGAATCGGTGCCAGTCGGTGACGACGTGATACAACCGTGCGCCGATGATGCCGGCCCCAACGCTCCACATGCCGATTGCGCTGGCGTCGTCTGAGGTGCCGTACCCGCGCCGTTCGAGTTGCCGACCCAACAACCACACGGCCGCGATGACACCGAGCGCGATACACAGGCCGTACATCCGCAGGTTCAGCGGCCCGATCGAGATCGTGCCGGTCGACGGGCTGGGGATCGAACCAATCACACTGGAGAACAGCATCACGACAAGCCTCGCACGAACGCCACACACGCGGCGTGCACCACATCGCGGTCGAAGTCACGCGTGGCGACGTGGAAGCTTCGCTCGAGCCACGTGTGCTCCACGTCACCTCCCCACGTTGCTGCCAGATACTCGCTGTCGGCTGGGGCGACCACGTGGTCCTGGCGCGAGGTGAGGAGCCGGAGGGGCATCGTCATCGTGTCGAAGCCAGCGGTGACCGACGCGACGCCGTCGAGCAACAGCGACTGCAGCGGAGGAAGCGGAGTGCCGGGGTAGGAAATGTCGGACGAGTCGGGGTCGGCAATGTCTGACCCTTCCCCCGGAACCACCGCGAATCCGTCTTCGATGTACTCGGCGATCATCGCCATCGTCTCGTCGTCACGCAGCTGTGTCAGCGGATTGATGCACAACACACCGTCGATACTCCGATGGCGTTGGGCGAGGGCCAACGCCAACGTCGCCCCCATGCTCTGGCCGATCACGATCAGACGCTGCACACGCGCGGCGAGGGCTTCGTACGCCGCCTCGACTTCCACGAACCAGTCGTCCCATCGCGTGCCGAGCATGTCTTCCACCGTGGTGCCGTGGCCAGGAAGCCGGGGTACCTCGACGTCGAACCCGGCGTCAGCCAACTCGTCGGCGACACCTCGCACCGAGGCCGGGCATCCCGTGAAACCATGGACTACCAGCACTCCGGTGGACGACCCGGCAACGTGCGACCAAGGTTCGCAGCCGGCGATCAGCTCAGGACAAGTCACGCGTTGGTTCTACCAGTTGTTGTGGTCGCCCGGCTTGACCCGAGGGTCAAGTTGCGGCTCTACTGGCACCGTGGCAACTGCACAGGAGACCTCCGAGCCGCGCCAACTCACCGAACAAGGCCGCCAACGCAAGCAGCAAATCGTCGAAGCCGCAATGGCGTTGTTCGCCGAACGGGGGTATTCGGCCACTCGGATCAGCGACATTTGCGAGAGCGCCGGCGTCGCCAAAGGCCTCTTCTACTGGTACTTCCCTACAAAACTCGACCTGTTCTCGGAACTAGTGAGAACGATGCGTCAACAATTGCGGCGCGCGCAGGCGCGTGCTGCCGACGCCGATGCCGACCCACTCACCAGAATCCGACAAGGTGCCGAAGCGAGCGTGAGGTTCATGGCCGAACACTCCAACTACTTCGAACTACTCGACGTGGAACGGTCTGATCCAGCGATTGCCAGTGTGCTCAGGTCGGGCAGCAGCGTCTATCGCGACGACGTCACTGCGCTGGTGATCGAGGCTCAGTCCGCCGGGCTGATCGTCGACGCCAATCCGCATCTCATGGCAGTCGGTGTGTTGGGTGCCGTGGCGGCGTTCGACAGTGCGCGCCGATCGTCGAAGATCGATGTGTCGACCGACGAGCTTGCAGCAACCGTCGGCGAATGGGTCGCGAAGGCGCTTCGAGCGCCATGACCCAGTTCAGTTGAGTTGATCGCCGAGATCGACATCACGGGCCGACAGCACCGCCACGAATGCATCGACCACGTCGGGATCGAACTGCGCGCCGCGACCAGAGGCGATGAATCGCGCCGCCTCCAGCGATGACCACGCCCGCTTGTACGGCCGTCGACTCACCAACGCGTCGTACACGTCGGCCACAGTGACGATTCGGCCCGTGACCGCGATCGACTCGCGCTGAATTCCCAGCGGGTAGCCGGAACCGTCCCACCATTCGTGATGCGACTGGGCGATCTCGGCAGCCATCTGGAACAGCGGTGCCGACGTCGCCGCCAGGATCCGATGCCCCATGCTGGTGTGCGCCTTCATCAGCTCGTATTCCTCGACCGTCAGCGGACCCGACTTGCGGAGTACCGAGTCGGGCACCGCGACTTTGCCGATGTCGTGGAGGCGCGCCGACAGACGCAGCATCTCGCACCACTCGGGCGAGCGGCCCATGGCATGGGCGATCTCGGCGGCGAGATCACCGACACGTTGTGTGTGCTCACCTGTCGCCGAGTCGCGGAACTCGGTGAGGATCGCGAGTTGTTCGAACGCCTCGAGTTGGTGCGGCGAGATCACCGACACCGGGTGATCGCCGGTGCGTTGATCGCCGACGCTGAGTTCGAGTTCGTGGCTGCGCAGCCGGAGGATCTCCGCTTGGTGGCGCGCCGTTGCTGTCTCGTGCGCCACCTGCAAGGTGCGAAGTCTCAGGTCGGCTGCATGCGTGAACATCTGCCGGTGCTGAGCGTCGTACCGCTCGCGCGACTCCAACGCTTCCTCGAATCGTCCGCAACGCTTGAACGCCGTGGCGAGGAGATCGTTGATCTCCAGTTCGTACTCGCGCGAGTCGGTGCGCTCAGACATGTCGAGTGCGGCCTGCAACACGCCGATCGCGTCATCGAGGGCACCGCGTCGAATGGCGACGCGACCTTCGGCGACCATCACGCCGAGTTGGGCAGCATGGGAGGGTTCTGCGCCTTCCTCGGAACGCTGGGCGAGCACTCGGCGCGCTTCGGCGAAGCACTCGGCGGCCCTCTGATGGTCCGCCAGGCCCATGTATGCCTCGGCGAGATCGGCGAGCAGATTCGTCACGATCGACGGCTGGTGTTCGCGGGCGATCTCCACCGCTTTGCGGCCCATGGACACTGCGGGTAGATACTCCGAGCGAGACGACCGAATGCGTGCGATGTTGCCCATCACGAGCGCTGCAAGGTCGGTTCGCCCGTACGGTTCGGATGCGGCCAGCGCCTGCTCGTACGTGACGATGGCACGGTCGTTGTCACCCATCGAGTGGTAGATCGCCGCGATGGTGTTCAGAATGTTGCCGGCTTCCACGCCGTCGGTGGCTGCTCGATACAGCTCGAGCGAGCGCATGCAATGCTCGAGCGCTTCGGAGAAGTTGGCCGCCTG
>DATKCX010000181.1:0-7365 GCA_035512975.1 Ilumatobacter sp.
ATGAACCTCAATCACTTCGAGGCGCTGCAGACGCTGCAGAAGTTGCACTACTCGCTGGGGAAAGACATCTACGAGAGCGTCGACGTGAGCGTGCACCCGCCGTTCACCGACATCCGAACGGTGCAGACGGCGATCGACGCCGACGGCTTGGAGATTCTGCTGGGTGCGCAGCACTGTCACTTCGAAGCAAGCGGAGCGTTCACCGGCGAGGTCTCCCCGGCGTTTCTCGAGAAGCTCAACGTCAAGCTGGTGGTGTGTGGGCACAGCGAGCGCCGCGAGATCTTCGGCGAAACCGACGAGATGGTCAACGCCAAGGTCAAGGCGATCCTCAAGCACAACATGATCCCGATCATGTGTTGCGGCGAGACGCTGGCCGAGCGTGAGGCGGGGGAGACCGAGGCCAAGGTGCTCACCCAAGTCGCAGCCGGCCTGGCTGGTGTCACCGCGGCGCAGGTTGCGTCGATGGTCATCGCGTACGAGCCAATCTGGGCGATCGGCACCGGGAAAACCGCTACGGCGGACGACGCACAGGCGGTGTGCGGAGCGATTCGTCTCAGCGTCGCCGCCCAATTTGGTATCGAAACTGCCGAGTCGATCCGCATCCAATACGGCGGGTCGGTGAAGGCGGGAACCACCGCCGAGCTGATGGCGCAGCCCGACGTCGACGGTGCCCTGGTGGGTGGAGCGAGCCTCGACCCGGAAGAATTTGCTCGGATCGTTCAATTCGCCGCTGGCTGATTGCGGGAACAGACGCGCCAGAAATTTACATCCGTTCATCGACCACTCGATCAGGCGGTGGTACTCTTTGCAACGCCGGATCGATCGGGGAGGACGATCCGTGTTCAGTAAGCCGGCACCACGGGTACCGCAGTGTGAACACTGTTGCTCGGTCGGTCACACCACTCCCTCACCAAATCCTTTGAGGAGAAATTACGTGAAGAAGACCAACAGAAGCGCAAAGGCCATTGCCTTCGTCGCTGCCGCCTCGTTGATCGTGGCCGCTTGCGGCGACGACGACGACGGTGACACCACGGCGACAACGGCTGAGGCCGACACCGCCACGACGATGGCAGAAGAAGAGGAAGAGGGCACCGAGACCACCGAGGCCGAAGGCACCGAGACCACCGAGGCCGAGGAGACCGAGACCACCGAAGCCGAGGAGACCGAGACCACCGAAGCCGAAGCGGGCGAAGCTGGCGGCATGACCGTCACCTACCCACTCAGCGAAGCCGCAACGTGGAACGACGGTTCAGCCATCACTGCCGCCGACTTCGAGTGCACGTGGCAGGCACGGGTCAACACACCCGGTTCCATCACCACCGTCGGATACGACCTCATCACGGGCGTCGAAGAAGGCGCTTCTGCATCTGAAGTCGTCGTCACATTCGGCGAAAAGTTCGCCGCCTGGAAGACGCTGTTCAGCTTGATGCTCCAGTCGAGCCAGCATGACGACTGCGCCGACGTGTCGACCGACTTCACGGGTTCCTACACCTATGGTGCCGGCCCGTACGTCATGACCGAGTGGACCGCTGAGCAGGCCGTCTTCGAGAAGAACGCTGGCTACGTCGGCGAGAACACCGGCGGCCCAGAGCGCGTCGTGTTCGTGCCAGCGGGCATCACCGAGCTGAAGTCCGGCACCGTCGACTTCATTTACCCGCAGGCCTACACCGGCATCGACACCGAACTCGCCGACCCGAACATCACGTTCGACGCCGAGCCGGGCGGTCAGTTCGAGGCCCTGTACTTCATGCTCGACCCGAACTGCACCCCGGACGAGACCCGTTCGTGTGCCTTCGCTGATCCGGCATACCGCGAGGCCTTCTCGAAGTCGATCGACCTCGAGGGCGTGTACGAGCAGATCTACGCTCCGTTCGCCCAGGGTGTTCCGTTGCTCGAGTGTGGTCCCATCGCCCCCGGCCCATACTGCGACCCGGTGTTCACCGACACCTTCGACCCGGAGGGTGCCGCTACGGTGCTCACCGACGCCGGTTGGACGCAAGACGGCAGTGGCATGTGGGTCAACGCCGACGGCGAAGTGCCCGAGGTTCACTTCATGGTCAACACGCCGAACCCCCGTCGTGAGGGCACTCAGGAGTTCCTGATTCCGAAGATGGCCGAGCTGGGCTTCAACGTCGTCGCCGACAACTGCGAAGCGGTGCCGTGTGTGTTCCAGACCCGCCTCCCGGCGCAGAAGTTCGACATGGGCATGTACATCAGCACCGTCGCTCCCGACCCCGGCTACATCGCGTCCACGTACGTCTGTGGTCAGATCCCCAGTGAAGAGAACGACTTCCAGGGTCAGAACTCTTCGGGTTGGTGTAACGAGGAAGCTGATGCCGCTCTCGTGGCGTCCGACTCCGAGCTCGACGAGGCGGCCCGTGCCGACCTGGTGAAGCTCGCCATCTCGAAGATGGCCGAAGACTTCGTGCTGCTGCCCACACTGCAGTTCCCGAACATCGGTGCCTACCGCACCGACAAGGTGGCCGGCACGCAGAGCAACCTGGCGAACTACTGGGCATTCAACGACTGGTACAACTTCGAAGACCTCGATGGTGACGGCCAAGTCGTGTTGGGTGCCGAGCAGTTCCCCGTACCCGACTGTGCCAACCCCATCACGGAATGCGCCAACTCGTCGTGGTTCCAATGGGTCGCTGGCTTCACCAACTTCCCCGGCATCTACCTGCCGACCAATGATCAGACCTTCGTGCCGGGCGAGTTCCTCTCCGGCGAGGCAACGGTCACGGAACTCTGATTCCAGTGAGCCGTGCCGATCTCATCCCGAGTTCGGCACGGCTTGCAACGCTATATACAGTCGCCGGGGCGTCCGTCTGGACGCCCCGGCTGCGTATCCCGGGATCTCCCGGTGTTCATTGTTCGTTCCCCCCATGTTCGTAGGAGCCCGTGACTGAATGGCCAGGTTCATTCTCCGTCGCCTCATCTGGCTGATTCCCACCATCATCCTCGTCACCTTCATGGTGTACGCCACGATCAGGGTGGGATGGGATCCTCTGGCGTCGTATACGCGAGCCAACCCGCGGGCCAGCGCCGAGGCGCGCGACCGGTTCGTCAAGGCCAACGGCCTGTATCCCGGGTTCAGCGGTGTCGTTCGTGGCTACCGCGAGTGGTTGTGGGCGTTCATTCAAGGGCCGAGCAATTGGCCCTTGAGTCTGAAGGGCAACAGCCCGGTCTGGCCAGTTCTGAAGTACTCGATCGCCAACACGCTGCGGCTGTACGGAGTTGCGGCGGTGATCGGCATCAGTATCGGTATCAGCCTCGGAATTGCCGCCTCGCGCAAGCCCGGCAGCTGGCTCGACACGATCATCAACTCCACGGCGTTCTACCTCGGAGCAATCCCGGCGTTCGTGTCGGCCGTGGTGTTGCAGTTGATCTTCGCCGTGCAATTGGGTTGGTTGCCGCCGTCGGGTGTGTACCCGCCCGGCCAACGAGGTTTCGATCTCGTCGAGATGATCAAGCACCTCATCTTGCCGGTGACGGTGGTGGTCATCCAGACCGTTGCGCAGTACAGCCGCTATACGAGGGCGTCGGTACTCGACGTGTCGACCGCTGACTTCCTACGCACCGCGCGTGCCAAGGGTATCCCCGAGCGAACGGTGCTGTTCAAGCACTCGGTTCGCAATGCGATGATCCCGGTGATCACCTTGATCGCGATCGACATCGGGGCCGTGCTCGGCGGGCTCATCATCACCGAGAACATTTTCAACTACCCCGGTCTCGGTGTGTACTTCCTCACCGCCATCAACGACGGCGACACGCCCAAGCTGCTGCCCTTCATGGTCCTCGTTGTCGTGGCTGTTCTGATCTTCAACCTCATCGCTGACGTTCTGTACGCGATCCTCGACCCTCGGATCCGCCTTGACTGATCAACTGCTTCCCAATGTTGCCAACAACGGCGGCCTCGATGACCCTGGCGGCGGTTTGCCAACCGACGTCGACGCTCAGCAAGGGCTCAATGTCATTGGTTTGTCGCCCACCCGCCTCGCATGGAAGCGCTTCTGGCGTCACCGCGGCGCGTCGGTCTCCGCCGTGATATTGGCCGTTTTGGTGCTCGTGGTGATCGCCACTCCGATCACCGCGCGGTACGGCGTGAACGAGCAGGTGCGAGACATTCGTGACGGGAACAACGTGTATCTCCGTCCGAGTGCTTTGGCCTGGCTCGGCACCGATGAACTGGGCCGGGATCTCTACAGCCGGCTGCTCGTCGGCATCCGCACATCAATCATCATCGGGCTGGCGTCGGCGATCCTGGCCGTGATCATCGGAACCACGGTCGGTGCGTTCGCCGGCCTGCGGGGCGGTCGTTTCGACGACCTGATGATGCGGGTCACCGATGTGTTCCTGGCGTTCCCGTTTTTGGTCGCGATCATCGTGGTGCGCGAGTTCTTGGGTGGCGTTGGTTTCTTGGAGCCGATCATCGGTTCGAAGACGTCGATTCGGTTCATCATCGTGTTGTTCGCCATCTTCGGGTGGATGGTGGTGGCTCGACTCGTACGCAGTCAGGTCTTGGCTCTGAAAGAACGGGAGTTCGTGGAAGCGGCGCGAGCGGTCGGTGCATCGAACTCGCGGATCGTGCTGACGCACTTGCTACCGAACGCCATCGGTCCGATCATCGTTGCATTGACGCTCGCCGTCATCGCTGCGGTGGTCGGCGAATCGACGTTGTCCTTCTTCGGGTTCGGCCCGCAGCCGGGTTCGAACTCGACCTCGCTCGGTAGCCTGGTGCGAGGTTCGGGCGACGCAGCGTTGGCAGGCAACTGGCATCTGGTGTTGTTCCCCTGTGGCGCGTTGGTGCTGTTGGCGGTGTGCATCAACTTCATTGGAGATGGCCTGCGTGACGCGTTCGATCCCAAGCTCGACGGAGGCAAGTGACATGAGTGAGTCAGTTCTGTCGCTACGTGATCTTCGCGTCGATTTCAAAACTCCGAACGGTCTGGTGCAAGCGGTGCGGGGCGTCGACCTCGACGTGCATCCCGGCGAGGCCGTCGGCATCGTGGGCGAGAGTGGATCGGGTAAGTCGGTCACCTTCCTTGCCACGATGGGTCTGCTGCCCAAATCGGCCCAGATCACCGGGTCGGCCAAGGTGGGTGGGGTCGAGCTCGTCGGCGCCCGTCGCAACGTGCTCAATGGCATCCGTGGCAAGCGCGTCGCCATGATCTTCCAGGATCCTTTGTCGGCGCTCAACCCGGTGCACCGCATCGGCGATCAGATCGTCGAGATGCTCGACTCGCACCAGTCGCTGACCAAGCGAGACGCCGAGCGCCGCTCGGTCGAATTGCTCGACATCGTGGGGATTCCCCAGCCAGACCAGCGGGCGCGTCAGTATCCGCACGAGTTCTCAGGCGGTATGCGTCAGCGCGTCATGATCGCGATGGCGATCGCGAATGATCCGGAGGTGCTGATTGCCGACGAACCGACCACCGCGCTCGACGTCACCGTGCAGGCGCAGATTCTCGATGTGATCTCACGCATTCGCGACGAGATGCGTACCGCCGTGGTCATGATCACCCACGACCTTGGAGTCGTTGCGCGAGTGGCCGACAAAGTCCAGGTGATGTACGCGGGCAGGGTTGCCGAACGTACCGACGTGTCTGCGCTGTTCAAGCACCCCACGCACCCATATACCGCAGGGCTGCTGCAGTCGATTCCCCGATCTGGGCTCGATCGGCTCCAACCCATTCCGGGTTCGCCGCCCAACATGCTTCGACCGCCCGAGGGCTGTCCCTTTGCTCCCAGGTGCACGTATGCGGAGCCCAAGTGCACCGCTGTGTTGCCGGAACTCCGAACGGTGGGCACGTCGATGTCGGCGTGCATCCGTATCGACGAAATCGACCTGACGCCGGTGCCAGCATGAGCTCGACACCACTCATCGAAGTAACCGGTCTCACGAAAGAGTTCATCGTCCGCGGCTCCAAAGGGATTCGAAGCACGCGGGCGGTCGTGCACGCGGTGAGCAACGTCTCGTTCGCCGTCGACCAGGGTCAGACGTTCGGCCTCGTCGGAGAGAGCGGAAGCGGTAAGACCACGGCGGGGCGCTGCGCACTTCGCCTGATCGAGCCATCTGCTGGCTCCATCAGGTTCGAGGGCCAAGAACTCGTCGGCATGTCCAAAGGAGATCTCCGCGATCTGCGTCGTGAGCTGCAGATCGTGTTCCAAGATCCCCAGGCCTCGCTCGACCCCCGGCTCACCGTCGGTTCCGCCATCTCCGAGCCGCTGCGGGTGCAGAAGATCAAAGGCGATCACGATGCCCGCGTCGCTGAACTCCTCGAGTTGGTCGGCCTCAGCCCCGACCACTCGCGACGGTTCCCACACGAGTTCTCTGGCGGCCAGCGTCAACGCATCGGCATCGCCAGGGCGCTGGCCCTCAACCCCAAGTTCATCGTGCTCGACGAACCCGTGTCGGCGCTCGACGTCAGTATCCAGGCCGGTGTGATCAACCTGCTGCAAGACCTTCAGCACCAGCTGGGTCTGAGTTACCTGTTCATCGCCCACGACCTGTCCGTCGTTCGTCACATCAGCGACAAGATCGCCGTGATGTACCTCGGCAAGATCGTCGAGGTGGGCGACGCCGAGGACGTGTACCTGCGTCCGGCGCATCCGTACACCCAGGCGTTGCTGTCTGCGGTGCCAGAGCCCGATCCAGAATTCGAACGCACCCGCGAGCGAGTCGTGTTGGAGGGTGAGGTCCCCTCGCCCATCAACCCGCCATCAGGTTGTCGGTTCCGTACGCGGTGCCCGAAGGCCGCCGACATCTGTGCGACGGAGGAACCGCAACTCATCGACCGCGGACAAGGCCACCCGGTCGCTTGTCACTTCGCTGATGAAACCCTCGTCACATCATGGCAGTCGGTGCATTTCGAGCGCCCGATGGCGTAGGTCTCGGCTCTCGGCCAGATAGCATTTCAGACCGTGCGTGACGTAATGCTGTACATCACAATTATCATCAATGTGGCGGCGCTGTTCGCCATGATCGGTGGCATTCTGCTGCATAGCGGTCGTGGTGGTGGCTTGTCCGACATGTTCGCTGGTGGCGGTGGTGCAGCACTTGGTTCCACCGCAGCCGAGCGCAACCTCAACCGCATCACCACGGTGTTCGCACTCGTGTGGATTCTCACGCTCGTCGCGTTGAGTTTCCTGTTCGTACGAACCTGATTCCCGATAACCTCTCCAACTCGAATACAAACCACGTCGAAGTGGCGGAATGGCAGACGCGCTAGCTTGAGGTGCTAGTGCCCGATTAGGGCGTGGGGGTTCAAGTCCCCCCTTCGACACCAAATGACCAGGGCAAAAGCCCTGGTCATTGCCGTTTTCGGGTGCGATGGTGACGCCTCCAGAGCCCGTTTGTCCGCG
>DATKCX010000182.1:0-2593 GCA_035512975.1 Ilumatobacter sp.
AGCGCTCTCGTGCTCCTCGCGGCCGACACAGCAATCATTCTCGATGCGTGCGACGGCACCACCCCCTTTGTCGTGAAGCGCGACGAACTCACGAACTTCCGCAAGTTCGTGCCGGCGACCTGAACCACACGATCTACCAGAATCCCCCGAGGTAGGGCACCACGACCGAATGGTTGTGGTGCCCTAACTATTTGGGGTAGGCGGTTTCGGTCGAGGCGGAGTGCGTCCGTAGGCTGAACTCATGACCGAGCCGGATGATCAACCGCTGTACGAACGCGTCGGTGGCACCCCGTTCTTCGAGCGGCTCGTCGACTCCTTCTATGCCGGTGTTGCCGACGATGAGGTGCTCGCTCCGCTGTACCCCGAGTACCCCGACTTCACAGGGGCTCGACACCGGCTGACGCTGTTTCTGGTGCAGTACTGGGGCGGCCCAACCACGTATTCCGACGAGCGGGGGCATCCGCGTTTGCGAATGCGTCACTTTCCGTTCCACGTCGGCCCGCTCGAACGTGACCACTGGCTCGCGCACATGGATGCAGCCATCATGGCGGTGTGCGATGAGTCCGTTCCACCAGGTGTCGGAGATGAGTTGCGCAGCTATTTCACCCCGGCAGCCGAGCACCTGCGCAACGACACCGGCCTGCCGATCACATCCGCGAGCTTCGGCACCTCATGAGCGCCGCCATTCGAGTCGAGGATCTGCATGTGCGCTACGGCGAGGTTCACGCGGTTCGCGGGGTGTCGTTCGACGTGCAACCCGGCGAGGTGTACGGTCTGTTGGGGCACAACGGTGCCGGAAAGACATCCACTGTGGAGGTGCTCGAGGGTCATCGTTCTGCCGCCGACGGAACGGTCTCAGTGCTCGGTGTGGAGCCGCGCGCAGGCGGTCGTGCATTCCGCGACCGCATTGGCATCGTGCTGCAATCTTCGTCGGTCGATCGAGCGCTCTCGGTTCGCGAGGCGCTGGTGTTCTACGGCGGGTGCTATCGAACGCGTCGCCCTGTCGACGAGGCGATCGAGATGGTTGGCCTCACCGAGAAAGCCGATGCTCGCGTCGGCACCCTGTCGGGCGGGCAGGCGCGTCGACTCGACCTCGCGCTCGGCATCATCGGGCAGCCCGAGTTGCTGTTCCTCGATGAGCCGACCACCGGGTTCGATCCGGTTGCCCGGCGACAGTCGTGGGAACTCGTGAAGATCATGTGCCAAGGCGGCACCACCGTGTTGCTCACCACGCACTACCTCGACGAGGCCGAGCATCTCGCCGACCGGGTGGGTGTAATGGCGAATGGTCTGCTGGTCGCGGAAGGCACGCCAGCTGACCTGATGGCGGCCATTCCAGACACGACGATTACGTTCGCCGTACTCTCCGATCTCCTCGGCGGCTTGGCGATCCCCGCCGATGCCCTGGTCGAGCATGTCTCCGGCACCGCAACCGTGCGAATCGACACACCCCACCCAACGGCGGTTCTTGCCGCGATCACCAGCGCCGCGGTCGCCGGCGGTTTCGAACTCGACGTTCTGACGGTTCGCAAGCCGACGCTCGAAGACGTCTTTCTTCGCATCGGATCCCAGTCCGCCGAAGGCGGCGCGCCATGACCGCATCATGACCGCACGGTTCCCGTCGAGCGCGACGTTGGCCGCGCAACAGGTGAAGTACCAGCTGCTGATCTTCTGGCGAAGCCCGGTCGCGGTGTTCTTCACGCTTGGTCTGCCCGTGTTCATGTTGGTGCTCTTCAACGCGCTGTTCGGCGACGGCACCGTCGAAGCGGCCGGTGGCGAGTGGTCGGTGCAACAGTTCTACACCGGTGGTCTCGCCGCGTTCACCGCAGTGTCGGCGACCTACACCAACTTGGTCAATGTGGTGCCGATCCGGCGCGACACCGGCATCTTGAAGCGGTGGCGATCCACGCCGATGCCGTTGCCGGTCTACCTCGGGGGCTGGGTTTCGTCCGCCGTGGTGATCGCCTTCGGCGGCGTGGTGCTGCAGCTGACCTTGGGCATCGTCGCCTACGACCTGTCGATCGACACAGCGAAGGTTCCGGCGATGATCGTCACGTTTCTGGTTGGCGTGGTGTCGTTCGCGGCACTCGGGCTGGGCGTGGCGTCGTTGGTTCCGAACCAAGACTCCGCTCCGGCTGTCGCGAACGCGACGATTCTTCCGCTGGCGTTCGTGTCCGACACGTTCATCCCCTTGGAGGACGCGCCGTCTTGGTTGAAGTTCGCCGACTACCTGCCGCTCAAGCCGTTCGTCAACGCGTTCCAGGGCACGCTGAACCCGTTCGTCGAGGCCCCGGCGTTCGACTTGAAGAAGCTCGGCATCGTCGCAGTCTGGGGAATGGTCGGTTTGTTGCTGGCATCGGCGAAGTTCTCGTGGGAGCCGTCGTCCACCGCAGGTACGGCCGAGCCGTCACGGTCGCGGCGCAGGCGTCAGGCCAACGCGTAACAAGCAACTGCCACGGCTGCTGCTGCGTTGAGCGAATCGACGCCACCCGACATCGGGATGCGAACAGGAATGCCGGCGGCCAACACCTCGTCGCTGATGCCGGCTCGCTCCGAGCCCACGATCACGGCGCGTGGTCCGCTCGGTCTGACG
>DATKCX010000183.1:0-17886 GCA_035512975.1 Ilumatobacter sp.
GGCGAATTCCACTTCTCGGCACCGCTGTGCCGGGCATGGAGTTCAAGATCGTCAACGCAGACACGTACGAAGCGCTGCCCGAGCGCCACGTGGGCGAACTCCTCCTGCGTGGCACCTCGGTGACACCCGGCTACTACAAACGCGAAGACGCTACGCACGCGCTGTTCCGCGACGGATGGCTGTGTACCGGCGACCTCGCGTATCTGCTCGACGGGCAGCTCGTTCTGTGCGGCCGAATCAAGGACGTCATCATCGTCGGTGGTCGTAACGTGTTTCCCGAAGACATCGAGCGGGCGGTCGGCGCGATCGACGGCGTGCGCGCCGGCAACGTCATCGCGTTCGGTATGGAGGGGTACAAAGGGAAGGAGTCGGTCGTGGTGGTCGCCGAGGTTCGACCCGACGATGCGGTGGCGGTTCGACACGCCATCCACGAGCGAACACTTGCGGTGTGCGGCCTGCCGCCTCGTGATGTCGTCCTCGTGCGCGCCGGAACGCTCCCCAAGACGAGTTCGGGCAAGCTGCAGCGGGCCCGTTGTCGAGAGCAGTACCTCGCGGAGGATCTCGACCTGTTCGTGGCGTCATCGCCAAAGTGACCTGCCAGAGTGACCGGCCGGGCTCTCACGATCCCGACGACTGAGCGGTCACCGCTCCCCACCACCTCATCGACGCCAGGCGGTGGTGGGGAGCGACACTCAGCGAATCAGGGTCACGTTGGCCGGAGGGCCCGATTCTCACCCACGTGACCCCAACAGTTGATGACCGATCGCTCGTTCAGTCGGAGCAACTGCGCCGCATCAGCTGGTGACGGCGTAGTGCTGCGCAAGATCCTGTAGGTCGACGGTGCTCAACAGGTGGTCGCCCCGGGCCTTTGGTGCTGACTTGATCCAGTCCTTGTCCCACGGGATGACGATTGCACCGTCGACCGCACGGTACGACCCGGCTACGGGCACGTAGTGTGCAGCACGTAGCAGCCCGGGGTCAACGACCAGCCATCGTGGCTGCGGTGCCATCAGCGGGTCGCCGATGACCTCGTTGGTCGGGTCGTCGTAGATGACATCGGTGATCTCGCCGATTCGTTCGCCGCGCTCGTCGATTACCTCGTGACCTGTGTAACTGATGGGTTCGCTGGCCATGTCGTTGGGACCGGTGTCGTGGGGATTCATGTCGTTGGAATTCATGTGGCGTCTCCTACAAGTCGTCGCCCGTTGTCATGAAACTGTAACAAATTGAACGCTCTCGGTCAACCGCCCTGGGCCGACCTGAACGGGCGGCGAAAGAAGCCGCACCAGGCTCGATCGAGCGCTGATACGGTCATTGCCACCCATGACGGCACTAGTCTCAACTGGCAAAACGCTCCGACGACGGCGGTGGAATCGTGAGGTTCGAATCGTGAAGGTGGTGTGATCGTGAAGGTGGTGTATTCGCTGCATCATCGCCTGCACCACCCCGAGCGGGAGGTCGAAGGCGGGCGGCTGCAGGAACCGTTCGAGCATCCTGGTCGCGCCGAGATCATTCGATCCACGTTGGCTGCAGATGATCGCTTCGACTTCATCGCGCCCGACGAGTTCGGAACGACCCCGATCGAAGCGGTCCACGACCCAGCGCTGATCGCTTTCCTCGAGCGGGCATGGACCGATCACCAACGCCTGCACGGGCCAGTGCACGATGTGGTACCCGATGTGTTCGCGCATCCGTCGTTGCGCGACGGTATGCACGATCGCGGCGAACCAACCGCGCACGACGCCCAACTCGGGTACTGGTGTTTCGAGACCACGACCCCGGTCACGCGGGGGACCTACGAAGCGGCGCGTTCCTCGGTCAACGTGGCGCTCACTGCAGCCGATGTGGTGTTGCAGGGGGATTCCTCCGTGTATGGGCTGTGTCGTCCGCCTGGTCATCACGCGACGCGCCGCTCGTACGGCGGCTACTGCTTTTTCAACAACGCCGCGATCGCCGCCGACTCCTTGCAAGCGCGCACCGGGTCGAAGGTGGCGGTGCTCGATGTCGACTATCACCATGGCAACGGCACTCAGCAGATCTTCTACGAGCGCGGCGATGTATTCGTTGCGTCGCTCCATGCGGACCCTGCGTTTGCGTATCCGTACTTCACCGGCAACAGCGACGAACGCGGCGCTGCCGACGGCACTGGGGCGAACGTCAACTTTCCCATGCCCAAGGGCACCGGCGACGACCAGTTCGTCGCGGTGTTGGCTGATGCGTGCGACGCGATTCGCTCTGCAGGCGCAGAAACGCTGGTGGTGTCACTCGGGCTCGACACCTACTTCGACGATCCGATCAGCGACTTCACGCTCACGCCCGACGGCTTCCAACGTTGTGGATCGATGGTGGCCCAACTCGGGTTGCCCACGGTGGTGCTACAGGAAGGTGGGTACGCCACCGAAGCGCTCGGCACCAACGCACAGCGCTGGCTACTCGGCCTTCGTCAAGAAGTGGTCTGACCCGTTGACGGTGGGTGTCAGATGGCTTTGAGGTCGGCCATGACCGCGTTCCAGCGGTCTGGGTCGTTCTTGTACGGTGCGTAGAACGACAAGCGATGCACGATGTCGCCGAATCGCTCGCCGACCCGCGCGGCAATCTGCTCAGGTGGCGCGACGATTGCAAACGTGTCGAGGATGTCGTCGGTGATCAGTTCGCCCATCTCGGTCCATTTGCCGGATTTCGACATGGAGTTCAGGTCATCCTGCAAGCCGCCCCAACCGTGGAGTTCCAGCACGCCTCGATAGGCGGGCGTGGAGCCATAAAAGGCGATCTGTTGGCGAGTGGCCGCCGACGAGCGTTCGATCTCCTCGTCGGTCGACCCGGTGACGACGAAAAAGGGGCCACCGATCTCGAGTGTGTCCATCGACTTGCCGGCCTTCGCGCGACCGCGCTCCAGCGCCGGCAGCGTGACTTCGCGAAGGTATCGCTCGGTGGTGAAGCTGTGGCACAGGAACATGTCGCACACCTCGCCGGCCACTTCGGTCATCAGTTCGCCGACGCCCGCGAGCGCAATCTTGGGCACACCGAAGTCGCCGAGATCGGCAGGATCAGGTGTGAAGAACGGTGTCATCAGCGTGTGCTTGTAGAACTCGCCCCTGAACTCCAGCGGCGTCCCGTTCAGCCAGGTGTCCCAGATGGCTCGAACCGCGAGGATCATCTCACGCATGCGCGGGGCCGGATGGCTCCATTCCATCGAGAAGCGCTTGGTGATGTGCGGCTTGATCTGGCTGCCCAAGCCGAGTGTGAAGCGGCCTTGCGACATGGCTTGCAGGTCCCACCCGATGTTGGCGAGCAGCATCGGATTGCGCGCAAAGGCGACTGCGATCGACGTGCCGAGATCGATGGTGCTGGTGCGATCGGCCGCGACGGCGAGCGGCAGAAACGGGTCGTGGGAGGTCTCCGCCGACCACGCTCCAGAGAAGCCAGCGGCCTCGAGTTCAGCGGCGATCGCACCTGCGTCGCGGAAGGATCCAGAGAGGTTCGCGTCTACTTTCATCGATGCCGACCGTAGCGAGCGCAGACGTTTCGATTTCAGTCCTGGTCGAATTCAGTCCTGGGTCGGTCTCAGTCCTGGTCGCGCAGAAACTGCTCGAGTTCGGCTGCGAGCTCGTCACCGGAGAGCATCTCGAGTGACGGGCCCCCGCCACCGATGACTTCCACCGAGTCGTCGGTGGAGTCGTAGAGCTCTTCGAGCTGGCCGATCATTCGCGTGTGGTCTTCGTTGCCGGCGATCATCTCGTCGAGCCGTTGCGAGTGCTCGATCGCGAACGAGCGCAGGCCTGGCGCATCGATCACCAAACCGGTTGCTTCCCGCAAACCGTCGAGCAGGGCAGTGCTGGCCGGCGGAAATGAACCGCTGGCCGAATAGTGCGGCACTTGCGCCCAGATACCGAGTGACGGAATACCGCGGTCGTGGAGCTCGCGCTCGAGCGAAGCGGCAATCCCGGCCGGAACGTCGAGCGAGCTCCGCAAGAATGTCACCCGCTTGAGCACGTCCTCCGACGGGCTGCTGACCGACAGCCGGGTGGGTCGGGTGTGCGGCACGGCGAACGGGTATGCGCCGAGGTGGGCCATCTGGGTGACTCCGAGCGTGGTGGCGAGGTCGCCAACCGCTCGCGAGAATCGGTGCCACGCCATGTCGGGCTCGGGGCCCGACAACACCACGAGGTCGCGACCTGTCTGGTCGGAACCAGACGACAGCAGTATGCGTTCCCAATTGAGCACCGTGTGGAGTCCGTCACGGAGTTCCATCGTGGGTCGGCGTGCCCGGTAGTCGATGTAGACGTCATCGTCGAACTCGGCGAACGCCGTGGTCTCTGACTCGGAGTTGATCGCTCCGACCGCGAGTGCTGCTGCGGCACCGGCGTCGATCCACCCGCCGAGCACGACGATCAGAGTTGGCTCGACGAGGGTCGGCATGTCACCGATCATTCTGAGGCTCTCGTCCATCACGAAACTGAGGGTACCGGCGGCCCGGCGTTCACCGGCAGGGTCGCCGGTAGGGTGCCCGCATGGCAATTGATGTCACCGACGCAACCTTCGAGACAGAGGTCATCGGGCGTTCCTCGAGCACCCCGGTGGTGGTCGATCTGTGGGCACCCTGGTGCGGGCCGTGTAAAACGCTCGGTCCGCTGATCGAGCGAGTCATCGACGAGACCAATGGCAACGTGGTGCTCGCAAAGGTCAACGTCGACGAGAACCCAGGCATCTCCCAAGCGTTCCAAGCGCAATCGATCCCTGCGGTGTACGCCATCGTCAACGGCCAGGTCGTCGATGCGTTCATCGGTGCCCAAGGTGAGGTGGCGGTCCGGGACTTCGTCGCGCGACTGCTGCCGTCGGACGAAGCGCGCGCGATCAGCGAACTCCTGACCGCCGGTGACGAGGGCTCGTTGCGAGTTGCGTTGCAGATCGAACCAGGCAACGAGGACGTCATCGTCGCACTCGCCCAACTGCTGGTGGATCGCGGCGACAACGACGAGGCGCTTGCGCTGCTGGAACGCATTCCAGAATCCGATCGCACCCGGCCCATCGCAGCTCAGGCGCGCCTCGCTGGAGTGCCCGACGACCACGACGCCACCTTGACTGGTCTGCTCGATCGAGTGAAGGACGACGACGAAGCCCGTCAACAGTTCGTCGACATCCTCGAGTTGATGGGGCCGCATGACCCCCGCACAGCGGGATACCGCAAGCAGTTGACCGCTCGCCTGTTCTGATTTCCGGTAGGGTTCGGTTACCGACTTCCTCCGACGTTGTCGATGCGCGCTCGGCGCGCCGTCTCCGGAGGTTGTCATGCCCGATGTACTCGAGCGACACGCAGACTCACACGGTCCAGAAATTCCACGGCCGGCCCCGCCGCGCCGACTGATCGATCTCGCGGGCGCTTGGTTTGCCTGGTTCGGCGTTGCCCGCATGTTGTCGCTGGGGGTCACCGTGGCACTGGTTGGCGCTGGCGGGTATTGGCTCCTCAACGCCCCGCCTCCGCCGGTGGAGGCGTCGTTGCCGTTCGCGACCACCAGCACCACGACCGTGGCCAACACCGGCGGAGCGCCTCCCGAGGGAGTAGACCCAACCGGCGCGGTTGGGTCGCCCGGAGCGATCACCACGGGCACCACCGCTCCGCCAACGACCGTGCCTGGGCCGGCGTTCGTCCACGTCGCTGGTGCCGTGCTCGCGCCCGGCGTGTACGAGTTGCCGCCGAACGCGCGAGTGGTGGATGCCATCGAAGCCGCCCGAGGCCCGACCGGCGAAGCGATGCTCGACGGTGTCAATCTGGCTGCTCGGATTGCCGACGGGCAACGGATCTACGTGCCCCAAGCCGGCGAGGTCGATCCCACTGCAGTCGACAACGGCCCGCGAGCGGACAGCAGCGATGCGGGCACTGTGGAGCCGTCGGTCCCCGCCGGGCCGATCGACCTCAATCGGGCAACGATCGACGAACTCGACACGCTGCCCGGCGTTGGCCCGTCGACGGCTGCAGCCATCGTCGACGACCGCGAGCGGAATGGGCCGTTCGCCACCGTCGATGACCTCGACCGAGTCGCAGGTATCGGCCCGGCAAAGCTCGATGCGTTGCGAGGGTTGGTGACAGTGTGATCGTGCTGAGCGCGATCGAGCTGAGGGCGATCGTGCTTATCCGAGGAGCGACTCGCCGAGCGACAACGCAGCGCCGACGAGCGCCACACCGGCACCCACACCCACCGCGAGCGTCAGCCACAGCAACTCCTTGTTGTACGTACCCCAGGTTGCAATGGGGGAGCGGGTCGCTCGGCGCGCCGCGACGAATCCGAGAAGCAACCACAGGGGGACGCTGGCGAGCACTGCCACGGCGTAGCCGTTCGAGTCTGAGAACGGAGCACCCGCTACCAACAGACCAGGAGCCGCAGTCACGCCGCCTGCCAGCCCGATCATGCCGCTGGTGCGACCGTCTCCGATTCGCAGTGCCAACCACGCGACGGTGCCGATGAGCGCCATCGGGACCAGCCCGAACAGTGGACCAAGACGACGAATCCGGCTGCGGTACCAGCGCGGACCATCGGCCAAGGGGGCGCGCGGAACTGATGCTGTACGTCCTCGCTGGTCGTGGCGGGTCAAGGTTTCGATGCGCACAGCCTACGCGAGCGGCTTCCGCGATGTCGGTCTACCCTTGGCTGACGTCACGGTCGCAACGGTTGCTGCCGCCGCTGCGGTGGGTGCCTGGTGCGGAGATCTGCGGGTGGCCCTGTTGCTCGGAGCAGTTGCGGGGTGCGCCATCGTTCCGTTCGATCCCGCGCCGCGACGTGCCGTCGTGCTCGTCGCTGCGGTCGCAACGGTCGGCGCATGGAGAGGGAACGAGGCGTGGTCGGAACTGGCTCCGGACCGCATTGGCACCTACGAGGGGTGGGTTCGCCTCGTCGATGATCCTGCGCCGTACCCCGGCTCGGTGCGTGTCATTGCCGAGGTGGAAGGCCAACGCTTCGAGGTGTGGGTGCGCGGCCGGGCGATGCGAGTGCGCGCGAGCGAATGGCGCGGAGGCGAGCGGTTGCACCTCCGCGGCCAACTTCGTGAGCTCGCGGCGGAGAGACAGCAGCGTGTTGCGTGGCAGCACGTCGTTGGCGAGTTGCGTGTGGAGTGGGTGAGCGACGTGGCCACAGGCACGCCGATCGACCGGGCGTCGAATCGGGTGCGGGCGGTGATCGAACAGGCCGGGGACGCGCTCCCCGGCGACGATGGCGCGTTGTACCGAGGTCTCGTCGTCGGCGATGACCGTGATCAACCGCGTGCGATGATCGACCGTTTCCGGGCGAGCGGCCTGTCGCACCTCACCGCCGTATCGGGCCAGAACGTCGCGTTCGTGCTCGCCGCGTGCGGGCCGTTGCTCCGACGCATGCGCGCGGGTTGGCGGTGGGCCGCAACCGTGGCCCTGATCGCGTGGTTCGTCAGCCTCACCAGGTTCGAGCCGTCGATCGTGCGCGCCGGTGCCATGGCCGCCATTTCGGCGACCGCGTTCGTCCTCGGTCGGGAACGATCGCCGGCGCGGTTGCTGTGGCTGGCAGTGACCGGCCTGGTGCTGATCGACCCGCTGATCGTGCGCTCGGTGGGATTCTTGCTCTCCGTGGGGGCAACCGCAGGGGTGGCAGTTGTGGGGCCACGGCTCGCGGCGCGTCTGGTGCGGCTCGGCCCGCTGGCCATGCCGCTCGGGATCACGCTGGGCGCACAGATCGGTGTGACCGTGCCGGCCTTGTTGGTGTTCGGGCGACTTCCGCTCGTCAGCGTGCCGGCCAATCTGCTGGCGGTGCCCGTAGCCGGCTTCGTAATGCTGTACGGCCTCCCCGCCGGTCTGCTTGCCGGTTTGGTACCTCCTGTCGCTCCCGTCGTGATGTTTCCGTGCCGAGTGGGCGTGCGTTGGGTCGACACCATCGCCGCGGCCGCCGCGCGGCTGGAACCCGGTGGTACCGCGACGTGGGCGGGCTGGGCGCTGCTGTCGCTGATGCTCGCCTGGCTCGCTCTGTGGCCCCACTCTGACCCGGTGGCATCGGCCGATCTCCGACGCTGAGGTGGTCGATGCCACGCCCTCCTGCTAAGAATCGAGGCGATGGCTGTTCACCTCGTCACCGGCGACGACGAATCGTTGCTGCGCACCCAAGCCCACGAGCTGGTGAAGCAACTGGTGGGTGCCGGCGACCGCAGCCTGATGGTCGACGAGTTCGATGGCGAGGAGTACGAGGTGCGCGAGGTGGCCGACGCCGCCCAGACCATGCCGTTCCTCACCGACAAGCGTGTCGTGGTGGCGCGTGGGGTTGGCCGGTTCAGTGCCGAAGAGGTGGTGCCGCTGGTGTTGTACTTGGGCAACCCGCTCGACACCACCGACTTGGTGCTTGTCGGGGGCGGTGGACGACTCGCGAAGAAGCTCACCGATGCAGTGGTCGGCGCGGGAGGTCACAAGGTCGATGCGAGTCCGCCGGCACGCCCGAAAGATCGGGTCGCCTGGGTGCGTACACGCGCTGAAGAGCATGGCGTGCGCCTCGACGGGCCTGCGGCGGCGCGCGTCGCGGACCAACTCGGAGAAGACGCAGGGCGTCTCGACGGCTTGCTCAAGGTGCTCACATCCACGTATGGCGACAATGTTCGCCTCACGGGGCAAGACATCGAGCCGTTCCTCGGTGAAGGTGGCGGCGTTCCTCCCTGGGACCTCACCGACGCGCTCGACGCTGGCCGCACTGCAGATGCCATCACACTCATGCGGCGAATGGTCCACGGCGGCCAACGGCACCCGTTGCAGATCATGGCGATTCTTCACGGCCATTACACGCGGTTGGCCAAACTCGACGGCGTGAACGCTCGCACCGAAGCCGAAGCTGCCGCAGCGATCGGCATCAAGCCCGGGTACCCGGCGAAAAAGGCGTTGGAGACGTATGGACGCTTGGGCGGGGGAGCGGTGGCAAAGTCTGTTCAGCTCATGGCGAAGGCCGACCGAGACCTGCATGGCGACACGGCGCTCGAAGCCGAAGCGGTGATGGAGATCCTGATCGCCCGCCTCAGCAAGCTCAGTCCCCGCCGCTGACCGGCGGCGGTGCCACAGAACAGCGGCCGAACAACAACAGCTGCCGAAAAACGAGTTCACCCGGAGGCTGTGCCTCCGGGTGAACTGAAACGGTGATTCAGGAGGTGATGTCGAGGCGTCAGCCTGCGGCGTTGACCTTCTGCATGAGGCGTGACTTCTTGCGTGCTGCAGTGTTCTTGTGAATGACACCACGACGGGCGGCAGTGTCGATGCGCTTGATAGCGGCACGCACGGCGTCGGCGTTGTTCTCTTCGCCGAGGGTGGAAACGGCGGTCTTCGTGCGGCGCTTCAATTCGCTGCGGACAGCCTTGTTACGCTCGGCTGCCTTCGCGTTCGTGAGATTGCGCTTCTTCTGGCTCTTGATGTTCGCCACGGGGTTGTCCCTCTTTCAGACTTTCGTGATCACTGCGGATGTCGTGATCGACCGGGCAATGCTAGTTCCAAGACCGCGTCGCCCCAACCTGGGCGATGGAACTGCCCCGGTCGCCTCCTGACGGCCCTCAACGTCACCCCTCAACGTCACCGGCCGCCGCCGGTAGATTGGCCGCGCCATGGATCTGTCCCGAATTCGCAACTTCTCGATCATCGCCCACATCGACCACGGCAAGTCGACGTTGTCCGACCGCATTCTCGAGATCACCGGGGCCGTCCAGAAGCGCGACATGAAAGCGCAGTACCTCGACACGATGGATCTGGAACGTGAGCGTGGCATCACGATCAAGGCGCAGAACGTGCGGGTCGACTGGAAAGATCACGTCTTCCACCTCATCGATACTCCCGGGCACGTCGACTTCGGGTACGAAGTCAGTCGGTCGCTGGCGGCGTGCGAGGGTGTCGTGCTGGTCGTCGACGCGGCGCAAGGCATCGAAGCGCAAACACTGGCGAACTGTTATCTGGCGCTCGAGCACGATCTGGAGATCGTGGCGTGCCTCAACAAGATCGACCTTCCCGCCGCGGATCCAGACCGGTACGCGATGGAAATCGAGAACGTGCTCGGTATTCCCGCCGAAGACATCCTGAAGATCTCCGCCAAGACGGGCGAAGGCATCCCCGAACTGCTCGATGCGATTACCGTGAAGATTCCCGCACCAACAGGTGATCCCGATGCGCCCCTGCAGACGCTGATCTTCGACTCGCAGTTCGATCAGTTCCGTGGCGTGATCTCGTCGATCAGAGTGATGAACGGGGTCTTGCACTCCGGGGCCAAGCTCACGTTCATGAACGCTGGGGCCGACCACGACGCGCTCGAAATTGGCGTCCGCAAGCCGGTGCCCACGCCGGTGAAGGCGCTGGGGCCCGGTGAGGTGGGCTACCTCATTGCTGGCATCAAAGGCGTCGGGGACGCTCGATCCGGAGAAACGGTCACCACCTCGCAGAAGGGGTCGACCGAGGCCCTCTCCGGTTATCAAGACCCCAAGCCGATGGTGTTCTCGGGTCTGTTCCCGATCGACGGTGACGATTTCGAGAACATGCGTGAGGCGTTGGGCAAGTTGAAGCTGAACGATGCATCGATCAGCTATGCGCCCGAGTCTTCCGGGGCTCTCGGGTTCGGCTTCCGCTGTGGATTCCTTGGCCTGTTGCACATGGAGATCGTGAAAGAGCGGCTCGAGCGCGAGTTCGACCTGGCGCTCATCGCCACCGCACCGTCGGTGGAGTATCGGGTGACGTCGACGAACGGTGACGTGGTGGTGGTGTCGAACCCGGCCGACCTGCCAATGGTGCAGAAGATCGATCGCATCGAAGAGCCGATCTTCAAAGTGTCGATCATCACGCCCAAGGAGTACACCGGCTCGCTCATGGAGCTGTGCCAGACGCGGCGCGGCGAGATGAAGAAGATGGAGTACCTGTCGCCCGAGCGTGTGGAGCTGGTCTACGAGATCCCCCTCGGCGAGGTCGTCATCGACTTCTTCGACCAGCTCAAGTCGCGCAGCCAGGGTTACGCCAGCCTCGACTACGAACCCGCCGGCTATCTCCCCGCCAACCTGGTGAAGGTCGACATCCTGCTCAACGGCGAGGTCGCCGACGCGTTCTCCACGATCGTGCACCGCGAGAAGGCCGAGGCCTACGGACGCCGCATGGGCGAGAAGCTCAAGGAGCTCATTCCACGCCAGATGTTCGACGTGCCCATCCAGGCGGCCATCGGGGGCAAGGTCATCTCACGCGAGACCGTGAAGGCCAAGCGCAAAGACGTGCTCGCCAAGTGCTATGGCGGCGACATCACCCGCAAGCGCAAGCTGCTCGAGAAGCAGAAAGAGGGCAAGAAGAAGATGAAGTCGATCGGACGGGTTGAAGTGCCCGGCGACGTCTTCATCAGCGCTCTCAAGCTCGACGACTGACGGTGGGGTCAGACCCCACGTTCACACGGCGACGGGCAGTACTTCCAACCCGCGCAGGTTGATGCGGCCGAAATGTAGCGAAACGCCGGCAAACCGATGGTGCCGTGGATCGATTCTTCCGACACGCTGTCGGCATGTCGTCCACGTTCCGATCCATGCATGGGAACCGGAATGCGAAACTCTTTTTCGGCGGGCTCATGCTGTCGAACGTCGGCACGTGGATCCAATTCACCGCTGTCGCCATCCTCGTCGACCGACTCACGGGCAAGACCACCGCCATCGGAATTCTGACTGCCCTGCAGTTCGGACCACTGCTGCTGATGGGTGCGTGGGCCGGGGTCATCTCCGACCGGGTCGATCGTCGCAAGATGGCGCTGATCACACAGACCTTGCTGGCCGCTCAGGGAATCGCGATTGCCGCACTTGACATCGCGGGTGAGCTGACCATCGAGTGGATCTATGTGCTGACGCTGATCCTTGGCATCGTCTCGGCGTTCGACAATCCGGCGCGGCGCGGCTTCGTGATCGAGTTGGTGCCCGAATCACAGATCTCGAACGTGGTGTCGCTCAACACTGCCGTGATGACCGGCTCGCGCATCTTCGGGCCTGCGATCACGGCGCTGTTGATCGGACCGTTGGGCACCGGTTGGCTGTTCTCGGTGAATGCGCTGTCGTTCGTGGCGATCATCGGATCGCTGCTGCTCGTCGACACGTCGAAGCTGTACCCGCCCCCACGCCTCGCGAAAGGCGGCACACCGATTCGCGACGCGCTGCGCTACATCCACTCGTCGTCGGCCTTGCTGGTCACGTTCGTGGTTTTCACCGTCGTCTCGACGTTCGGCTTCAACTACAGCGTGTCGGTGCCCCGCATTGCGTCTGAGATCTGGAACTCCGAGCAGTGGTACGGCTGGGTGCTCACCGCGATCAGCGTCGGCAGCCTGATCGGTTCGCTCGCCACCGCAGCGCGAGCGCGCGTGACGCTTCGGTGGATGGCAGGCAACGGACTGATTCTCGGTGCGGCCGGATTGGCGTTGGCGTGGTCGCCATCGGGATGGGTTGCGCTCGCCGTGTCGTTGCCGCTGGGCTTGGGTGGGTCAGGATTCATCTCCAGCATGAACGCGATCACCCAGGAGACGTGCCCACCCGACATGCGCGGGAGAATCCTGGCGCTCACCGCGGTCGCGTTCCTCGGTTCGTACCCCATCGGCGGACCGATCACCGGAATCATCGGCGACACGATCGGTCTGGAATGGTCGCTGGCGTACGGCGCGATCATCTCGCTGGTGGCCGTGCTCGCGTTGGTGTGGTGGGCGCTCGGGTCGCATCCTGCCCAGAGCCGATTCGAGGTGCTGGGAAGTCTGCTCGGCTCGTCCAATCCGCTTGCTGCCAGCCCGAACGAACGGTGACCGCCACGGTACGACGTCACAGTACGACGTCGTCGCTGGCCGCTGATGTCCGCTGAACCTCCTGGCAGTCGGTATCGTTGACTGCCAACATGCTGGACGACCGCAAGACCGCAATCCTGAGTGCCGTGGTGAATCAGTACATCGCGACCGCTCTGCCGGTCGGATCGTCCCACATCGCCACCGCCTCGGGCATCGGTGTGTCGTCGGCGACCATTCGACACGAGATGGCGGTGCTCGAACAGGAGGGGTTCCTCGTCCAGCCGCACACCTCGGCGGGAAGGATCCCGACCGACAAGGGCTATCGGTTCTTCGTCGACCACCTCGCCACACCGGGTCGGCTCGACGATGTCACGAGCCGCCATGTCGGTGAGTTCTTCGATGCCGCGCACGGCCGGCTCGAAGAGATGTTGCACCGCACCTCTGACCTGCTCACCACCCTCACGCACAGCGCGGCAGTGGTGCTGGGGCCGAGCGCGCAACCCATTCCGGTGCGAACCGTCCAGATCGTCCGGTTGTCCAGCGTCGCCGCCACCGTCGTGGTGGTGTTCGCCACTGGGGTCGTGCACAGCGAAGTCATCGAAATCGCCGAGACGCTGAGCGACTCGGCATTGCTTGCCGCCGCGGCGCACCTGGCGCACTCACTGGAAGGCAGCACGCTCGCATCGCTCGCCGATGTCGGTCCGTCGGGCGTCGACGCGATTGCCGGTGTCGACGACGTCGTCCGGTCGGCAGTGGCGGCTCTGCAAGTCCAGTCGGTTGACGATCACGTGTACATGGGTGGTGCGTCCACCATGGCCGACGCGTTCGATGCCGTCGAGGTCGTGCGTCAAGTACTGCACACCCTCGAGCAGCAATTCGTCGTGGTGTCGCTCGTTCGCGACATCGTCGACCGTGGCATGTCGGTGGCGATCGGGGTCGAACACGGCGTCGAACCGCTCTCCGCGTGCTCGGTAGTCGTCGCCCCCGTGGTCGTCGACGGACAGCACGTGGGTTCCGTCGGCGTGCTCGGCCCTACCAGAATGAACTACCCACAAGCCCTCGCCACGGTCGACATGGTGTCTGACCGGCTGGGCAAACGACTCGGAGACAGTTGATGGCAGCCGATTACTACGACCTCCTCGGTGTGGCGCGCAACGCGACCGCCGACGACTTGAAGAAGGCGTACCGCAAACGCGCTCGCGAGCTCCACCCCGACGCCAACCCCGACAACCCCGAAGCTGCTGAACGGTTCAAGGAACTGTCGAACGCGTACGCAGTGCTGTCTGATGATCAGCAGCGGGCGCGCTACGACCGGTTCGGGCCAGACGGTGTGACCGGTGCCAACGGACAACCCAACATGGGTGACATGTTCGGCGGCGGCGGTCTGGGCGACATCTTCGACGCGTTCTTCGGGGGCGGTGGCGGTGGCAGCCCGTTCGGAGGCGGACGCCGTGGCCCGGCTGGACCGCCTCGCGGCCAGGACATGGAAGTCACTGTCGACATCGCGTTCGAACAAGCGGTGTTCGGCGGTGAGATTCCCGTCACGCTTCGGCTGCCGCAGGGTTGCGAAACGTGTGACGGCAGCGGTGCCGGTGAGGGCACCCAACCGGTCACGTGCTCAGAGTGCAGCGGCTCGGGGCAAGTGCAAAGGATCCGCCAGAGCGTCCTCGGTCAAATGGTCACCACCAGTCCGTGCAGCCGCTGCGGCGGTCTCGGCCAAGTCGTGACCACGCCGTGTCCCACCTGTCGAGGCGAAGGCCGAGTCACCACCGAGAAGACCTACACCGTCGAAGTGCCCGGCGGTGTGGTCGACGGGTCCACGCTGCGGCTCACCAGGCGTGGTGCCGTTGGCCCTCGCGGCGGTGCCGCAGGCGACCTGTACGTGCATTTGCGGGTCGCCTCCCACGACCGGTTCGTCCGTGACGGCGACCACTTGCTGTGCGAGGTTCCGATCTCGATCGCCCAGGCTGCGCTCGGTACCCACGTCATCCTCGACACGCTCGATGGCGACGAACCGCTCACCGTGCCACCGGGCACGCAACCAGGACGCCAGTTCGTCCTCAGGGGCCGTGGCGTCACACGCTTGCAAGGGCGCGGGCGCGGTGATCTGATCGCGGTGATTCGCGTCGACGTGCCCACCAAACTCAGCAACGACGAAAGCGAGTTGCTTCGCCGATTTGCCGAGGGGCGCGGCGAGACGGTCGGCGAGCCGGCGGGCGGATTGTTCTCGAAGATCAAGTCGGCGTTCTCGTGACGCCGGAGGCATCTGACGCACTGCGTCGAGCCTCCGCCCACGCCCTGGTCACCGACGTCGAGCAGCCGTTGCTCGACGACGACGCTGCTCATCACGTGTTCCGTGTGCTGCGAGTCGGTGACGGGGCCTTGATCACGGTGACCGACGGCGCAGGTTCGTGGCGGTTGTGCCGAGCGGCAGGGGGCAACGTGCGGCCTGATGGCGACGTTGGTTTCGAGGCCAGGAGAGACCCGCCGATCACCGTCGGGTTCGCGGTGCCGAAACTTGATCGTCCAGAGTGGATCGTCCAGAAACTCACCGAGGTCGGCGTCGACCGCATCGTGGTACTACACGCCGAGCGATCCGTCGTTCGCTGGGCGGGCGATCGCGCCGACAAACAGCTGGCGAAGTTGCGACGCACCGCGATCGAAGCGATACAGCAGTCACGTCAGGTGTGGCTTCCCGCCATCGAGGGGCCGACCCCGGCGGCGCAGTTCTTGCCGCGCGCGGTGGCCGCCGAACCAGGTGGCAGGCCGCTGACTGCGACCGATCATTCGTTTGCGGTTGGTCCAGAGGGTGGCTGGAGCGACGCCGAACTGGAGGTCGCGCTCGATCGAGTGAGCATCGGATCATCGGTACTTCGGGTCGAAACTGCCGCGATTGCAGTGGCCGTCTTGGCGACCATCGTCCCATTCCGCGTGCGCTGAGTCTCACGAACTTGATCAATCTGGTGCTCTCAGTGCTGTCGGTCGCCGTCTGACCTCAAAGAGTGGCTAGACTCGGCGGTGCTCGCGCGAGCGTTCCGAACTCGCTGCAGCATCCGACCACAGACGCTTCAGGTAGGACCCATGGAAGACTTTGACGACAACGATGCGGGGTACAGCGTCCAAGTAGGTGAGCGGCTGCGAGCCATTCGCAAGCAGAAACGGTTGTCGCTCCACGATGTGGAAGCGCAGTCCGAGCAAGAGTTCAAAGCGTCGGTGCTGGGCGCGTACGAGCGCGGCGAGCGGGCGCTCTCGTTGCCCAGGCTCGACCGACTGGCGCAGTTCTACCGGGTGCCGGTCGACCAGCTGTTGCCACGCAATGTGGCCGACCCAGGCGATGCGTTCGACGGCACCGGTGTGCGTCCCAAACTGGCGATCGACATCTTGAAGTTGACGCAACTGTCGGGCGCTCCGTTCGAGATGCTCACACGGTTCCTGCGGATGATCCAAGTGCAACGCCAAGACTTCAACGGTCGCGTGTTGACGATTCGCGCCGACGACAAGCGTGCGATCGCGGCCATGCTCGACATTCCGGTGGATCAGGTCGCGTTGCGTCTCGAGGCGCTCGACCTCGTGTTCCGTCCCTCCTGACAGGAGAGTCAGGCGTCGTGACGAATGTGGTGCCGGACGAGCCGTTCGGCGTCTACATCCATATTCCGTTCTGCGCTTCGAAGTGTGACTACTGCGCGTTTGCCACGTGGACCGATCGTCATCATCTCACCGATCGCTACCTGGCGGCGTTGCGGGCCGACATCGGCCACGCCGTCCACGATGGCATGCCGGTCGCGTCCAGCATCTTCGTCGGCGGTGGCACACCATCGATGGTGGAACCCGACGCATTGATGGCGGTGCTCGCCGACGTACCGGTCGAGAACGAAGCCGAGATCACGATCGAGTGCAACCCTGACAACGTCACGGTCGAATTGCTCCGGGCGTATGTCGACGGGGGAGTGAATCGAGTGAGCGTCGGCGTCCAGTCGATGGTGACTCATGTGCTGGGGGCACTCGGGCGGCAGCACAGCCGATCGAACGTGCAGCGTGCGGTCGAAGCGGTGCACGCCGCCGGTATGCCGACGTTCAACCTCGACATCATCTACGGCGCTGCGGGGGAGTCGCTCGCCGATTGGGAGCGCACGGTGGCCGAAGTGGTCGGTCTCGAACCGCCTCACGTGTCGGCGTACGGGCTCACCATCGAGGCTGGTACCCCGTTGGCCGCCCAACCCGATCGGCATCCCGACGACGACGACCAAGCCGACAAGTACCACGTGGTCGACGAGGCTCTCGCGGCGGCGGGTTTGGACAACTACGAGATCTCGAACTGGGCCAAGCCGGGTCACGAGTGTCGCCACAACGTGCTGTATTGGCGGCAACAGAACTATCGCGGCTTCGGCTGCGCAGCCCACTCACACCACGATGGCCGCCGCTGGTGGAACGTGCGCACACCTGATCGGTACATCGACCTGGTCGAGGCGAGCGAACCGACCGAAGCGGCAGGGGAAACACTCGACGATGCGACGCGTGCGTTCGAGGCACTGGAACTGCAACTCCGGATGCGTGACGGCGTGCCGCTCGACGCGCTCGATGCCGATGGCTTGGACGGCTTGATCGAGCAGCGTGGCGATCGTTGGGTGCTCACTCGCCCGGGTCGACTGCTCGCGAACGAGATCAGCCTGCGTCTGAAGTAGCGCCGCCGCTCGCCACGCTTGCGAACAGATCGGGAAACGCTTTGGAGACCTTGCTGGTGAGGTAGTCGCCGTACCGGCCTTCCCAGGCGTGGACGCTGGAGCCGTCCCATCGACGATCGGCGTCGTCGGCCGGAGCGGAGCCGCCGAGTGGTACGGCGGTGACGACTGCGTCCCACGACGGATCGAAGAAGTACGGGAACGACAGCCGGCTGGAACCGCTGGTATTGCGAACCCGGTGCGGCGTGGAGCGATAGCGGCCCTCGGTGAGCCGGTCGAGCATGTCTCCCAGGTTGCACACGAGCGTGTTCGGCTCGGCAGGAACGTCGAGCCACCGGCCGTCTGGGGTTCGCACCTCGAGCCCGCCGCGATCGTCCTGCGCGAGCAGGGTCAGCAGGCCGTAGTCGGTGTGTTCGCCAACGCCGAACTCGTCAGACGTGGCGTTG
>DATKCX010000184.1:0-5042 GCA_035512975.1 Ilumatobacter sp.
TCACTCGGTCGGAGCGGTAGTCCATGGTGACGGGCAGCGACTCGCCGTCACGTTCGGTGACTCGAACCTCGACGCCCAAGGTCTCGGCGACCTTGGAGAACTCGTCGAGCGGAAGGCCGAGCGACTGCTCGAGCGATGTGACGTCGACGTCGACGGGGAGCACGGGAGCCGTGATCGACGTCGTTGTCTCCAACGGATCAACCGGCGGATCAACCGGCGAATCAACGTCGAATGCCGGCAGCGTGGTGGTCGGTGGCGGCACGATTTCAATCATTGGCTGCTCGACCTCGATCAGGAACTCGTCGGTGACCGCCGGAACCACGTGCCAGCCGCCATCGGTGTCGATGAAGCGGTAGGCGGGCAGCAACCACAAGACGTTGTCGACGTCCCACGCCCACCACACGTCGGCTTGCACGTCGACCAACGTGACGGTGCGGGCTTCTGGCGCAGGGTAGGTCTCGGGCACCGGGTTCGGTTCGACGGGCATGGGGTCGACGGGCATGGGATCGATCAACGGGTCGACGGGCGCTACGCCCGGCTCGGTGCTGCCAGCGGAACCCTCGCTGCCGGCAACTCCGCTGCCGGAATCGACCGTTCCAACCGCCGGCTCCGCGGCCACGTCGACAACTGGTTCAGCCCTGTCGACGGCGAGCATGTCGGTGGGATACGCCATGCTCTGCCAGGCATTCATTTCGACCAAGCGGGCGAGGGCCGTGTCGATGTCGACCAGGGTGTACGGGCCTACGAGAGATGGTTCTGCAAGGGAACCGCCGGACCACTGGAGCGCTCCCTCGGCACCGTAACCAAAGAAGTACGTTTGCCCAGTCGGAACTCCATCGCGGGTGACGGTGGCGGTGACGGTGGCGTTCCACTCGTCGGCGTAGGTGTCGAAGGTCGACGTCGAGGTGTCGATGCCCAACGTCGTGAGCGTCTTGGTCGCCATGGCTTCCGCTGCGTCGGCGGTGGGAACATTTGCTGGCGGTGCCGGAGCTTCGCACTCCTCCGCGGGCCTGATGGACGGCACAGTCGTGGACTCGAGTGCATCGCCGACACCAGGTTCATTGGCTGTTGTGCCAACGAAAGCGTCCGGGGTACTCATCGCAGGGTCGACAGACACGCACGAGACTGCCGAGTCGGTCTGGTCGTTCCACGGCGGGCTGTACGACCAGCTGAGTTGGGCGTCGCCTGACACGTACAACGTGGGGCCGGTGCCGTCGCTCGGACCGACTTGCCACGACTTGTACCCGTCTTGGTCAGCGAACACCACGTCGCCCTCCACGCCGAACACGGCGGCGAGTGCCGCGATCTCCTCGTCGGTTGGGATGGTCGTGACGTCGTACACGAAGCCGACATCGTTGGTCGGCAATGCCGGAAAGCCTTCGCCGAGCACGAATTCTGAGATGTAGTACGGCGCGATCATCGACATGTCGGACGTCGTCATGTCGGAGGAGGCCATCTCGCGTTCGGCGACCGCAGTGTTTGCGCCAGACGACCCAGCTGCGACTTCAACGGGAACGGCCGGACGCATGCCCGGAACGGTGGTCGCGACACCGGACCCGTCGACGTTGGCGATCGTGTCAGCGGTGGTTCCGTTGTCGTCCGAGCCGCAAGCAGCCAAGGAGAACGTGAGGGTCGCAGCGATCGACATCGACAGCAGCATCCGGCGGCGTGAGGGCGAAGTGGTGGGTGTCATGAGCTTTGGACGTCACTTCCGTGCGGTTGGTTCCCTGGTGTGAAAAACTTTCGACTCGTCAGCTCGTTCGGTCGAACAAGGCGGCCACGAACTCTTCGGGCACGAACGGGATCAGATCGCCGATCTGCTCGCCGATACCCACCAACTTGACGGGCAACCCCATCTCGGTCTCGATCGCGAAGACGATCCCGCCCTTGGCCGAACCGTCGAGCTTGGTCAACACCACTCCGGTGACATCGGTGACGTCGCTGAACTCTTTCGCCTGGGTGAGACCGTTCTGGCCGGTCGTCGCGTCGATCACGAGCAGCGTCTCGGTGACGGTGCCGGAACCCTTCTCGGCCACGCGGCGAACCTTGCGAAGTTCCTCCATGAGGTTCGTCTTGGTGTGCAAGCGACCAGCGGTGTCGGCGAACACGATGTCGATGTTGCGCGCCGCTGCGCGTTCCACGCCGTCGAAGATGACCGATGACGGATCGCCGCCTTCGGCACCTCGCACGAACTCGGCGTTCGATCGTTCCGCCCACGTGCCCAACTGCTCTGCTGCGGCAGCACGGAAGGTGTCGCCAGCGGCGAGGAGCACCGTGCGTCCGGTAGCCACCTGCTGGTTGGCCAGCTTGCCGATGGTGGTGGTCTTGCCCACGCCGTTCACGCCGACGAACATCCACACGTTCGGGTGGCCGGGTTCGTTCTGGTCGAAGCGCAGCGTTCGATCTGATCCGGCGAGGCGGTTCACCATCTCGGCTTGCAGGGCGTCGAGCAACGCTTGCGGTTCGGTGATCTCCTTTGCCTTCACACGAGCCTTCAAGCCGTCGAGGAGACCGTCGGTGACGGCGAGACCGACGTCGGCGCGCAGGAGAGCTTCCTCCAGGTCTTCCCACGTGTCGCTGTCGATCGTGGAGCGGCCGAGCACGGAGCCGAACGCACCAGAGAAGGCCGAGCGGGCCTTCGACAAACGGTCGCGTAGCGAGGCCGGCTTGACCGGCTCGACCGCGACATCATCAACCTCGACATCAGCACGGTCGTCGACGTCGGGCCGGGTGATCGTGTCGCTGCTGGCATCAACGACCGGTTTGGGTGGCGGAGCAGTGGGACGCGGCGATGGACGAACCGGGGCCGCAGAAGAGCCCTGACGCCGACGGTTGAGCAACACCACCGCGACGCCGAAAACCAGCACCGCAACGGCAAGAAGGAGAAAGATCCATTCCATACCGACCCGACGCTATCGCTGAGCCCGCGACGCCATCATTCGATCACCGCACGATCCGCACGACTTCCGTCGGTGGCTTACCCTGGTCCCATGAGAACACTGGTGCTGGAACGACATGTGCCCGCTGATCCCACCTCAGTCTTTGCGGCGTGGACCGACGTCGAGCAACTCGTGCGCTGGTGGTGGCCGATGCTGCCCGACACCGACTACGTCGTCGACGCACGCGTCGGTGGGTTCTACCGGATGGCCAGCAAGTCGGCCGGCTTCGGCGTACACGGGCAGTTCGTGGAAGTGAAGCCGCCGCACCGACTCGTGATGACGTGGTGCTGGGAAGACGGCGACGAGCGCGGCCCCATCGAAACCGTCGCCGTGGACTTCACCCCCGAACCCGCAGGCACGGCCGTCGCCGGCACCACCGTCACGGTCTCGCATCCCTGCGAGGACAGCGACAACCTCGAACAAGGCTGGACCGATGTGCTCGATCGGCTCGTCGCCTTCGCCGATCACCTGGGCTGACCAACTGAGGTCTGCGCTACTCCTTGTCGGCGAGTCGCTGGGCGAACCACGCCAACGGGATCGACACGATCATCACGAACGTCGCCATCACGTTCACGATGGGCACATTGTTCGGCCTGCTGACGTTGGCGAAGATCCATTGCGGCAGCGTGATGTAGCCGGAACCGGCCGTGAACGTGGTGACGACGATCTCGTCGAAGCTGAGCGCGAATGCCAGGATTCCACCCGACAACAGCGCAGAACGCATCAGCGGGAACGTGACGTATCGGAATGTCTGCATACCGCTGGCACCGAGATCGGCCGAGGCGTCGAGCAGGTTCGGCGACGATCTTCGTAATCGTGCCACCACGTTGTTGTACGCCACGACGATGCAGAACGTGGCATGGGCGATGACGAGCGATTGGAAGCCGAAGCCGACCCGAAAGTCCACCACCCCGAGGTCGATGGTGCGGTCGAAGGTGTTGCGAAGCGCGATTGCGGTGACGATGCCGGGCAGCGAAATGGGCAACACCAGCATGAACGAAACCGACTGCTTGCCGTAGAACGAGAAGCGCTGCATGCCGAACGCCGCGAGCGAGCCGACGATCATGGCGATGAGCGTGGCGGCCAGCGCCAGCTTCACCGAGTTCCACAACGCCTCGCGCGGCCCTTCGGCGTCCCACGCGGCGCTCCACCACGACGTGGTGAAGCCTGCGGGTGGCCACGAAAGCGACGTTGCCGTGTTGAAGCTCAGGATCGCGATGACGAGCAACGGCAGGTAGAGGAAGACGAGGGTGAAACCCATCCACCCCCGAAGGATCCACCGTGTGAGTCGAGTGACGTACATGGCGGTCACAAATTCTCGAACGCGCCGAGACGCTTCATCCCGGCGAGGTAGACGACGACGATCAGCAATGGCCAGAGCGTGAACGCCGCCGCCAACGGCTGATTGGGGGCACCGAGGGTTCGAGCGATGAGGTTGCCGATCATCTGCACCTTGCCTTCGGTGACGAGGTTGGGGGTGATGAAATCGCCGAGCGACAACGAGAACGTGAAGATCGAACCGGCTGCGATCGACGGCACCAGCATGGGCATCACCACCGACCGGAACGTCCGGCCGGGTCGGGCTCCGAGGTCGCCAGATGCGTCGAGCAGCGAGTTCGGCAGACGGTCGAGCCCGGCGTAGATCGGTAGCACCATGTACGGCAACCACAGGTACGACAGCGACAGAATGACCGCAAGCCAGCCGAAGCCGGGGGTCCAGCCGAAGGTGGCTTGCAGGAATCCGCCGTCTTTGTTCACACCGAATTCGGAACCGGGGCGCAGCATCGCTTTCCAGGCGTAACCCTTCACGAGGTAGCCGGCCCACAGAGGCATCAACACCGCGACGATCAGTCCGCGCCGCAACCAGGGCGCGGCGACTTTGGAGATGTAGAACGCAGTCGGCAAGGCGATGACGAAGCACAGCGCCGTCACCGCGGTTGCGACGGCCACCGATTTGAGCACCACCGTCACGAACGTCCAGGTGGTGAACGCTGTGTCGAGGTTCTCCAACGTGAGTTCGTTGGTTGGTTTCTGGGTGAACGAATCGAGCGCGAAGAAGGCCGACACGACCATCAGCAACAGCGACCCGATGTAGACGAGCAG
>DATKCX010000185.1:0-24174 GCA_035512975.1 Ilumatobacter sp.
GTGTCTGCCCACGCGATGCTGGCAGGCCCAGCGATCTCCTGGGCGATGGACCGGAAGCGCCAGGCGATCACCGAGCTCGCGAGCTTGCCGAGCGATCCACCTGGGCCGGGAGTCTTGCCAGCTTTCATCTCGGCGCGGGTGCGCATGGCCACCATCGACTTGGTGGTCTCCATTGCGTACACCTGCATGAGTTGGTCACGCACAACCGGGTCTTGGTCGCACCCATTGGCTTTCGCCGCTTCGAGCAGGATGTCGTAGTAGGGCTGGCTGATGGATCCGGCACCCATGGAGCCGATGGCGACACGCTCGTACATGAGCATGGCTGTGGCCTGACGCCAGCCGTTGTTGTACTCGCCGATGAGGTTCTCCACTGGGATGCGAACGTCGGCGAAGAACACTTCGTTGAACTCGCGGCCACCGTCGATCTGGTGGATCGAGCGAATCTCGACGCCCGGCGACGTCAAGTCGACGATGAACATCGAGATGCCGGCGTGTTTGGGTTGCTCGGGGTCGGTGCGGGCAATGACGACGCCGTAGTCGCTGACGTGGGCATACGTGGTCCACACCTTCTGGCCGTTGAGGATGTATTCGTCGCCGTCGCGTTCGGCCCGCATCTGCAGGCTGGCGACGTCGGAACCAGCGCCGGGCTCTGAGAACATCTGGCACCACACGGTCTTGGCTGAGATGTTGTCGGGAAGGTACCGGCGCTTCTGCTCATCGGTGCCGAACTCGTTGAGTACTGGCAGGCACATGCCGTGGCTGATGACGAGCTCGCCAGCCATCGCCGGGAACTGCTGCGAGACAGCACGCCAGATGCGGTCGTGCTCGTTGGTGAGCCCGGCACCGCCGTACTCCTTCGCGTACGCCAGGCCAGCAAGGCCAGCCTCAGCCAGCTTTCCCTGGAACACCTTGGCACCGTCGAGGTCGCGGCGCTTGCCGGCCACGGCGTTCTCGGCCAGGAACGCAATGCAACGCGCCCTGAATTCTTCAGCCTCCGCAGGGGAGAGTGCAGTCGATTCGACAGTCGTCATGTTTGTATGCTCCCATACTGTCTGCAGGCGTAGCGAATCGAGGCGCACCCAGCGTTGGATTCGGAAATGTACGTGCGTGGACTGTATGGTGACATACAGATATGGCAGGTCAGCCCGACACCAGTTCGAGTCATGAGCTCGATTCTCCGCCGTGGCGGCGGGTGGAGAGCACGCTCATGTGGACCGCCGAGTCGATCAAGGCGTGGTACGACGAGCGGCTCGCGCCATACGGGCTGACGCTGAGTCTCGCCAGTTTGCTCGCCTACGTTGCCGAGTTCGGCCCCGTGAACCAAACACGTGCTGCGGAAAGAATGGGCCAAGGGCGCGCTTCCACCGGTTCACAGGTCGACCGACTCGAAGCGCTCGGCTTGTTGGAGCGCACCCCAGACGCCACCGACCGTCGCGTGTGGAATCTCGCGGTCACCGATGCTGGTCTGGCGATGGCCGCCCAAATCGCAGAATGCGACGCAGTCATTCGTGCCCAATTACGCCAGGGCATCTCGCGCCATGAACGCCAACTACTCGCCAGCTTGCTGATGCGTCTGCAGCGCAACATCAGCTCGCGTAACACCGACAACATCAGCAACGATTCCAGTACCAATACGGAGGAAGTACCAACATGACTCTCACCCCTCGCACCGCCGTCATCGTCGACGCCGTGCGCACGCCAGCAGGCAAGCGCAATGGCAAGTTGAAAGATTGGCATCCGGCCGACCTCGCCGGCTTCGTGCTCAAGGCACTCCAAGATCGCAACAACCTCGACCCGGCACTCGTCGACGACGTCATCATGGGCTGTGTGTCTCAGGTTGGTCAGCAAGCGTTCAACATCGGCCGTAACGCGGTACTCGCTGCCGGCTGGCCAGAGACCGTTCCGGCCACCACCGTCGATCGCCAGTGCGGCTCCAGCCAGCAGGCGGTCCACTTCGCCGCGCAAGGCGTCATCTCCGGTGCGTACGACATCGTCGTGGCCGCAGGAGTGGAAGTCATGACCACCACGCCAATGGGCTCGTCTAGCGTGGAAGGCAAAATGGGCATGCCGTTCCCGCAGTCGATGTTCGATCGCTACGCCGACACGGGGTTGCCGGGCCAGGGCATCGGTGCCGAGATGATCGCCGACGAGTACGGCCTCACCCGCGAAGACCTCGATGCGTTCGGTGCCGAGAGCCAGCGCCGTGCAGCCCAAGCCACGGCCGAAGGCCGGTTCGACAACGAGATCGTCCCCGTGCCCGTCATCATCGACGGCGTCGAAGAGATGTTCAGCCGTGACGAGGGCATCCGCGAGAGCACCACGCCAGCGTCGTTGGCGCAGCTCAAGTCGGCCTTCAAAGACGATGGCAAGGTCACTGCCGGCAACTCGTCACAGATCAGTGACGGCGCGTCGGCCATGCTGATCATGAGCGAGGAGAAGGCCCTGGAACTCGGGCTCACGCCACGGGCTCGCTTCCACTCATTCGCTGTCGCCGGCACCGACCCGGTGACCATGCTGAAGGGTCCAATCCCTGCTACCGAGAAGATTCTCGCCAAGTCGGGGCTCACCATCGACGACATCGACCTGTTCGAGGTCAACGAGGCGTTCGCTTCGGTGCCGTTGGCGTGGGCCAAGGCGCACGGTGCCGATCTGGAGAAGACCAATGTGAACGGCGGCGCGATTGCCCTCGGCCACCCGCTTGGCTGCTCGGGCACGAAGCTCATGGCGACACTGCTGAATGAGCTCGAGCGCACCGGTGGTCGCTACGGTCTACAGACCATGTGCGAAGGCGGCGGTCTCGCGAACGCCACGATCATCGAGAGGATTGGCTGATGCCACGTTTCAACCTGCAAGGGGCTTCGGCCATCGTCACTGGCGGCGCGTCGGGAATCGGTGAAGCCTCGGCTCGCCAACTCGCCGATCTCGGTGCGCGCGTCGTCGTCGCCGACCTGAACGAGGAACGCGGCACGTTCGTTGCTTCCGAGATCGGGGGCCTGTTCGTCAAGTGCGACGTGTCGAGTGAGGAAGATGGTGCTGCTGCGGTCACCGCGGCGTCGGAGATGGGCCCGCTGCGGGCGCTGGTGAACTCGGCCGGTCTCGGGCGCGCAGCGCGCACCGTCGACCGCAACAACGACCCGATGGCGCAGAAGGACTTCGACTTCGTCATCAAGATCAACCTGCTGGGCTCGTTCAACATGCTGCGTCAGTCGGCGGCGGCCATGGCCAAGACCGAAGCTGTCGACGCAGACGGCCAGCGCGGCGCAATCGTCAACATGGCGTCGGTCGCGGCGTTCGACGGGCAGATCGGCCAGGCGTCGTACTCGGCATCGAAGGGCGGCATCGTCGGCATGACGCTGCCGATCGCGAGAGACCTGTCGGCCATGGGTATCCGTGTGAACACCATCGCGCCGGGCCTCATCGACACACCGATCTACGGCGAGGGCCCCGATTCCGATGCGTTCAAGGCGCACCTCGGCCAATCGGTGTTGTTCCCGAAGCGTCTCGGCCATGCCGAAGAGTTGGCCTTCATGGTCGTCGACCTGATCACCAACCCCTACATGAACGCGGAAGTCATCCGCGTCGACGGCGGCATTCGCATGCCGCCGAAGTGAGGAACGAACGATGCCAGACGAAGTGAAGGAGCACGACATGTCCGAACCATCACCCAACAACGAGGCACCCAACAACGAGGCACCCAACAACGAGGCACTCACCAACGAAGCGGGCGAACTGGCGGTGCTCACCGAACGTCGCGGGCGCGTGCTGCTGATCACGTTGAATCGACCCGAGGCGATGAATGCGATCAACTTCGCGTTGGCCTCGCTGCTCGCTGCAGCGATCGAAGAACTCGACAGTGACCCTGGCCTCACCGCCGGCGTGCTCACCGGCAACGGCCGCGGCTTCTGCGCCGGTATGGACCTCAAGGCGTTCTCGCGTGGCGAGAACATCGGTCCGTTCTTCGAGTTCATCAAAGTCGGCTCCAAGAAGCCGCTGATCGGTGCCGTCGAAGGGTTCGCGCTCGCCGGCGGCATGGAGTTGGCGTTGACCTGCGACCTGCTCGTGTCGGCTCAGGGTGCCAAGTTCGGCATCCCGGAAGCCGGCGTCGGGCTGTTCGCCGCGGCCGGCGGTTTGCTGCGCCTGCCCAGCCGGGTGGGTTATGGGAAGGCGATGGAGATGGCGATCACGGCCGACCCCATCACTGCCGAAGAGGCCTTCAGCTACGGCCTCGTCGCCCGACTCGCCGACAAGGGCGGCGCGGTCGATGTCGCCATGGCGCTGGCTGAGCGTGTGGCGAAGAACGCTCCGCTGGCGGTGTCTGCTTCGAAGCAACTCGTGCGGCTGTCGCAAGGCGTGACCGAAGACGAGTTCTGGGCCTTGCAGGAGCCGTTCCAACGTGAGGTGTTCTCGTCGAACGACTCGAAGGAAGGTCCTCGGGCATTCGCCGAGAAGCGCGCCCCCGAGTGGACGGGCAGCTGACGAGGTCGACCTGATGGGCGTGCCGTACGACGAGTTCGGGCTGTTCCACGAGAACGCAGCCGAGTTCGGGTTGCCGTTCGACGGCCCTCCCGTCGTGCGACGCGAAACCGTCGAGGTCGAGCCGAGTCGTTCGCTGAGCGCACTCGTGTGGGGTGATGCGGAGCCACAGCTGTTCTTTCTGCATGGCGGTGCTCAGAACGCCCACACCTACGACACCGTGGCGCTCGCGCTGCAGCGACCCCTCGTGTGCGTCGACCTCCCGGCCCACGGCCATTCCGACGGCGGAGCTGCGGTCGACGGGTTGACGCCACAGGGCATCGCTCGCGATGTGGCCGTGGTGTGCGAGGCGTTGGCCCCTCAGGCCGCGGTGGTGGTGGGTATGTCGCTCGGTGGGCTGAGCGCGATCATGCTGGCCGAGCAGTCGCCGCACCTGGTACGACGTCTGGTCCTCGTCGACGTGACGCCGGGGGTGAATGGCGACAAGGCGAAGGCCATTCATGACTTCGTGCGCGGTCCGGCCACGTTCCCCGACTTCGAGGCGCTGCTTGCGCGCACCGTGGAGTTCAACCCCACTCGGAGCGAGAGCTCCCTACGCCGCGGAATTCTTCACAACGCACTGCAACTCGCTGATGGCTCGTGGGTGTGGCGGCACCAGCGCAACCAGTTGCGCGGCGACGATCTGCTGAGTGCCGATCCGGCAGACACCACCAGCACTGCAGATGAAGACGAGTTTCGGCGTGCGTCGGATCACGCCGAGCTGTGGGAGGTCGTCGGCCGCTTGGCCATGCCCGTGTTGCTGGTGCGCGGCATGCGCACGGGTTCGGTCGTCGATGACGACGACGTCGCCGAGTTCCGCAAGCGCTGTCCGCACGTGGAGGTGCTCGAAGTCGACGCGGGTCACAGCGTGCAAGGCGATCAGCCGTTGCAACTCGCCGCAGCAATCGAAACCTTCATGCACACACCGACCGCAACGAGCTGACCATGCCCGCCGACTGCTACGGCTGGTCGGACGAGGCCCCAGCGAGCAAGGTGACCGGCGTGCGGGTCAATGCGCCAGCCTGCAGTTCGACGACTGCGGGCACCGGGTTGGAGTCGTGGAAGAAGGTTTCGTCGCTGAATCCTGGCGGCGACTCGTTGAAATCCTTCACCCACCATGACGCTTCGAGCGCGATGCCATTGGGATCGCTGAAGTAGATCGACCGAATCATCTGGTGGTCGACCACTTCGGTGACTTCGCAACCGAACGTGTGCAGGCGATCTCGGAGCGCCAAGAGCGCTGCTTCGTCGGGCAGGTTCAGTGACAAGTGGTCGAACTGTGTGGCACGTTCGTCGAACACTCCCGCAGGCTTGTTGAGTTCTTGCGCTCGCTCGCCGGAGAACTCGAAGAACGCAACCGTGGTCGATTCGCCGAACGCGAAGAAGTAGTGCCGGAAGTTCTCATGGCCGACGGTTGCAACGAGCGGCGCGTCGAGCACGCCGTGCCAGAACCGAACCGTCGTGTCCATGTCGTTCGTGATGAGCGCCAGGTGGTTGATGCCGATCCATGGAACAGCGACTGCGTTTCCTGTGTCGTCGAGCACTTTGGTCGATGTGGTGGTGGTGGTAGCATGCATGAGTTATTGTCCTAGCAAGCATTGTAGTTATAGCCTGACATGAGTCCTCGATCCTGTCTAGGAAATCTTGGTCTGCAGGATCTCGTCGTCGATGCGGCCCGCTGGGTCCTGACGGTAGAACTCCGCCAGTCGTTCGTACAGTCGAGCCATCTGCGTTCGCAGCTCCACCGGCCGGGTGAAGAACACCTCTGACGTGACCGCGAAGTATTCCGCCTGGTTGGTGGCCCCGTACGCACGGACCAGACCAGTCGACCCTCGGCGTTGCAAACGCCTGAAGTTCGTGCCGATGGTCTGTTCCCACGCTTGCCGAGCTTCGGAATCGGCAATCGGCGGCACACCGTCTGCATCTCCGTCGAGCTGATCCAGCTTGTGCGCGAACTCGTGATACACCACATTCGATCCGCGGCTCGGGCGGTTCACTTCGCGCTGCACCGTGCGCCAGTCGAGCAGTACCGGGCCGCGACCATGCCCCGACTGTCCAGCGAGGTATCGAGGCGCGGCGCTCATCACGCCAGCCACCGGGCCCGGTTGGGGACCAGTCGTGACGATGGTGCCGCCGTGCAGCACGATGGCGGCGACGTTGCGGAACGGGTCGACCGTCGGGTCGAAACCCGCCACGATCAAAGCGGCGTGCGCGGCGACCGTGTGAATCATCGCGGGTTGAATCGTGAAATCGCGGGCAGCTTCCCATGACGCTCGGCGCATGAGCCGATCTGCGTGGATGTGAAACCTCTCCTGCTCGTCGTGCGAGAGCCGGTGGTATGCCTTCGGAGCTGCCGCAGTCAACTCGCCGGTGACGTCTGGAAACACCCCGACAGTTTGCCGGTCACCGGGACGTCCCACACCGTGCGCCGGTGTTCTGAGAAGTTCCGACGGCTTTTGGGCCCGGATCGGCCATCATGGCGGGATGAACGATCGTCGAACCCGCGGGCTGGATGCCCGCACTGCCGCGCTGGCGGCGATGACGACGATCACCTATCCCGAAAGCTTGCCGATCGCATCCCGCGTCCCCGAGCTCATCCAGGCGATACAGAACCACCAAGTCGTGGTGGTCGCTGGCGAAACCGGGTCGGGCAAGAGCACCCAGATCCCGAAGTTGTGCGTGGCCGCAGGGCGTGGCGTCGGCGGCCTGATCGGCCACACCCAGCCTCGCCGCGTTGCCGCTCGAACGGTGGCGGAACGGATCGCCGACGAACTCGGTGTGAACATCGGCGAGGCGGTTGGGTACAGCGTTCGATTCAACGATCAGGCGGGCGATGGAACGGTCATTCGGGTGATGACCGACGGCATCCTGCTGAACGACATACAGCGCGATCCGCAGCTGTCGCGCTACGACACGTTGATCATCGACGAGGCCCACGAGCGCAGCCTCAACATCGACTTCATCTTGGGGTACGTCAAGCAGTTGCTGCCGCGCCGACCCGACCTCCGCGTGATCGTCACGTCGGCCACGATCGACACCGAACGTTTCGCCGAGCACTTCGCCGACGCATCCGGGGAACCGGCACCCGTGTTCCTGGTGGAGGGCCGCACGTACCCGGTTGAGGTTCGTTACCGCCCGTTCGGTGCCGACCATCCCGACGACCCCCACGACGACCGAGATCAGGTGCGGGCCGTGCTCGACGCAGTCGACGAGCTCGCTCGTGTCGGTGATGGAGACGTGCTCGTGTTCCTCAGCGGTGAACGCGAGATCCACGACGTCGCCGACGCACTCCGTGAACACGACGACACCTTGGAGGTGCTGCCGCTGTATGCCCGACTGTCGTCGGCCGAGCAGCATCGAATCTTCGAACCGCATGGTGGTCGCCGCGTCGTGCTGTCGACCAACGTGGCCGAGACGTCGATCACGGTTCCAGGTGTTCGGTACGTGATCGACGCTGGCGTGGCTCGCATCTCTCGCTACAGCCGTCGCCTCAAGGTGCAGCGGCTGCCGATCGAACCGGTGTCGCAGGCGTCGGCCAATCAACGTGCCGGCCGATGCGGCCGTGTCGCTCCCGGCGTGTGCATCCGGCTGTATGCCGAGGACGACTTTGCGGAACGACCCGAGTTCACCGAGCCGGAAATTCTGCGAACCAATCTGGCTTCGGTCATCTTGCAGATGACCGCCATCGGACTGGGCGATGTCGCTCGGTTCCCGTTCGTCGAGGCCCCCGACTCGGCGATCATCCGCGACGGCTACGCACTACTCGACGAGCTCGGGGCGTTGGTCGATGGCCAGATCGGAGCACCGCGTCGGCTCACCGACGTCGGTCGTCAGCTGGCGCGTCTTCCCGTCGACCCTCGACTGGGACGGATGGTGCTCGAAGCCGAGCGGCAAGGGTGCGTGCGCGAGGTGCTGGTGATCGCTTCAGCGCTGTCCATTCAAGATGTGCGCGAGCGGCCGAAGGAGTCGCCCGAGCGGGCGACCGAACTGCATCGCCGGTTCGACGTGGAAGGTTCCGACCTGTTGTCGATCGTCGCATTGTGGGACTACCTCCGTGACCGTCAGCGTGAGCTTTCCGGCAACCAGTTTCGGCGTATGTGTCGCGACGAGCACCTCAACTACTTGCGGGTTCGTGAATGGCGCGACCTGTACAGCCAGTTGCGGCAAGTGGCTGGGCAGCTGGGTTTCCGGCCTGGCGTGACCGCAGGCCATCCCGACAACGTCCACAAGGCGCTGTTGTCCGGACTGCTGTCGCACATCGGCGAGCGCAGCCCCGAAGGGCGCGAGTTCCTCGGTGCGCGCGAGGCGCGTTTCACCATCGCCCGCGGCTCGGTGCTGGCCCGCAAGCCGCCGCGCTGGGTGATGGCCGCAGAACTCGTGGAAACCGAACGCATCTGGGCCAGACGGGTTGCGGTGATCGATCCGGAATGGGCTGAGACGCTGGGCGCGCACCTCGTGAAGCGTTCGTTCAGCGAGGCATGGTGGGACGCCCGCTCGGGACGCGCGCTGACTGCCGAGACGGTGACCCTGTACGGGCGGCCGATCGTCAACAACCGTCACGTCGGGGTGGAGCGCGTGGATCGTGAACTCGCCCGCGAGATGTTCATCCGACACGCATTGGTGGAAGGCGACTGGCCCACGCGTCACGAGTTCGTCGCGACCAACCGTCGCTTCGTGGAACGCGTCGAACTGCTCCACGCGCGAGTCCGCCGCAACGACCTCGTCGACGACGAGTCGCTGTACCGGTTCTTCGACGAGCGCCTTCCCGACGACGTCACCTCGGGCCGCAACTTCGATCGTTGGTGGAAGACTGCCCGCCGCGAACAGGCCGGCTTGCTCGACTTCACGCCGGCGGTGCTGTCCAACCGGCACGGCATCGATCTGGCGGGCTACCCCGACGTCTGGCAGCAGGGTGATCATCAGTTTCGACTGGAGTATCGCTTCGCTCCGGACACACCGCTCGACGGCGTGACGATGACGGTCCCCTTGACCGCGCTGAATCAGGTGTCGACCGACACGCTCGACTGGGGAATCCCTGGGTACCGCGCCGAGTTGGTGGGGTTGCTCCTGCGTTCGTTGCCGAAGGAGATTCGTCGACTTCTCATCCCGCTGGCGGAAACCACCGCCCAGATCGTTGCCGTTCTGGCCGAGCGCTACCCGTCGCCCTCCGGCCTCCTGGTCGACGCCTTGGCCGCGGTGGTGACCGAGTTCATAGGCGTCGAGGTCGGGGCCAGGCAGTTCGTCACGTCGCGCCTTCCGAATCATCTGCACATCCACCTGATGGTGGTGGACGAAGCGGGCGGAGTCGTCGATGCCGGCGACCATCTCGAAGCCATTCGCGAGCGTCAATCGACGAGTGCTCGGGCGGCGCTGTCGGAGCTTGCACCCATCGCCGAGCGGCGCAACATCGTTCGCTGGGACGTCGGTGACATCGAGCGCATCGTCGAGCAGCGATCGAAAGCCGGCCACGTGGTGCGGGCCTACCCAACGTTGCTCGACCGTGGCGACAGTGTGGCGTTGCGGGTGGTCGACAATCCTTCGCTGCAGGAACGCGCGATGCGTGGCGGCGTGCGTCGGCTGCTCCTCATGGCGGCTGCGCCGACGCCGAGCAAAGTTGAACGGACGCTCGACGGCAACGCGGCGCTCGTGGTGGCGGCGGCTGGTGTGCGGCTGAGCGACCTGGTGGCCGACTGCATCGGTGCGGCCGTCGACGCCATTCTGGAACGCCACGATCTGCCCTGGACCGAGTTGGCGTTCGGTCGCGTGGAACGTGCGGTGTGCGACGATGCCTTCGACCTGGCCGCTGACGCGCTCGCTTCGGCAGCCGACATCTACGGTGCCGCAGCTCGAGTTCGCAAGCGACTCGGCGCGCTGACCGCCGAGTCTCTTCGGCCCACGGTGGGCGATTGCACGTCGCACCTGGAACGGCTGATCAGCGACGGCTTCGTCCGGCGCGCCGGCACGGCCCGACTCCCCGACGTGCACCGGTACATCAGGGCGATCGAGTATCGGCTCGACCATTTGTCGGGCGATGTGCAACGTGACCTGCGTCGCATGGCAGACGTCCGTCCGTTGGAGCGCTCGTACGTCGACGGTGTTGCGCTGCTCGAACGGGTCTCCGACGAAGTCCGTTCGATCGCATGGCTGCTCGAGGAGTATCGGGTGAGCGTGTTCGCCCAGCCGATCGGCTACAGCGGCCCCGCCAGCCCGCAACGAATCCGCCAGGAATGGAAGCGGGCGACCGGCACGCAGCTCGGAACTCCGGCCTCCTAGCGCTGGTACGAATCGAGTGTCTCCACCACCACGTCCATGTCGTCGGTGAGCACGATCAGCTCGCGGTAGTGACGATCCTCGGCAACTCGCTCGAGCAACGGCCACACCGGGAATCGTTCGGTCCAGTACTCGCAACCGACCAGGATCATCGGAGACGCCGGACCGAACGAGTTGTAGTGGTTCTGAGCGGCATCTTGGAAGATCTCCTGGATGGTGCCGGCACTGCCTGGCGTGAACACGATGCCCGACGTTGCCACGGCGAGCAGTCCGTCTTCGCGCACGGAGTTCTGGAAGTACTTGGCGATCTTGGTGGCGAACGCCGCCGGGGGTTCGTGTCCGTACGCCCACGTGGGGATCCCGATCGAGTCGACGTGGTCCACTGGTAACGGCCAACGGTTCCGCACCTTCATGGCGCGGTGCAACCAGTCGTGGTCGGCGAACTCGCCGTGCGGTGACGCGTCGGGCGGCCGGTTTGCGAGCAGCTGAACGGCCCGTCCGAGTTCCTCGTCGGGAAAGTTGGCGAACCACGCGCCGAGATGCGTGGCCTCCATCGCACCTGGGCCTCCGCCCGACAACATCAGGTAGCGGGACCTGCTGAGATGTCGACTGAGTTCAGCGACCCGCAGGTAGGACGGGTCGGCGCGCAACAGCCCATGGCCGCCCATGATGGCGACCGGGTGGGTGTGGACCAGTTCATCCTCGAGTACTTCGGAGATCGAATGGTCGTGCAGTCGACGCGCCAGGCTTTCGCCGACCGACGGCGGGTACTGCCGGCCGGTCGCGACCCAGTGCGCATACACCGCGGCGTCGAGAGTTCGTGTGTATCCGTCGCGATCGCCCGGTTCGAAACCGGCAAACAACTCCTCCGGCGTGTACAGACTCGATCGGTGCAACGCGTACGGCCGTGCGTCGTCGTCGGCGATCTCGATCACGGACCGACCGTAACGCAAGGTGTCAGCAGGTTTCGATACGTCACCTCGCGTTACGTTGCACGCATGAGCTTGACCGAGTCCGCCGCAGCGCACGTCGAATCCACCTGGGACCACATCATGCCCGTCCTCGTCGACTACGTGCGGATCCCCAACGTGAGTGTGGCGTTCGACGCACAGTGGCGTGAGCACGGCTTCATGGCCGAGGCAGTCGAGTTGGTGCGCTCCTGGTGCGCGAGCCGTGAGATCGAGGGCGCAACCGTCGAGGTGCATGAGCTTCCGGGTCGCACGCCGATGATCGTGGTCGTCGTCCCGCCGAGTGGCGAACAGGCGGCCAACCGGCCCGATGACACCGTGCTCATGTACGGGCATCTCGACAAGCAGCCGGAAATGGAAGGTTGGCGCGAAGGGCTCGGACCCTGGACGCCAGTGATCGAAGGGGACCGGCTGTACGGACGCGGCGGAGCCGACGACGGGTACGCGGCCTTCGCCAGCCTCACGGCGATCGAGGCGGTGCGCGCCGCAGCCGCGAGTCACACACGTTGCGTGGTGCTGATCGAAGCCAGCGAAGAGTCGGGGTCGCCCGATCTCCCTGCCTATGTCGACGCGCTCGCGGATGTGATCGGCTCGCCGAGCCTGGTGGTGTGCCTCGACTCCGGATGTATCGACTACGAGCGACTGTGGGTGACCACGTCGCTGCGAGGAATGGTGCTGGTCGACATGTCGGTCGAGATCGTCACCGAGGGGCTGCACTCGGGCGATGTGTCGGGCATGGTGCCCAGCACCTTCCGGATTTCGCGGATGCTGTTGTCGCGAGTGGAAGACCAAGACACCGGGCGCGTGTTGCTGCCGTCGTGCACGGTCGAGATTCCTGGGGAACGCATCGAGCAGGCCCGCCTCACCGCCACCGAGGTCGGCCCGATCGCGGCACAGTACCCGTTCGTCGATGGTGCCGGTCCCACCACCGCCGACGGGTCCGAGCAACTGCTGGCGCGCACCTGGCGCGCCGCGCTCAGCGTGGTCGGTGCTGGTGGGCTGCCGCCGGTGGAGCGCGCTGGAAACGTGCTGCGACCGAGCACCACGCTCAGGCTGTCACTTCGGCTTCCGCCTACGGCCGACCCTGCCCGAGTGGAGGCGGAACTGATCGAACAGCTCACCACCGACGTGCCCTACGGGGCCAAGGTCACGGTGCAGGCACATTCGAGCAGTGGCGGCTGGCATGCGCCGGCTACGGCAGAGTGGCTGGCTGCGGCGCTGGAGGAGGCGTCGGTCGCGGCGTTCGGATCGGCGGCCCGGATGTTCGGCGAAGGCGGATCCATCCCATTCATGGGAATGCTCGGCCGCAAGTTCCCCGAAGCGCAGTTTGTCGTCACGGGCTGTCTCGGGCCAGACGCCAACGCGCATGGGCCCAACGAGTATCTGCACCTGCCCACGGCTCGCAAGATCACCTTGGCCATCTCGGAGATTCTTCACGCGCACGCCACGAGGTAGCGGTCAGTTGCGGTTGAGCCAATCCCCCGACTCGATCGGGCTGAGGTCGAATCCCGTCCCCGCTTCGTAGGCCCACGCCACAACGCCGCATCCCGTGGTGACCACCACTCGTCGGTACAGCCCGGAACCGATGTCTTCGAAATCGTCGAGCACAACGAGCGCATCGGCACGTCGCTCGACGGGAAGTTCGAAGACCCGACCCGCAATTCTGGCGGTCGCCGTCGCCGCGAATGTGGCCGCTGGGTAGCCGAGCCCTGTATCGAAGAGCGTGCCAAGTGCCCAGTCGGGCCGACCATCTCCCACGACGTACGGCTGAAGCACTGGCCATGACTCGGCGTCGGGGAGCAGCGTGCCGTACACGAACAGGTGGGCGACGTTGCCCTCATCGGTCATCGTGGACCGTAGGCCACGATGGCCAGACCAAGGTCGGCTGCGGCGAGCAGTTGGGTCGCTGTTTGACCGAGGTACACGGTTCCTGCGATGTCTTGCGCCTCGACGCCGATCACCACCAGGTCGGTGTGGCGCTTCCTGGCCGCTTCGATGATCGCCCCGCCACGCGACCTGTGGGTGACGAAGATGCGACGCGGCCAGACACCGCTGGCATGAGCCGTGCTCGTCACCCCCGCCATCAGCCGTTGTGCGACGTCATCGCTGTGCACCGCCCTGCTGGCGATGTTCGCCACTCGTGCGAATGGTCCGGGCGACTCGTCGTCGTGCTCCTCGTCGTCGTTGACATCGCCGACGTGCAGCAAGTCGAGGCGTGCCGCGGTGCGGGCGGCGGCGGCGATCGCGAACTCGGTCGCAGCCCGCGACGGAAGGGTGGACGAGAGCGGCAACATGAGATGTCGAATCTGGCTCCGCGGGGTGGTCGCGGGCCGGATGAGGATGACCGGCAACGGTGACTCGGTGAGCATCGCCGCGAGGATGTCCGACAGCTGATCGGTGGATGTGGCATTGGTGCCTGCGGCCAGTACTTGATAGCCCATGCCCGCCTGCCGCAACACCGAAATCGCCGCGCCGTCCGGGTGGATGAGCTTCGATTCGACATCGCGTCCTTCGAATCTGGCCACCGTGCCGACGAGCTTGACCGGGTCGTCAGCACCGAGGTTGGCGATCGTGACCGCCGTTTCGGGTGGCAACGCAGCAGCCAGGACTTGGGCTGCGTAGTCAGATACCGGCTCACCGGCCGTTGGAAAGAGCATCCGACCTGGCTTGAGAAACACGTTCTTCGCGAGCTGTGCCTCGCGTTTGAGGCGAGTTTCCTCCTCTGGTGAGCCTGGCCAGTCACGCGTCACCAGTCGCAGCAGGGGCGAGGCCATGACCGAGGTGGCAATCGCCATGATCACGACGATCGTGTACGACGCCTCGTTCAGCACCCCCAACGACAGCCCTACGGTGGCGATCACGATCTCGAGTGCGCCCCGGGCGTTCAGAGCTGCACCGAGCGCATATGCCTCACGATTCACCAGTCCGGCTCCGCGAGCGCCGATCCACGAACCAACGAACTTCGACGCCGTGGCGGCGACGATGATCAGCACCACCCACACCGACACTTCTGGGTCGGTGAGCGCGCCGAGGTCGACTCGCAAACCCGCCGTGGCGAAGAACACCGGGGCGACCACCGACGAAGTGAACACTTCGATCTGGTCTTCCACCTCGCGCTTTGCGTAGCGCGACCGCCCGATCAGAATGCCACCGATGAACGCACCGAGGATCGCCTCGACCCCGAGCGCCTGCGTGATGGCCCCCAGTGCGAACGTGAAACACACCACCACCGTCACCCACCCGCCCATGCCAGTACCGAGCCGCCGCATGGTACGCAACACGGCATCGACCAAGCGTTGCCCGATGACGGCGGCGGCAAGCAGGAACACGGTCAGCCAGAGAAGAGTGCGTGCGAGTTGGCCGAGGTCGAGCCGGCCCGATCCGGCCATCCCGGCGATGACCCCCAGAATGATCCAACCGATGACGTCGTTCGCCATGGCCACAGCGAGCGTCAGCTGCCCGAAGTTTCGGCGCAGCAACTGCAGCTCCGACAGGATCTTGGCGATCACCGGGAGCGACGAGATGGTCAGGGCGGCTGCGAGGAACAACGCAAAGATGGTTCGATCGGTGTCGGCTCCGACGAGGCTGTCGGGTGCGAGGAATCCCGCTCCGAGGCCGAAGCCGAAGGGCACGATCAGGCTGCCCAGGGTCACCCAGACAGCAGCCTTCCCCAAGCGAACGATGAGATTGAGGTCGGTCTCGAAGCCGGTCACGACGAGCAGCAGCATCACGCCGATCCACCCGACGGTGAAGAGCATTCCGGATTGAACGGCATCGGCCGGGAACAGCCAATCGAACTGATCGGGCAGGGCGTTGCCGAACACCGACGGTCCGACGATCACGCCCGCAGCCAGTTCGCCGACCACCGCCGGCTGACCGACTCGCCGAGCGACTTGGCCGAGCACCCGCGCTGCGGCGAGGAGCACGACCAACTGTAGGAGGAACACCAGCACCTGGTGTTCGGACGGTTGTGCGAAGTTCATGCTGGAGCGTTCGCTCGATTCGACCTCAGGGTCAGTCCTCGTCGACGTGTCCGGGTATGCAGATGGCTGTGCCGATTGCCGCGGCCACCAGCGACGCGATCAACACGCCGATGCGGGCCTCGGTTCCCGTGTCGCCGTGCCCGAACGCCAGCTCGGTGACGAACAAGGACACGGTGAACCCGATTCCCGCCAGCGCAGCGGCACCGATGACGTAGCGCGTGGTGACCAGCTCCGGCAGTGTGCCGATCTTGAGCTTGGCCGCCAGCAACGTGGCACCAGCGACGCCCACAGTCTTCCCGACCACCAACCCGAGGATGACACCCCAGGTGACACGGCTGGAAAGCGTCTCGCCGACGTTCTCGGTGGGGATCTTCACGCCGGCGTTCGCCAAGGCAAAAATCGGCACGACGATCCACGCCGAGTACGGGTGCAACTTGTGGGTGAGCCACTCCACCACCGACACGCTGCCTCGGGCTTGCGCGGCCAAGAGGTGCGCCGACTTGGCGTCTGCCTCCGCCGCCAGTTGGTCGGCATCGACGTACGCGATGTTGCGTTGCGGAGTGACAGGGGCGAGCAGCCCGAACGCCACGCCGGCGAGTGTGGTGTGAACGTGAGCCTCGTGCAGGCCAAGCCAACAGATCACGCCCAGCACCAGGTACACGCCCAAGAAGTTGACGTGTGAACGGATCAGCATGGCGGTGGCGAGCGCGGCGACAGCGAGTGCCAGCCAGGTGAACGACACGCCTTCGGAGTAGAAGATCGCGATGACGATGATCGCTCCGATGTCGTCGACGATGGCGAGCGCGAGCAGGAACAGCTTCAGCCAAGACGGCGCGCGGGTGCCCAGTAGCGACACAACACCCATCACCACCGCAATGTCGGTGGCCATCGGGATGCCCCAACCCTTGCCGGCATCGGTGCCGACGTTGAGACCGTAGAAGATGAGGGCAGGGACGATCATGCCGCCGAACGCGGCAATGATCGGCAGCGCTGCCTGACGCGGATCTCGAAGTTCCCCCTGGGTGAGTTCGCGTTTGATCTCGAGGCCGGCGACGAAGAAGAACAGCACCATCGCGGCGTCGTTGATCCACTCTTGCAGGGTGAGTTCGATGTTGAAGTCGCCCAAGCCGATGACGGCGTGGGTGCCCCACAAGTCGGTGTACGAACCGCTCCAGGGTGAGTTCGCCCAGATCATCGCAACGGCGGCACCGATGACCAGCAAGATGCCGGCGCTGGCCTCCTTGTGCAGGAAGTCGGTCAGCGGACGTATGAACAGCAGGCCCGACGAGTCCGACTCGTAGGCCACTTCCACGTCGGGGTTGCGATTCTTCACGTCCATTGCGTCAGTATCGCAGCGATCCAGGCTCAGATTGAATTGGGTCAGAGGAGTCGTCGTACTCGTTGCGTTGAGCCCGTTCGACGATCGCCGCGTTGAGCTCCGCGCCCACCAGTGCAACGAGGGCATGCAGGGAAATCCAGGTCATCAGGGCGATCAAACCAGCGAAGTCACCGTAGACGCTCTCGGCATTCGACAGGGTGCGCGCCATGATGTTCGTGCCAGCGAACTGGAACAATGTGAAGACCGCCGCGGCGACCAATGCCCCGGGCAACACCATCGACCACGAGAGGTCCCGAGATGTGAGATAGCGGTACATCGCGGCAACGACGGCCACGTTGATCGCGAGGCCCCCGACAGTGATCGCAATCTGACCCAAGCGGGGCAGACCGGCGTAGCCGACGATCGACGCCAGCACGACGTTGCCGACTTGGGCCCCACCGATCACAGCGATGCCGATCAGTGCTCGCAGCCGCTTCTTCACCGCGCTGACCCGATCGTCGACCTCCACCTCCCACGTGTCGTCGAACGCGGACTGGGTACCGACGAACGCTTTCATCGAGCTCCAGATGGCGACTGCGAGCCCCACGGTGAGCGCGATCCAGTTGCCCGAGATGTTGCCTGCCTGACTTTCGATCTGATCGCCGATCACCGGAATCTGGCTGAACGCAGAGTCGACGATCCTACGTTGCAGTTCAGCGTCACCTTCCAGCACGAACCCGAGGATGGTCGTTGCGGCCATCAGCAACGGAAAGATCGTCAGTACCCCGTAGTACGCCAACACGGCGGCGTTCCTGCCCGTGAGGTGGCGCCGAAACCCGTCGAACGTGCCGACGACAATGTCGGCGAGCTTCGAGCGGTCGCGGAGATTCACCACTTGGGGGAGTGATGTCCAAACCATGAGGGGTTACAGGCTCCAGTCGATCGTGGGTTGCTGGTGAGCAGCGAGCGCAGCGTTTGCCGCGCTGAACGGCTTGCTCCCGAAGAAGCCGTTGTGCGCCGAAAGCGGCGAAGGATGCGCCGACTCCACGATCGTATGCCGAGCGCTGTCGATGATCTGCTTCTTGCGGCGAGCGTATGCGCCCCACAGGACGAACACCACGTGGTCGGACTTGTCGCTCACTGCCCGGATCACCTCGTCGGTGAACGTCTCCCACCCCTTGCCCTGATGCGACCCGGCGACACCGGCGCGAACCGTGAGCGTGGCGTTCAACAGCAGCACGCCTTGATGGGCCCACGCTTCGAGATTGCCGTGTTTCGGCGGCACCACCCCGACGTCATCGCGGAGCTCTTTGTGGATGTTCATGAGTGACGGCGGAACGCGCACCCCGGGCCGCACCGAGAAGCACAAGCCGTGCGCCTGACCCTCGCCGTGGTACGGATCTTGGCCGAGAATCATCACCCTGGTGTCGGCATACGAGGTGAGATGCAGAGCTGCGAACACGTCGTCGTGCGGCGGGTACACGGTGGTTTGCTGTCGTTCGCTCGCCACGAATGCCTGGAGGTCGACCCAGTAGAGCTGGTCGAACTGGCCGCGCAGAATCGGGTTCCAATCGGTTGCCACCCTCCACTGATAGCAGGTGGCCCTCTAACATCGGGAACGTGTTCGGCCATTTACCACACGCTCGGCTGGGAACGTTCCCGACGCCACTGGAACGCGGTCCTCAACTTCCGGGTGGGGTGCGGCTGTGGATGAAGCGCGACGACCTCAGTGGCCTGGGGCTCGGCGGCAACAAGGTTCGCAAGTTGGAGTTCCTGTTCGGCGACGCCGTCGCCCAAGGCGCACGATCTGTCGTCACAGTCGGCGCCGCACAGTCCAATCACTGCCGGATGACCGCGGCTGCTGGGGCGGTGCTGGGCTTGGAAGTCCACCTGGTGATGTCGGGCCAACGGCCCGACCACGCCGCTGGCAATCAGCTGCTGTCGTTGCTGTTCGGCGCGCAGATGCACTACACCGGTGCCGAGGCCAGCCACTGGGGCGAACTCGAGATCGCCCGCGAGTCGATAGCCAACGGGCTCACAGCGGCTGGTGCCGAGCCATACTCCATTCCCATCGGCGGCTCCACGGCTGTGGGGTCGGTCGGCTACGCCGCAGCGTTCTTCGAGATCATGGAGCAGTGTGCAGCGCGCAACATCCATCCGGCCGCCATCGTGCACACGTCATCGAGCGGGGGCACTCACGCCGGGCTGGTTGCGGGTCGAGCGGTGTGGCGCGATGAGCATCGCGATGATCTCGTTCCCGAGATCTTGGCGATCGGCGTGGCACGCGGCGTGAATCACGGCATGCCCGACGTTGCCCAACTCGCCAGAGACTGCTTGAAGCGGGTGGGTGCGAACCCCCAACTGGTCGAGTCGAGCGATGTGCGCATCGACCCCAACTGGATGGGAGCCGACTACGGAGTTCCCACCCCAGCGGGCGACGCGGCAATCAAATGGGCAGCGCGCCACGGGGCCTGGGTGCTCGATCGCGTGTATTCGGGGAAGGGTTTTGCCGGCTTGGTGGGCAACGCCGAAGCGGGCCGATGGCCGTCGAGTTCCGACGTGGTCTTCATCCACACGGGCGGCGCACCGAGCTTGTTCGCCCCCGGCGGCTCGCCGCTGTAACGACGGGTCGCAATTACACGTAGTGCTCGGCCAACGGCGCAAAGCCGTTGAACCCGGTGGAGCTGTAGGTCGTGGTGTACGCACCGGTCGCCAGGATGTCGACCATGTCGCCCTCGGCCAGTTCAAGTGGCAGCTGGTACGAACTCTTCTCGTAGAGCACATCGGCAGAATCGCACGTGGGGCCAGCGATCACCACCGGCCCGGTTGGGGCACCGTCGTGCGGTGTGCGCAACCGGTAACGAATCGCTTCGTCCATGGTTTCGGCGAGGCCGTGAAACTTGCCACAGTCGAGGTACACCCACCGCTGCAGGTCGCCGACGGATCGTTCCGACACCAAGACGACCTCCGTACGCAACACCCCGGCATCGGCGACGAGATAGCGGCCCGGCTCGACCATGACTTCGGGGAGACCTTGCGGGAACCACCGCGCCACTGCCGCACGCACTGCGGTGCCGTAGTCGTCGATACTGGGAGCCGACTCGCGATAGCTGCCCGGGAACCCACCGCCGAGATTGAGCGATGTGGGCGTGGTGCCTTGGTCATTGGCCCGCCGGAAGATGTCGGCGACCACCTCGAGCGTGTCGTCCCATGCCATGACGTCGCGCTGCTGGGATCCAACGTGGAACGAGACCCCGGTGGACATCCCCGCATCGTGCGCCGCGCACAAGAGTCGCACCACATCGGCGGGGTCGCATCCGAACTTTCGCGACAACGGCCAATCGGCTCCAGCGGATTCATGTTGCAACCGCACGCAGACCGCCGCACCAGGCGCAACGTCGGCGACCTTCTCGAGTTCGGTGATGGCATCGACGGCGAACCGGCGCACTCCCACCGAGTGGGCGTATTCGATGTCGCGCCGCTTCTTGATGGTGTTGCCATACGACATGTCGGACGGATCCGCGCCCACTTCGAGACACATGTCGATCTCGCCAGGGCTGGCGACATCGAAGGATGAACCGAGTGCGTGGAGACGTTCGAGAATGGGGCGCGCTGGGTTGGCTTTGACTGCGTAGAAGATGCCGGTGTCGGGGAGCACCGCCGCCAACTGTTGGTAGCGCTGCTCCACCAGATCAACGTCGACGACGACGAACGGAGTGGTGACATCGGCTGTTTCGAGGAAGTGCGCGATCTTGCTGGACGGCAGCGGCTCGCGTGACGAGGGTGAGATGCGGGAGAGTGCGTTCACGACCCGAAAACAGTATCGAGGCTTTTCCGGATGCGGCGTTGATTTTTTGGTAGATCGCGCACCAACCGACGACCGCTCTACATTGAGCGGATGAGCGAGATCGTCGAGGTTGACCTGCTTGCGTTCGAACAACACACCGGTGCTCAGCGCCATCACAGCGGCCGACGCGCTCGATGAGGTGTTGTACGAGATCAATCTTGTGGAAACGGCGCGCCGCGTGAGCTGAGGCGGAGCGATCAACGCCCGCGGACGCGGCCAGCCGGCGAGCTGTCCACCGGAGCCGACGCGCTCACCCAGAGTCGCGCTGGCAACTCGATCGGGTCGGTGAAACCGAGCGGTGCGTCCGCGCCGTTCCCGCCCGGCCCATGGTCGCCCGACGGTGCCCACTGGCACCCTGAGCTGGGCAAGATCAGGGTTGACGGCCCGTAGGCGGTGACCGTTCCGTTTTCGTGAATGCGGAACCCGCCGTTGAACCAGGCACCCACCTCGACCCGCTCGAGCTGATCGAGACCATCGGGTTGGTCGCCCTCGTCGAGTTCGTCGTCGTTGCTGTTCACCAGTCGAAGGTCGCCCGGAACCGACCACCTGCCGATCCCGACGTGACACGCCTGACGCTGTTGGGCGGCGTATACCAGCGAATCAGCATCGAGTCGAGTGCCATCACGGTCGTGAATCGTCAGACGGATGTGGGGCATGACCACCTCGGCGGCTCCGACGCCGCGCTGCTCGGATCTGGGCATGGGGTCGGTGTCTCCCATGAATCCGATGATCTGCCCGGCGCGCACGGTGAATCCGACGCTCGCCAGGATCGTGAGGCTGAGCGAGGGGTGCGCGTCGCCGTCGTTGGTGCCCGGCGAATCGTCGTTGAAACCGGCGTAGTGGAACGTGCGCCCGAACGGATCGGTGATGGTGACGGTGATTGCTCCCGAGATGGCATCACCGCGTTCCACCGAAGTGACCACACCGTCAGCGGCAGCGAGTATTGGCTGCAGTTTGCTTCCGTACAAGATGGCGTCGGTGCCGGGTGTGCACACCTCGAGATCACAGGGCACCGGCGGTGCCGCGACGGTGTGACCGAGCACGGGAAATGCGATGTGGTCGAGCACGCCGGCGCGTTCTTCCAGCTCGGGCGGAATGCCGGTGAGGAAGCGGGTCTCAGGTGGGAGCAGCGCCAGCCGCGCCAGCAGGAACTCGCCGGTGACCGACTCCAACATGTCGAGCCACCGTGTCTGGTACTCGCGAATGGTGAGGCGGTTGCCTGCTTCGGGCTTGGGTACCACGTCCATCAACGACGGGTCGGTCGCGGCTTTCGGGTAGTACCAGATGACCGGCACCATCGAGACGTCACCCTTCCAGGTCCACAGGATGGCCTGCACGTGAGCCAACGCTCGCTCGTCTTGCACCCAGGACGGAGCGAGGTAGGCGCTGGGATATCCGCGATGGTTGCCCCAGGTGGAATCGATGTATTGATAGGCACCAGACGCCCCGCCGCGGTTCTTGCCGATCGTGTAGTTGCTGCCCGACTCGAGGAGTCGAATGGTGGTGAGGATGTCGTTGAGATCCTTGGGCATCTTCACGCCCAGCGGTGCTGCCGCCGGTTCATCAACCGGAGCCTCTGGGAACGGGATCGGCGGCGGCAGCGTGGTCGTCGTGGTGGTCGGACACGGTGGCAGTGTGGTCGTGGTGGTGGTGGTCGTCGTGGCGGCACCCGGCAACGTCGTCGTGGTGGTCGTCGTGGTGGTGGTCGTGGTCTGACCGGGCAACGTCGTCGTGGTCGTGGTCGTGGTGGTTGTGGTGTGTGCGCAGCCCACCGGCGCGTCGACCCGTGGTGGTGGAGGGGGCGCAACGGTGGTCGTGGTCGACGTCGTGGTTCCCGACGGTGTGGTGGTGGCTGGCACGGTGGTGGCGACCGTGGTGGTCGACCGCGGCAACGTGGTCGTCGACGCAGGCAACGTGGTGGCAGCGGTCGTCGGCGGCAACGTCGTCGGCGGCAACGTCGTCGTGGTCGTGGGGCCAGTCGTCGTGGTTGGGTCGACCGTGGTGGAGGTCTCGTCGGGAACGGTCGGCGTCTGTGACGGTGGGGAGTCCTGGCCGTACACAGGTCCGGTGCTGGTGGCCGACCAGGTCATCACGAGCGCGGCCACCAAGCTGATCACCATCGACACGGTGCGCCAGCGGGCGCGTTCGGGCGATGGTGCGTCAGGGCACGTGCAGCGGGATGGGTTGGATGACATTGGACGTGAGGGTCGTGGCAGTGAGGTGTGGCAGGCATTCGCGCGCCGCGACCGGCATCAAACTATCGGCCTTCGACGGTGCGGACTTGACGTTCTTGGCGGATGGGTCGAGAGAACCGCGCACGGCTTCGTGAGCGGCGCTGCGGGTATCGTGCCCCCACCATGTCCGTGCCTGCTGGAGACCCTCGCGATGCGATTCTCGCCGTTGACATCGGCGGCACGAAGTTCTCAGCGGGTTTGATGACGTTCCGTGGCGAGCTCATCGACCGGTCACGCGTGGAAATCGAACGTGACGTCGGCCCACAGTCCCACTTCGCCGCACTCGTGGGCATCATCAACGAGCAACTCGAGTCGGCCGAACGCCAACACCGGCTTCGTATCCGGGCCGTGGGCATCGGCTGCGCCGGGCCGATCGAACGCAACTGCGAATCGGTGTCGCCGCTCAACATCCCGGCCTGGCGCAGGTTCCCCTTGCGCCAACATCTCGTCGACCTCACCGGTCTTCCCGTGTATGGCGATCTCGACGCGAAGGCGCTGGCGCTGTCGGAAGGGTGGCTCGGTGCCGCGAAGGGCGTGTCGAGCTTCTGCGCGATCACCGTCTCCACAGGAGTGGGAGGTGGGCTCGTGATCGACGGCGAGCTGCTCGACGGCGCATCCGGCAACGCTGGCCACGTCGGGCACATCATCGTCGAACCCGGGGGGCGGCGTTGCGTGTGCGGCGCACGCGGTTGCCTCGAAGCGGAAGCCTCCGGTTTGGCGATCGAGGCCATCACCGGACGATCGCCCACCGAGCCCACGTACGACATCATGCGTCGTACCGGACGCCTGGTCGGTCGAGCTGCTGGGATGATCTGCACCTCGATGGATCTCGATCTCGTCGTGGTCGGCGGGTCGGTCGCGTTGGGGTTCGCCGCGACGTTCTTCAACGCAGCTCAGGAAGAGATCGACGAGGTGGCGCGCGTGGGTCAAGGTGCGGCCGCTCGCATCACGCCGGTGCGACTGGGCGATCGAGGCCCACTCATCGGGGCCGGTGCGGTGGGTTTACGGGGCCTTCGTCGGCGGTGACGGCACATCGTCGGCG
>DATKCX010000186.1:0-9517 GCA_035512975.1 Ilumatobacter sp.
GCGATGGGGATGCGTACCCGCTGGTGGCATGCAGACAAGGCCCGCTCCGAAAGGCCAGGGCCCTCTGCGCCGAACATCACCGCGACGCGTTCACTCACTGGCAACCCCCACACGTCGACGCTGTCGGGTGCCGGCGTCATCGCCCACGTGTCGAACTCGGCTCGGTGCAACTCATCGAAGGCTGCCGCGGGCCACTCCGCTTCGTCGACCCGGCACCACGGCAGGAACAGGATCTCACCCATGCTCACCCGAACGGTTCGGCGCGAGTACGGGTCGATGCAGGTGGGGTCGAGCACCAGCGCGTCGATGCCGAGCGCGCGTGCCGACCGAGCGATCGCCCCGAGATTCTCGGGGTCGTTGAGGCCCTCCAGCACGGCGATTCGTCCCGACGTGGCGGTGATGTCGGCGAGCGATCGGGCCGGGTGGCGATCGGCGGCTGCGATCGCTCCGCGATGGAGATCGAACCCGACGATGTCGTGGAGGAGCGCCCGGTCCACAACCAGCACGCTCACGTCGTCGCGATCGAGGAAGAGCCCCGCCATTCGGGCGTGTTTTTGTTCCGACAGCAGCACCGACCGAACCCGGTGACCCGACGTCAGTAGCCGCTCGATGGCCACTGGACCTTCGGCGATGAAGAACTCGTCGCCCTCGATGCGACGACGTGCGGCCTGGTCGCGCAGCTCGCGGTAGTCGGCGAGCCGAGCGTCGTCGATGTCGTCGATTCGAGTCAGCACGAACCCAGTGTGCATGGCCGGACGGTCCTTGACTCGCCTTCGGATGTACGCGAGGATCGAACAGGTGTTCTATCAAGGGTCCCTGCTCGGCATGTTGCCGATCGCGTTCGACGCGAACTTTGCGAACGTGCGTCGTGAGCAACTCGACGCCACCACGTGGGTCGACCATGCCGCGAACTGGTGCGAAGGGTCAGACGACCTGTTCGACGAACTCACGTCGACGCTTCCGCTGCGGCAGCGAACCGGTGTGCACATGTACGAACAGATCGTCGACGAGCCGCGCCTGTCTGCGTGGTGGCGGTTGGAAGGTGGTGCCGACGAGCATCTGCCGGTGCTGCGCGAGATGCGGCTTGCACTGGCCGACCACTACGGCGAACCGTTCGACTCCATCGGGTTCAACCTGTATCGCGATCGGCACGACTCGGTGGCGTGGCATGGCGACCGCCACCGCCACGTGGCCACCAATCCGATCGTTGCGATCGTCAGCGTCGGTTGTCCGCGGCCGTTGCGGCTGCGGCGTCGGGATCGCTCCGCTGGGCGCGGCCCGTCGAAATCCTGGAACCTCGGCAACGGCGACCTGTTCGTCATGGGTGGTGCGTGCCAACACGAGTGGGAGCACACGGTGCCGAAGGTCGGCAACCAGGTGGGCCCCCGGTTGAGCATCACGTTCCGGTCGGTGTGAACGATCCGGTGTAGATGTCCGGTGTCGATGTCCGGTGTAGATGTGCGGGGCAGCTATCGCGGCAACGGGATGGCGTAGGTGCCTTGTGCCGTCGATGTGATCTTCGTCGTGCGATCGTCGCACCACACGTGCGCCGAGCCCACCACACTGCGGCGGCTGACGGCCTCGAGTGTGGCCCGACAGAACAGCCGCTCGCCCTGAGCGGGACGCAGGTACCGGATGGACAGTTCCGACGTCATCGCCATCGGTTCGATGCGTTGCAACGCCACGAATGACAAGAACCACAACGCACAGTCGATCAACGCGAACTGGGTGGGTCCGGAGATGAAGTCCCCTGGACGAATGTCGTTCGACCGCACGTCGCACGAGGCGATCGCGTAGTCAGCGCCGAGTTCGACGCAGGTGTTCGGAGTGCCCGGAAACTGAGCGCGCACCATGTCGTTCACGTGGCTGATGTCGAACGGGAGCGCGGGCATTCGCTCGACGGTAGACAGTCGTCGGCGTCGGTGCCAACCCGGCGCATTCGAGCGACCGGCCGGTCGACGTGCTACGAAAGTGGACATGCTTGAACGGGTCGTCATCGTCGGTGCTTCGCTCGCAGGCCTGCGCGCAGCCGAGTCGCTGCGACAAGCCGGGCACGCAGGCACCATCACGATGATTGGTGCCGAGTCACACCTGCCGTACGACCGGCCGCCGCTGTCGAAGCGGTTGCTGGCGGGCGACTGGGACGTGGAGCGGATTCAGCTTCGGAAACCGGAGGGGATCGACGAGTTGAACCTCGATTGGCGGCTCGGCGTGAGCGCCATCAGACTCGATCTCAACGCTCGCGAGATCGCGCTCAGCGACGGCACCAGCGTGGCGTTCGACGGAGCGATCTTGGCAACCGGCTCGCAGCCCCGACGGCTGCCGGGTCAGCTCGACCACCCGCACGTGTTCGAACTGCGCACGCTCGATGACTCACTGGCCTTGCGCGAACGACTCGCCAACGGCGGACAGCGGATGGTCGTCGTGGGTGCCGGGTTCATCGGGTTGGAAGCCGCCGCCACCGCGAAGCAGCTCGGCAACGACGTGCTCGTGGTGGAAGGTGCGCCCGCCCCGCTCATTCGTGCCCTCGGGGCCGAACAGGGGACCGCCGTGGCGGCCATTCATGGCGACCATGGTGTGGAGATTCGCACCGGGGTCACCGTCGACGGGCTCGCGGAAGGCGGCTTGGTCATCAACGGTGAGTTCGAGCCGGCCGACGTGGTGTTGGTGGGCATCGGTGTGATCCCCGCCACCGACTGGCTGGACGACTCGGGGCTCGAGCTTCGCGACGGCGTGGTATGCGCGGCCGACCTCAACGTGGGTGCGCCGCTGGTGTACGCGGCAGGCGACATGGTGCGGTGGTACAACGCGCTGTTCGACGAAGAGATGCGCATCGAGCACTGGACCAACGCGGCCGAGCAGGGTGCGATTGCAGCCCAGAACCTGCTGGCCGAAGCGGCCGGTGAACCGACCGAGCGCTACGCGCCGGTGCCGTTCTTTTGGAGTGAGCAATACGACAAGCGCATCCAGTTCCTCGGCCGCGCCTCGGCCGACGACGACGTGCACGTGATCGCCGGGTCGGTCGAAGACCGCAAGTACGCCGCGCTGTTCGGCCGCGACGGCAAGCTGCGTGGGGTGCTGGGTGTGAACATGCCCAAGCACGTCATGCCCTACCGAGCGAGGCTGCTCGAAGGTATCTCGCTGCAAGACGCCATCGCCATGGCCGCCCCCCAACCCTGATCAGACCTCACCCCACCCAGGTGTCGCGACACCGGAGGGGTGGGGCGGCGGGGGTAGGCTCGTAGGCCATGTCGCACCTGTCGAATGTGTGGTTCAAAGTCACCGACCTGCAAGTCGCTAGCGGTCACGGTTCGCGTGTCACCACCACCGACGGTCGGGAGTTTCTCGACTTCGCGGCGGGCATCGCGGTGAACTCCACGGGCCACAGCCACCCGAAAGTCGTGGCCGCGATCGCCGCCCAGGCCGAACGGTTCATCCATGCTCAGGTGAACGTGATGACCCACGACCTGCTCGAGCCGTTGGCCGAAAAGCTCAACGAGATCACGCCCGCAACCATCGACACGTTCTTCTACGCAAACTCCGGTGCCGAGATCACCGAAGCTGCGGTGAAGCTGGCGAAGCAGGCCACCAAGCGCCCACACGTGATCGTGTTCCAAGGTTCGTTCCACGGGCGCACACACATGGCGATGGCCATGACCACGTCGAAATACTCGTACCGGGCGGGCCATGCCCCGCTGCCGGCCGGCGTGTTCGTCACGCCGTTCCCCGACCCGCTGGCATCCGACCAAGAGTCCACCATCAACGCGTCGCTCAAGGCCTTCGACCGGTTGCTCGCCACGCAGACCGCTCCGTCGGAAACTGCGTGCGTCGTGATGGAGCCGGTCCTCGGCGAGGGTGGCTACGTGCCCGCGCCGAAAGCATTCGTGCAAGGCATCGTCGAGCGCTGCCGCGAGCACGGGATCCTCTTCGTCGCTGACGAGGTGCAGTCGGGTTTCGGCCGTACCGGATCGTGGTTCGCGATCGACCAGTACGGCGTGGAACCCGACATCATCTGCATGGCGAAGGGCATCGCGTCGGGCTTCCCGTTTGCCGCGCTGGGTACCCGTCGCGAACTCGACGATCTGTGGCCTCAAGGCAGCCATGGCGGCACGTACGGCGGCAACCCAATCGGCTGCGCGGCGGCGTTGGCCACGATCGACATCATGTCCGAGCCCAGCTTCTTCCAGAATGTGAACGCTCGCGGCGAACAGTTGCGCAGCGGCCTGAGAGAACTGAAGGAAGGGCACCCTGTGTTGCGCCAGGTACGTGGGCCGGGCCTCATGGTGGCGGCTGCGTTCGACGATGCGGCGCGGGTGGCACCGGTCATCGCCCACTGTCGCGACGAGGGTCGACTGATCCTCATGAGTGCGGGAACCGCTGGCAACGTCATCCGCTGGATGCCGCCGCTCACCGTCAGCGCTGATGAAGTCGACGAGGCGATCAACATCTTCACCAACGCCATGAAGGCCACGGCCTAGCAGCCGCGTCTCATGCCCCGACTCGACGCCGCGCGGATGCGCGCCTGGCGCGATCTGCAAGCCACGATCGATGCCACGCGTCGAGCGATCGACTATGACCTTCGGAGCGAATGGGCGGTGCCGATGGCGTGGTTCGAGGTCCTCGCGCACCTGCGTGACCTGGGCGGCACGGCTCGACCGAACGATGTCGCCGAGGTGATGGGTCTGCCGGCGTCGAGTCTCAGTCGCCGGTTCGACCGGCTGGAGGAAGAGGGCTGGGTGGTGCGCAACCACCACGTGGACCCCCACGACCTACGCGCGGTGACCGTGAGCCTCACACCACGCGGTCGTCAGTTGTGGCGCGAAATGAACGTCACCTATCGGCGATCAGTGCAAGCCCACTTCGCCAACCGCCTGACCGACGAAGACATCACCACCATCTCTACGGCAATGTCGCGTTTCTGATCGTCACGGCGCGCAAGAACGCGACGCTAGAGGGTGATCGTCGTGCGGGTCAGACGTACATCGACTCGATGTGGTCGGCGTAGCGGACGAGGATGCCACGCCGCTTCAGCTTCGAGGTGGGGGTGAGGACGTCGGTGTCGGGCAACCACTCTTCGCCGAGCAGGACGAACTTCTTGATCTGTTCCACGCTGGCGAACTGTTGATTGATCTCGTCGACGCCTTCTTGAATGGCGGCCGCCACGTCGGCGTCGTCGGCGAGTTCGGCGAGTGACATGCCTTCCTTGCCGTTCTGCGCGGCCCACACGGGGGCGGCTTCCGGGTCGAGCACCAACAACGCGGTGATGAACTTGCGTTGATCACCGATGGCACACGCCTGGCCGACCAGCGGGATCATCTTGAGGGCCGCCTCGAGGTTTGACGGGCTGATGTTCTTGCCGCCCGACGTGATGATGAGTTCTTTCTTGCGGTCGACGATCCTGAGGTATCCGTCGGCGTCGATCTCGCCGATGTCGCCGGTGTGCAGCCAACCGTCGATGATCGTTTCAGCGGTCTTCTCGGGCTGCTTGAGATAGCCGACGAACACGTTGCCGCCGCGCGCGATGACCTCGCCGTCGTCGGCCAAGGCGACTTCCATGCCCGGGATCGCCTGCCCAACGCAGCCCGGTCGGTTCCGCCTGGGTGACCAGGTGATCGGGCCCGTGGATTCGGACATGCCGTAGATCTCAGACAACGGCACGCCGATCGCGCCGAACCATTCGAGGATCTGAATTGGAATCGGTGCCGCGCCGGTGATGCAGATTTGGAGTTCGTCGAGACCCAGTAGGCCCCGAACACCAGCAAACGCAACCGAGTCGAGGAACTCGAGGGTGGCCCGTTGCTCGTCGGTGATCGTGCCGTCGCGTTCAGCCCGCTTGATCTCGATGGCCGCTGCGACGCCTTCGTCGAACTGAGCGGCGCGCTCGGGGTCGGCCGACAAGGCAGCGTTGACGCCCGCGTACATCTTCTCGTAGACGCGAGGCACCCCGAACATGATCTGCGGGTGTGTGTCTTTGAGGTACGCCGAGAGTTGAGCGAGATCGGGGCAGCACGACACCTCGTAGCCGAAGATCATCGCCCCGTAATGTGTGGTGCTCCGCTCGGCGATGTGTGCCATGGGGAGGTACGACACCACGCGCCAGCCGACCACATCGGCCTTCGCGGCCTCGAAACACTCAGCCAGCAACTCGACCGTGTACACCACGTTGTATTGGCTGAGCATGACACCCTTGGGCGGCCCGGTGGTTCCCGAGGTGTAGATCAGCGTGGCGAGATCTTCTGGGCTGGTGGCAGCGGCGAGCGCCTCGAGGTCGGCCTCGCCGTGCGACAGCAACTCGCTCACTAGGTGCACGCCATCGGGAAGTTCGCCCTCTGGCGGTTCGATCACGTAGATCTTGCCGAGCATGGGAAGGTCACCGCGGATCTGGAGGAGCCGCTGGAGGAACCCGTTGTCTTCCACGATGGCGATCTCGGCCTCGGCGTGTTCGGCGAGATATTGGATTTCCTCGGCAGATGACGAGTTGTAGATCGACACCGGCGTGGCGCGCACGAACTGAGCGCCGAGGTCGAGCCAGTGGAAGTCGGGCCGGTTGCGCATCATCAGGAGCACACGTTCGCCTGGGGTGACACCGTCGGCCAAGAGTCCTGCTGCGGTTTGCGCGGTGCGCTGCAGGACATCGTTGAAGGTGAAACTGGTCCACGTTCCGTCGGGGTTGATGGTGCGCAACGCGTTGCGCTTGCCCTCGGCGGCGACGAGGTCCAGAAACTGCTTGGGAACCGTGAGTCCAGTAACGCGGGCGTCGATCTCTGCTGAGGTGGAACGAGTCATAGGGGTGAGAGTCTCGCGTGCCTCGCAGGGTGATGTCTACGTCGGCCCGCCAAGTTGGGGTCAGACCCCTTCCTGACGTCAAGAAGGGGTCTGACAGCAGTGGTGGGCGGGCGGGTTACTCGCCGATGATTTCGTCGAGATCGAGACCATCCCAAGCTTCGATGGTGATCTCGTCGGTCAGTACGGCACCGAGGTCGACCGGGCCGGCGAGGGCCTTCTGCTCGGCGTCTCCGAGCTGGAGGAAGCCCATGTACGACTCCCACGCCTCGACAACGAACGTCCCGTGTGGATCGACGTCGTCAGGGGCTGCGTAGTAGTCGAGGACGAGTTGCCAGAAGTCTTCCGCGACGGGGTTGTCGCCAAGGGTGGCGTTGGCGTAGTCATCCTTGAGGAGTTGGTACGTCTCGTCTGGGTTGGCGATCGCCCACGCCCAGCCCTTGATGGTGGCGCGCACGAAGCGAACCAACAGGTCGCGGTCCTGCTCGAACGTCTCGGTGCGCACCACCACCGGGTCACCGGGGAACGCCTGCATCGCAGGTGGCGTGATCCGTCGGGTCGGGAGGCCCTGAGCGTCGATCAGCAAGATGTCGCGCTTGGCGCCCGCATAGGCGTCAATTCGGCCCTGCTCGAAACTCCGCACGGTGGTCGGATCGCCTTCGCCGGCGACCACCATCGAGACATCGGCACCCTCGACAAGACCGGTGTCGGACATCGCAGCTCGGACCATCGGGACCTCACCGCCCGCTAGATCCGACACGCCCAGCACTTTGCCCTGCATGTCGGCCATCGAGGTGATGTCGCTGTCGGCAGGCACCACGATGTCGAAGGTGTCCTTGTAGTACATCTCATAGATCGCGGTCAGCGGGAAATCGGCGTACACGGTCTGCATCGTGGCGGCGGGTGAGAAGATTCCAAAGTCCACGTTGCCGGCAGCGAGCTGGCGAGCGGCGTCAGAGCTGCCCTCGCTGTACTCGATGACCAGGCTGATGCCCTCCTCCTCGTAGAAGCCGTTCTCGATCGCCATGAACAACGGGAAGATCTGGGCGGTGGGTCCGCCCTGGGCCATCACCCCGGTGAGCGTGACCATTTCGGTGGCCGCATCGTCGCTACCGGTGTCTGCGGCAACGGCCGGTTGCGTGTCGGTGGCGGCCGGTTCCGCGTCGTCGTCGCCACAGGCTGCGATCACCGGGGTGAGTGCCAGCAGTCCGATCAATAGGCGCCGCCAAGGGCGCGCGGAAGTAGGAAGGAAATGCATGAGGGGACCTCTCAGGGGTTGTGGGGGGAATCGGATGTTCAGAGCTGATGCCAGAACACCAGGCGATGCTCGAGCCATTCGATCAGCCGGTACACGAGCAACGTGAAACCAGAGAGCAGCAGGATGAGGACGAACACGCCGCTCACATCGAGCTGGAAGTTGAGCGCGTGGATGAGGTAGCCGAGCCCGGCGGAGGCACCGACGAACTCGGCAACGACGACGCCGAGGACGGCAAGCGTCCAGCACAGCTTCACGCCGGCCATCATCGTGGGCAACGCGTTGGGGAGCAGGAGGTAGCGGAACGTCTGCCAGCGACTTGCGGTGAGGGATTGCATGAGTTTGACGGCGTCCTCGCTCACCGACGTGAGACCCGTGAGCGTGTTGAGGAACATGGGGAAGAAGCTGATGACGACCGCCATGGCCACCTTCGAGGCCTGCCCGAAGCCGAACCACGTCACGAACACCGGTGCCAAGACGATCTTGGGCGGAGCCTGGAGTGCGACGAGGTAGGGATAGATCGTGGATCGGACGATGACCGATGAGGCGACGAGCACACCGAGTAGCACCCCGGCCATCAGGCCGATCGCGAACCCGACCCCGATCTCCTGCAGAGTGACCGTCACGTTCGGCCAGAAGTAGCCGGCTGTCACGACTCGGGGGGTCGCCGCGACGATGTCGGACGGCGGCGGGATGATCAGCTCGTGCACCCAACCGAGGTACGAGGCGAGTGCCCACACACCCAGGGCGGCGAGACCGAAGGCGCCCGCGAGGGAGCGACGTACCATACGGTCTCGTCGTTCCCTGGCTGCGAGGCCGGCCACGACCTCTTGCTCGACGTCGCGGCGAACCGGCGTGACGATGGGAATGGCTTCGAGAAGGGTCACTTCTGCTCCTATCAGTCGGCCACGCCGAAGATCTCGCGGATCTCGCGTACATGGTCATGGAATCGGGAATTGTTGAACGCATCGCGACCTCGCGGGCGGGGCAGGTCGACGTCGACCACGGCCTCGAGTCGGCCTGGCCGGGGGGTCATCACGAACACCCGGTCCGACAGGAACACGGCCTCTGAGATGTTGTGGGTGACGAACACCACCGTCTTCTTGGTAGCGCTCCACACCCGGAGCAACTCGAGATCCAGTGCTTCGCGCGTGAACTCGTCGAGCGCGCCGAACGGCTCGTCCATGAGCAGGACCTCAGGGTCGTAGGCGAGCAGGCGGGCGAGTGCCACCCGCTGCTTCATGCCGCCAGACAGCTCGTTGGGGTAGCGATCCTCGAACCCGGCCAGTCCGACCAGTTCGAGGAGCTCAGCAGTGCGCTGTCGCTGCCGAGCCCGATCGAGCTTGAGCACCGAGCCGGGCAGCATCACGTTCGCAGCGACCGTTCGCCACGGGAACAGCACCGGCGTCTGGAACATCATGCCGATATCGGCGCGCGGTTTGCCGAGCGACTCCCCGCGGACACGGGGCTGCCCGTCGG
>DATKCX010000187.1:0-4449 GCA_035512975.1 Ilumatobacter sp.
CATAGGTTCCGAAACATGTTCGATCGCGTCGACCCGTTCATCGGTACCGACGTCACTGACCTGCCTGCGCCCGAGGGCCTCGCAGCCACCTGGTGGTGGCCGAAACCACATGTGGGGAACACTCACCCTGGTGCCACCTACCCGCTCGGCATGGTCTCAGCGTGCGCCTACTCCGGTGCCTACCCCACCGGGTACGGGCGTCATCAGCTCGGAACCGAAGGGGTGCCGACCCGCATCTATGACGACCTCGTCGCGTCGGGGTTCGCTCACTTCCAACAATCGGGAACCGGCGCGATCCGCAAGTACTACAACTACTTCCGGGTGACCCCGATGATGGAACCGCTCGACGGGCTGGGCACCACGTGGACGATCACCGACGAGGTCGCCCAACCCGGGTACTACGCGGCAACGTTGGCGTCGGGCATCCGGTGCGAGATCACGGTCGGGCCCAAGTCCGCCGTGCACCGCTACACGTTTCCGGCGCATCACGACGCACGCTTGGTGATCGACTGCTCGATCGGCGGTCTGGCGATCGAGCACGGTCGAACCGTGCCACTGCGAGCGCATCTCCACACGCTGTCGGGCGGCGCGGCCCAGGCCGAGATCACCGTCGAAGGCGCGCCGCTCGCCGTGCACGTGGAATGTGACACGCCAGAGTGGCGCGAGATGCTGTGGTACGACCGGCGGCTGATGCCCGGCGGCACACGGCTCGACTTCGAACACATTCGACCCACCACGCTGCGACCATTCGGGTTGATGTGGGTCGGCCCCACCCATTCCGAGCAGTCGGTGGAACTGCGGTTCGGCTTCTCGCTGCGTGGCGTGGAACAGGCCGAACGCAACCTTCGCGACGACTGCGATCAGCACGGATTTCATCAACGACGGGACGCGACCAGAGCGACCTGGAGCGACCACCTCGACAAGATCGACGTGGGCTCCGGGAACGGCGACGAAGCACACCGCAGCACCGTGTTCGCCACCGCGATGTATCACTCGTTGATCAAGCCGTGCTTCGCGTACGGGGAGAGCCCCTTCTGGCCGGCGACCGGACCGTTCGTGTTCGACATCGCGACGATGTGGGACATCTACCGAACGCAGTTGCCACTGATCACCACGCTGTTCCCCGACCGCGCTGCAGAGTTGGCCAATGCTCTGCTGACGATCTGCGAGGAGGAAGGCAACCTGCCGATCGGGTACCGCATGGCGAAAGGTGCCGATCGGTTCTCCCGTCAGGGCAGCGCGCTCGCCCACACGTTCCTCGCCGACCTGTGCCAACTCGGGCCGGGCGTGATCGACGGGATCGACTGGGATTGGGCGCTCGCCAACATGCATGCCGACCTGCGGCGCGCCTACGGGGAGGAACTCCTGGAACGAGGGATCACGCACCCGATCACGCACACGCTCGACGTCACGTTCGGGTACCAGTGCAGCGCAGTCGTCGCGCGGCACCTCGGCGACGAGGCGCTCGCGAAGCAGTTCGAATCGGTCGCCGAAGCGTGGACCTGCGCCTACGATCCCGCCACCGGGCTGCTCGTCGACTCGACGTTCTACGAGGGCGGAAAGTGGAACTACTCGTTCCGACTCATGCACGACATGGCTGCACGCATCGCGGTGGCCGGCGGTGACGGCCCATTCATCGGGTTACTCGACCAGTTCTTCGGGTACGACGCCGCACCGGTGAAGCAGCTGGGGGAACAACCGAGTGCCGACGAGATGGCGGCAGGGTACGCGCTCAACCGGTTCGAGGGTTTGAACAACGAGCCAGACATGGAAGCACCGTGGGCGTATCACTACGCGGGCCGACCAGATCGCACTGCCGAGGTGGTCAACGCAGTCGTCAACAACCAGTTCGGTGTCGGGCGCGGCGGGCTACCAGGGAACGACGACTCGGGCGGTTTGAGCTCGTGGTACGTCTGGGCGTCGCTGGGGCTGTTCCCTGTTGCGGGCCAGAACCTCTTCATGGTGAACACGCCGTCGTTCGCTCAGTCGTCGATCGACGTCGGCGGCACCACGTTCATCGTCGAGGCCATCGGGTTCGCCGAGCCCGCTCCCGGGCGGCCCTGCCAATACGTGCAGTCGGCGACGTTCAACGGCGCACCGATCGAACGCAGTTGGCTCACCGGCTCGGAGTTGCATCGCGGTGGAACGCTCGTGCTGAACCTAGGCGACACACCAACCGACTGGGCAACCGCAGCACGCCCACCATCGGCCTCACGGCCGCTGACGAACGAAAGGAACAATCGATGATCGAATCGGCGGATCGAAGGCTCGTGATCGTGGTGCGAGCAGACCCGGTGATCTGCGGGCACTCGGGCGAGGCCCGCAACCTCGCCGAGGTGGCGCTGCAGCGCGGCTTCGACGACGTGCGCATCGTCACCTGGCCGTTGCAGACACTGCAGGCATCCAAGCTTCCGCTGAAGCCTCTCGACCATGTGATGCCCTACTCCGATGGGATCACGGTCGAGCGGCCAGAAGGGGTCGGCGACTATCGGGTGCCCGACGGGCGGGTCCTCGCCGGCATCACCGGACGGTTGGTGGAGCTCTTCACCGACGAGGTGCCAACCGTGGCGATGTCGCTCTACCTCACGCCGCACACCAACGCCGTCATCGACGCCAAACGCGCCGCCCAAGGCAGCGGGCTACCTGTGGACGTCACCACGATCGCCGAAGCGGTGGGCTCCGACATCACCAACGTCGTCAGATCATGCGTGGAGGCCGACAGGTACGGCGCGGCAGCGCACCTGCTGTCAACCTACCTCGCCAACGACGTCTGCGTCGCCGTGTCGGAGTACACGCGAGATCTGATCATCACCGCCGCGACCGAGATCGACGCTCGACACGGAACACGATTCGCCGCGCTGTGCGCCGAGCGGGTGCAGATCTCCTACCCGGCGATCGACTCGTCGGCATACATCGCACTCGACCCGGCGACAACGCGTTCGGTGCTGGCCCGACGCGGCCTACGACACGGCGAGTACGCGATGTTTCTGTCGCGACTCACCAAAGCCAAAGGCGTGAACGACTTGGTGGCCGGGTACGCGAGGAGCCGGGCGCGCCACGACGTGCAACTCCTCGTGGCGGGCAACGGGCCCGAGGCAGTGTCGTTGAGAGCTCAGGCGGCGACGTCGGGGGCGGGCGATCGCATCGTCTTCCTCGACGACGTCAGCGACGAAGAAAAGCCGCACCTCATGGCCGGCAGCGCGGCCTACCTGCTGCCCAGCAAGCCGAGACCGGAGTTCGTCGAGACGTTCGGGATCGCCTTGGTCGAAAAGATGCTGGCCGGCGGCGGCCCGGTCATCACCTGCCCCACGGGCGGTATCCCCGAGGCGGTGGGTGACACGGCGGTGATGGTGCCGACCGGTTCCCCGCAGGCGATCGCCGAAGCGCTCGACTTCGTCATCGGGGGCATGACGCCGGCAGAGCGCTCCAAGCGCGAGGCCGCCGCGAGGGCGTTCGCCATGCGCTTCGACCGTGAGCGGGTGTTCGACGACCTCTTCGGTCGGGTCGCGGCGTCACTCGCCGCGTGACCCGGGGGACAAGTAGAGCGACCCCGGTCAACCAGCCGACCCCCGGCCGCGGGCGGGAATCTGGGTGGCGATCAGGCCCGAGACCAACGCCGCCAGCGAGCACCACAGCCACAAGTGGTGGAACTGGGTGACCGGGGTGTCGGTCGCCGACTCGCTCCCGACGATCACCACGAGGACGGCGATACCCAACGCTCCCCCGACCTGGCGCGCCGTCTGGTTCACGGCACTCCCGACCGCGTATCGGTGCGGTGGGAGCGACGACACGGCTGCCGCACCGAGCACCGGGAAGCTGAGCCCGATGCCGAGCCCGACGAGGAGCGTGCCCGGCAGCCATTCCGTCAGGTAGTCGGGTGACGAATCGACCCGCCACACGAACGAAGCGAGGCCGGCGGCCATGAATGACGCGCCAGCCAACAGGATCCACCTGAACCCCACACGTGATGCCAGCTTGCCAGCCGGGCCGGCAATGCACGCCACCACCAGTGGTCCCGGCGTGACGGCGAGGCCGGCGCGCATGATGGAGTAGTCCCACACGCCGGTGAGGAACAAGATGTTGCCGAGCAGCATCGGGAAGAACGCCAAGGCGTACACGAGGGTGGCGACGTTGGCCAGGGTGAACGTGCGGTCGCGGAACAGTTCGAGATCGAGCACGGGCGACGGATGACGCTGCGAGCGCCGCACGAACGCCGCGCCGACCATCACGCCACCCGCGATCAGTGCCACGACCGCCGGGCTCGTCCAACCCCAGTTCGGGGCTTCCGAGATGGCGAGCACCACCGCTGCGACGGCAACGGTGACGTACACCACGCCGAGGTAGTCGGGACGTTCGACGCTGGTCTCCGGGTCGGACTCGGTGAGGAATCGTCGCCCGAACACCAACACACCCACGCCGACCGGGATGTTCACGAAGAACGCCCATCGC
>DATKCX010000188.1:0-17792 GCA_035512975.1 Ilumatobacter sp.
ATTCCCCACTGCTGCCTCCCGTAGGAGTCTGGGCCGTGTCTCAGTCCCAGTGTGGCTGATCATCCTCTCAGACCAGCTACCCGTCGATGCCTTGGTGAGCCGTTACCTCACCAACAAGCTGATAGGCCGCGAGACCCTCCCAAACCGCATAAAGCTTTCTTCGATTCGCCATGCGACGTTACGAAGATATTCGGTATTAGCAGCCGTTTCCGGCTGTTATTCCCAAGTTCGGGACAGGTTTCTCACGTGTTACGCACCCGTTCGCCACTAGATCTTCAGGAGCAAGCTCCTTGAACCTCGTTCGACTTGCATGTGTTAAGCGTGCCGCCAGCGTTCGTCCTGAGCCAGGATCAAACTCTCCAACAAAAGCCTGTCGACTCTCTCAGCGGTTGCTTTGATTGCCGAACGACTGTTAGCGAGCGCAGAGCCAAGTGGAATCTCTTGGACAACTGCGATCTGACTTGCCAGGAAGACAAGCGTTCATCGATCACCGAAGTGATCGTGCCGACGCTTGCAACCATGTATTACTGTTGCCGTCGAGTGGTTAGGCTCGACAGCGGAATTGACAGACAGATTCATCTCACGACCCATGCCGAAGCATGTGCCGCCCTGAAGATCTGCCCGCACTGGCGTTCTGTCTTCTCTTCCGTTTTCAAGGAGCCGAAGCTCGTGGCACTTCCTCCGAGCGAGCTCGAAAGGCTTGGTGCCAGTGCCTTTCCGGGAGGTAATCCGTCCCGTGAGGCGAGTAGCTAAGCTAGCGCTGCGGTTACGGGCACACAACCTCGTGGCAAACTTTTTCTCCGTCGTCCGCCCGCCTGTCGCCCCTCGAACGGCATTCGGATCGCGTTGGTCGGCCTCTGACCTGGGGCTTTGCGAGTTCGTCGGGGGCACCTGTGACGCAGGGCACACGCGAGCCCGCTCCTACCGAGGCGGCGAGTACCGTCGATCGGAATGTTCGAGAATCCATCGCTCGCTGACTCGTTCGCCCAATTCGCCGATGAGTTCTCGCACGCGCTTCCGATGTACTCGGATCTCGCGCTTGGCATCGCAGCCGATCGAGAACTGCTGGCGCTGCTCCAACACGCACCAGCCGAGCAACAGCTCCCCGTGCTGCTGTTCGCGAGCGTGCACGCACTCGTACTCGACGAACCATCGCTTCGGTTGGCGGCGTACTACCCATCGATGACCGACGAACCGAGAACCGATTCGGCGTTCACTGCCTTCCGGGCGCTGTGCCTCGAGCGTCGCGCCGACATCGAAGCCATGGTCTCCAACCGAACGGTTCAAACCAACGAGGTCGGAAGGTGCCGGTTCTATCTTCCCACGATGGCGATCATTGGACGCGAGATGGGGCATCTGAGTTTGGTGGACGTCGGTACCAGCGCCGGTCTGAACCTGCTGTTCGACCGGTTTCGCTATTCCTTCTCGGGACCCGACGGCGAGTTCGATGTCGGGTCAGAGTCTGGCGTTCACCTGCGTGGCGAGTTCCGCGGTGCCGGCGCACCTGCACCGCTCACCATGCCACAGGTTTCCGGCCGGCTCGGCTTCGATCGGTCGCCGGTTGATCTGACCGATCCGGCCGATCGCACCTGGCTGCGAGCGTGCGTCTGGCCCGAACAACTCGAACGCTTCCAACGCCTCGATGCGGCGATCGACCTCGCGTTGGCCGAGCCGATCGAGGTCCGGCGCGGCGACGCAGTCGACGAACTCGCGGCCGCCGTCGCGTCAGCCAGCACGGTCGGTCATCCGGTGGTGATGAACTCGTGGGTGCTCAACTACCTCACCTCGGATCGACGAGCTGCCTACGTCACCGAAATGGACCGGCTGGGGTCCGAAGTCGACTTGTCGTGGGTGTTCGCGGAGTCGCCGCGCATGTGCGACCACCTGCCGTTTCCGGTCGAACCGAGGTGGCCGAACCTCACACTGTCGATGCTGGTGACGTGGCGTGACGGCGTTCGAACCGTGCGCCACTTGGCCGACTGCCACCCGCACGGTGAGTGGTTGCACTGGGTGGACCAACCGGTGCCATGACGGCAGCTGCGGCGACCGTCACGCCCACCATCAGGCCCACCAGGCAGGGGCCGGCCAGCTGCTTCGACCGGCCCACTCGATGGAGAACACGTCGCTGGGATAGGGCTCGCCCACCGGGTAGAGCGAGTCGAGGTCGGCTTGCAGCCCCGTCGCGTCAGGATCGGGGCAGGGGTTCTGCGCGACGCCGCCAAACTGGCGGGGTTGCGGGCACGGTCGGGCATCGAGAAACGCCATCTTGCGGGAGATGTAGTCAGCAGCTGCCCATGGCCCCGCTCGCCGAACGTGGATTCCGTCGGCCGCGAACCACTCTGGGTGATCGTTCGCGTATGTCGACCAGTCGGCGACGATGACCTCCGGATAGTCGCCTGAAGCAACCAACTCCTTCAACGTGTCGTTGTTGTTCGAGAACACTTCTCCGAAGCCGAAGCCACCAGGAGATCGATACGTCACGTCGTCTCGCAGCGTCAGCCAGACCACCCGCTCGTACCCGAGCGAGCGCGTGAGGCCGACGATCCGTTCGAAGTCGCTGACGAAGTTGTGGTCGCTGTCGTTGTACCCGGTGGCGACGATGAGTGTGCTCGTGGTTCGTCCGCGCCACGCGATCTCCTCGTACAAGGTGATCGGAACGTGATCGTTGTAGTTCATGCACGATGGTGAGACGCGTCTGCGACACGAACCCAGATCGAGCATGTGGTCGAACCCCTGGATCGCGTCGATCGCGGCGTAGTTCTTCAGCCCCAGCCACGCCGAATCGCTGACGAGCAGCGCAACGTCTGACGGCTCCAACCGCTGCGCTTCGCCGGAAGCCGTTGCTGCGTCGTCGACGCGCTCGGGAGCATCGACCGCGGTGACGGTGGCCGTGACCAGAACCGCTGCGGCGATCGTGATGCCGGCCGCCCACATGCGGAAACGACCGTGACGATGGTGCACCCAGCCAGTATCGCCTCCGCGTGGGCTCCATGTTGGACGCGAACCTGTGTGGTGAACCCAGGGCCGCGGCCCGTCCGGCGACCCACCGCTACAGTGACCCGATGCGTTTTCGCCAGCCCACACGCGGTCTCCGGTGGCAATTCGACCACAACGACGGGCGAATGATGGACAAGTGGCTCCACTACTTTCCGATCTATGAACGGCACTTCGAGCCCTACCGAGGCCGCACGATCAACGTGCTGGAGATCGGCGTGTCACACGGTGGGTCGTTGCAGATGTGGCGTCGGTACTTCGGTCGACGAGCGACCATCATCGGCATCGACATCGAACCACGAGTGACCGAACTCGCCGAGCCGGGCATCGAGCTGCACGTCGGCGACCAGTCCGACCCGGTGTTCCTGCAACAGCTCGTCGAGCGATACGGCACGTTCGACGTGGTGATCGACGACGGCAGCCACCTGCCCGCTCATCAGATTGCCAGCGTGACCCACCTGTGGCCCCACGTAGCCGACGGTGGGGTGTACCTGGTGGAAGACCTGCACACGAACTACTGGGGCGGCTACTACGAGTCGCATAGAGGTCACCCCGGTTCATTCATCACCTGGCTGCAGGGACGAATCGACGACATGCACGCCTTTCACTCGCACGAGCCCGACTTCGTGGTGAACGAGTGGACGACCACGTTGCACGGCCTGCACGCCTACGACAGCATCGTGGTGCTCGACAAGCAACGTCGCGAACCGCCGGTGAGCCGAAAGTCGGGTCGTCCGATGTTCGAAGACATCTACGGATTCGAAGCCGACGAGTTGATCGATGAACACCACCGGGCGCAGCTGCAGTCTTTGAGCAGCCCATCAGCCCGGCTGCGTCGGGCAGCGCGCGACCCGCGAAGCGCATGGCGGCGCATCACCGGTCGAGTTCGGCGCGCTCCCGGTGGAGCATCGCCCGGTAAGCGGTGAGCTGCGAGTCGAGCGCCGCGGGGCCTGCCGCGCCGGGCGAACGCCGCATCTGCACGCCCACGCCTGGCCGCACGAGCGCGGCCGCGTCGGCGTCGATCGCCTCACGTGCGAGTTCGGCAAGGCCACCTTCTCCGGCGACGTGCCGGCGCACCAACTGCCCGACGATCGCGTGGGCATCGCGGAACGGCGTTCCCCCGCGAACGAGATACTCGGCGAGGTCGGTCGCGGCCATGACGTCGGCGTCGGCAGCAGCAGCCATTCGATCCGGCTTGAAGGTGGCCGAGGCAATCATCCCGGTGAGCGCGATGACCGCCAGGTTGACTTGGTCGACCGAGTCGAACAAACCCTCTTTGTCCTCCTGCAGATCCCGGTTGTAGGCGAGCGGCAGACCCTTCAAGGTGGTGAGTAGACCAGTGAGGTTGCCGATCAGGCGTCCGGCCTTGCCGCGGGCCAACTCGGCGATGTCGGGGTTCTTCTTCTGCGGCAGCATCGACGAGCCGGTGGCGAACGCGTCATCGAGTGTGGCGAAGCCGAACTCCTCACTCGTCCACAGCACCCACTCCTCGCCAATGCGCGACAGATGCACGCCGATCAGCGCCAGGTCGAAGAGTGCTTCGGCGACGAAGTCGCGGTCACTCACCGCGTCGAGCGAGTTGTCGAACACTCGCGCGAACCCCAAGTCGGCGGCGTTGCCCGCCGGATCGATGGGCAGCGAGGTTCCGGCGAGCGCCCCGGCACCGAGCGGCGACACGTCGAGTCGCTCCACCGTGGCGAGCAGCCGGTCGACGTCGCGTCCGAACGCCCAACCGTGAGCGAGCAGGTGATGCGCCAGCAACACCGGCTGGGCACGTTGCAGGTGCGTGTAGCCGGGAAGATAGGCATCACCGGCGGCTTCTGCGCGTTCGAGCAGGACCTCTTGGAACCGGAGCAGTCCGGCAGCAACTGCCGGAAGCTCTCGCTTGCACCACAGGCGCAGATCGGTCGCGACCTGATCGTTGCGGCTCCGGGCGGTGTGCAACTTGGCCCCAGGTGGGCCGGCGAGTTCGGTGACGCGCCGCTCGACTGCCGTGTGGATGTCTTCGTCGCTGTCGACGAAGACGAACTGATTCGTCGCCATCTCGGCTTCGACCGCGTCGAGCGCGAGCAGGACGGCGTCGCGTTCGTGATCGGCCAACAGACCCACCCGCGCCAAACCGCGCACATGGGCACGCGACCCGGTGATGTCGTCGCGCCACATGCGCCGATCGAACGGCAGGCTCACCGTGTACGCCATCAACGCCGCGTCGGGACCACCCTCGAATCGGCCGTGCCACAACGTGTGGGTTTCTTCACTCATGTCAGTTCTCGATTCCGGCGAGTTCGCGCAGCTGTTGGGCCAGGTTGGCACCGCCGATCGCCTCGGTCGCCACGCACAGCATGGTGTCGTCTCCAGCCACGGTTCCCAACAGCCCGTTGAGTCCGCTGCGGTCCAACGCAGATGCGACGACGTGGGCACATCCCGGCGGTGTGCGCACGATCACGAGGTTCAACGAGTGGGTGACCTCCGCGACCCACTCCCCCATGACCCGACGCAACTGGTCGACGGGTGCCACCCGTTCCGGCGCGAACTCGGGGACGGCGTACACGGTGGCACCACCGGGAACGCGCACCTTGACGGCCCCGAGATCGTCGAGGTCACGCGAGACGGTCGCCTGGGTGGCCGAGATGCCTTCGGCTTCCAACAACTCGACCAGTTGCGGTTGATTGGTCACCGAGTTCTGTTCGATCAACCGTGAGATGGCCTGTTGACGCTGGACCTTGCTCATGACCGAACTCCCAGAAGGAACGCCAGCACGGCGCGTGCCGCGTGCAGCCGGTTGTGCCCCTGCTGGAAGACGACGCTGCGTGGACCGTCGATGACCTCTGCGGCCACTTCGAAACCCCGGTACGCAGGCAGACAGTGCATGAAGACCGCGTCATCGGCGGCGAGCGCCATCATCGATGTGTCGACCGTGAACCCCTCGAACGCCGTTCGGCGCGCCTGCTTGTCGTCTTCTTGCCCCATCGACACCCACGTGTCGGTGTGCACCGCGTGCGCGCCCACCACGGCATCATGTGGACGCGGCCGCTGCTCGACCGACGCGGCACCGAGCAGCAGAATGCGCTCGAGTTCGGCGTCGTCGGCGTCGAATCCCGCCGGGCACCCGAAGCGGATGTGCATGCCCAGGAGAGCGCACACCTCGCCGAGCGAGCGGGCGACGTTGTTGTAGTCGCCCACGTAGGCGACGGTCTTGCCAGCCAGGTCTCCGAGCGTTTGGCGCATGGTGAGCGCGTCGGCGAACGCTTGCAGCGGGTGCGAACGGTCGCTCAACATGTTGACGACAGGGACCGAGGCGGCCGCTGCAAGCCGGGTGACGATCGCATGATCGAACACCCTGGCAGCGATGACCGTGTGATACCCCTCCATGATGCGCGCGATGTCCTCGGCTGATTCTCGGGTGTCGAAGCCGACCTCCTCGCCGCGTGTGTACACCGGATGACCGCCCAGCTGGGCAACGGCGATCTCCATCGAGTGGCGAGTTCGGTTCGATGGCTTCTCGAAGATGAGGGCAACGCCGCCCGGAACGCCATCATGCGTCATGGGTCGGCCGAGTGCCGCAGGAGGCAGTTCGGCCAGATCGAGCAGCGTGGCGACTTCCGCGGCGCTGAAGTCGGTGACGTCGAGACAATCGCGATCGTTCACGTGGTCATGGTTCATGATGCTGCAGCGTTCGCGAGGGCAGTGGCAATCTTGCCGACGGCTTCGTCGATCTCTTCGTCGGTGACGGTGAACGGCGGCAAGAGTCGCAGCGTCGACGCGTTGACCGCGTTGCAGATGAACCCGTCGGCGAGCAACGCCTGGTACACGGCGGGCGCGTCGATGCCGTCGACCAGTTGGACGCCGAGGATCAACCCGGCACCCCGCACCGAGGACACCTGCGGCAACGCGAGCAGCTTGTCGGTGAGTGCCGCGCCTTTCCTGGCGGCCAGTGCCGGAGCATCGATCCGACGCATCTCGTCGATCACTGCGCTCACCGCGGCTGTGGCGATGGCGGTGCCGCTGTACGTACTGCCGTGGTCGCCCGGCTGGAACACCGCCGCGATCTCGGTTCTGGCCCAGCACGCCCCGACCGGCATGCCGTTCCCGAGCGCCTTGGCCATGGTGACGACGTCGGGCACCACGCCCGATGCTTCGAATCCGAACCAGTTGCCGGTGCGACCGAGACCCGTTTGGATCTCGTCGACCATCATCAACGCACCCACCTCATCGCACAGGGCGCGCACACCTTCGAGATATCCAGCTGGTGCCGGGATGACGCCACCCTCGCCCTGGATCGGCTCGATGAGGACAGCCGCGACCGTTCCGTCGACGCTCGCTCGGAGGGCATCCAAGTCGCCCCAGCCGACGTGCCGGAAGCCGTCTGGCATGGGGAAGAACGGTTCGTGCTTCGCCGGCTGCCCGGTGGCGGCGAGGGTGGCGAGGGTTCGACCGTGGAAACTGCCGAGCGCGCTGACCACCGTGTGGCGACCGCGACCACCGAACTTCCGAGCCAGCTTGAGGGCGCATTCGTTCGCTTCGGCACCCGAGTTGGTGAAGAAGATCTGCCCGTGTTGCCCGGTGGCACCGAGCAACAACTCGTTGATCTTCACCGCCGCCGCGGTGGCTTGCGGGTTGGTGAAGAAGTTGCTGACGTGCAGCAGCGTGGATGCCTGCCGGCTGATCGCCTCGGCGACCACGGGGTTCGAGTGACCGAGTGACACGACTGCGATCCCGCTCAAGAAGTCGAGATAGCGCTTGCCGGATGTGTCCCAGACCTCGGTGCCGAGTCCGCGCTCCATGCTGAGCGCCGGTGCGCCGAACACGGGCATGAACGGGCACTGCTGCATGCCAGCGGTGTCGAATGTGTGTGCACTCATGATGCCTCTTCTGTTGCGCCGATGTGTGTGGTGTTGCCCCGGACCATCGTGCCGATACCGGAGTCGGTGAAGATTTCGAGCAGCAACACGTGGGCGATGCGGCCGTCGAGAACATGCGCGCTGCCCACGCCGCCAGTGACGGCCTGGATGCAGCTGGCCACTTTGGGAATCATGCCGCCGTCGATCGTGCCGTCGGCCACCAGACCGGCGAGTTCGGTGGCGTCGGTCTGCCGAATCAGCGACGCCGGATCGTTCACGTCTCGCCGAAGCCCCTCGATGTCGGTGAGGTAGATCAACTTCTCGGCTTCGAGCGCTTCGGCGATGGCACCGGCGACCGTGTCGGCGTTGATGTTGTACGCCTGACCCCGCTCGTCTGAGCCGATCGTGGCGACGACGGGGATGAACTCATCGTCGAGCAGCCCGTGCAGAACGCCGGGGTTGATCGCGGTGACGTCGCCGACGAACCCCAGCTCAGGGTTGCGGGCCGCGGCCCTGATGAGGCCGGCGTCGACGCCGCTGACTCCGACTGCCAGGTTGCCGTGGACGTTGATGGCGGCGACGATCTGTGGGTTGACCTGGCCGGTGAGCACCATTCGTGCGATGTCGACGGTTTCCGCGTCGGTCACCCGCAGCCCACCGACGAACTCGGTGGTCTTGCCGAGCCGACGCATCAGATCACTGATCTGGGGCCCGCCGCCGTGCACCACGACCGGGCGCAACCCGACCAAACGCATCAGCACGATGTCTTCGGCGAACAGCGTCAACGCATCGTGCTCCGAGGTGCCGGCAAGAGCGTTCCCGCCGTACTTCACCACGACGGTCTTGCCGGCGAACTTGCGAATGTACGGCAGCGCTTCGACCAGCACCTGTGCCCGTTCGTTCGGCGTCATGGTGCCACTCCGACCTTGGTGAGGCCGGCATCTTCGGGGAAGCCCATGGCCACGTTGGCCGCTTGGACAGCGCCGCCCGACGCGCCTTTCGCCAGGTTGTCGAGGGCTGCGATCGCGACCACCGTGTTGGTGCGGCCGTCGTACCGGGCGGTGACGTGTACGGCGTTGCTGCCCGTCGTTGCCTTCGTCGACGGCGAGCCGTCGGTCACCACCATGAACGGCTCGTCGGCCCACCGCTGGCGCAGCAGTGCCAGCAACGATTCGGTCGACACCGACGATCCGCCGGTCGGGCGGGCATAGCAGGTGGCGAGGATGCCCCGATTCATCGGCGCGAGGTGCGGGGTGAACAGCAGTTGCGCACCGATCTCCTGCTCCATCTCTGGTGTGTGCCGGTGCGACAACAACCCGTAGGCGGAGAAGTTCTCGTCGACCGAGGTGAAGCTGTACTCGAGATCAGCTTTGCGACCAGCACCCGTGACGCCCGATGCCGCATCGACGATGATCCCCGATGTCTCCACGACTCCGGCTTCGACGAAGGGCCGCAGCGCGAGGGTTGCCGCGGTGACGTAGCACCCCGGCGTCGCAATCAATCGGGCACCTTTCAGCGCGTCACGATGCAGTTCGGGCAGGCCGTACACGGCGTCGGCGAGCAGACCGAGTTGATCGTGCTCGAAGCCGTAGTACGTGGGATAGTCGGCGGGATTCTTCAGCCGGTACGCGGCGGACAAGTCGACGACGCATGCGACGTGCCCAACGAGTTGAGGTGCGAGCGCCATCGACGCCTCGTGCGGCAGACCGAGGAAGACCAGATCGAGTGCACGGGCGCGGTGGACGTCGAACGCCTCGAAGACCAAGTTCGGGTAGACGGCGGCGAGCTGTGGATACAGCGACGCGGCACGCGTGCCCACCTGGGAGTCGCCGGTGGCGTACACCACGTCGTATTCGGGATGTTGCGCGGCGATGCGCAGGAGCTCCGCCCCGGTGAAGCCCGATGCGCCGATGATGCCAACCTTGACCATAGACGCATGACTATACAGAAAGCGGTATTGTTATGCAACGACCTTGAAGTATCGATGTGCAGTCGGCACAACACCGGGCAGACTGGAGACATGCTCCCCGGCGCGACGCCAACGAAAGGCCGATTGCTGGTGGCCACACCGCCACTGGTCGACCCGAGTTTCGATCGAACCGTCGTGTACGTGCTCGAGCACCACGGCGACGGCGCACTCGGTGTGGTGTTGAACCGACCGTCGGCCGAGCCGCTCGCCGAGCCGCTCGAGCGATGGATCGATCTCCAAGCTCCACCCGCAACCGTCTTCCACGGCGGCCCCGTCGAGCCCGACGCGTTGATCGCATTGGCCCTTGCCAACCAGCCGGTCAACGAGCCCACCGACGAACTCTCACCGCTGTCGGGGCGAGTGGTGTCGGCCGATCTGGCGGCGGACCCAGCCTTCGTTGCGGGTGTCGTCTCTGCGGTGCGGGTCTTCCGCGGTTACGCGGGGTGGGGCCCCGGCCAACTCGAAGGAGAGATCGAGGCGGGTGCCTGGATGGTCCTCGACGCCGAAGTCGACGACATGTTCGATGGCGATCCCGATGTGCTGTGGCGCACCGTGCTGCGGCGCCAAGGGGGCCGCTTGGCATGGCTTGCCGACGCGCCCGACGATCTGGCCGAGAACTGACGAAGAACGATCGACTCTCGGAAAACGGTGGCAGTCGGCCCTACGATCTGGGCCATGTACGTACCCGATGGCGGCATTCCAGCGCACGAGCCTCAGTCAGCGGCCCCAGCGTTCGATGACTGAACCCGCGACGCCGTACTACCTCATCGACGAGGCCCGACTGCTCGGCAACCTGCAGATCGTCGACCACGTCCGTGAACGATCCGGAGCCAAAGCGCTCCTCGCCCTGAAGTGCTTCGCCACCTGGTCGGTGTTCGACCTCATCAGCCAACACCTCGACGGCACCACATCGTCGTCGCTGTTCGAGGCGCGGCTCGGCCATGAGCGGTTCGGCAAGGAAACCCACGCGTACAGCGTGGCCTACTCACCCCAGGAGATCGCTGAGTTGGCCACGTTCGCCGACAAGGTGATCTTCAACTCGATCTCTCAGCTCGAAGCGTTCGCGAGCGTCGTGTCGCACCTCCCGATCGGACTCCGGGTCAACCCCGGCATCAGTCACTCCGGTTTCGACTTGGCCGATCCGGCACGACGGTTCTCCCGGCTCGGCGAAGTGAACCCTGAAGCAGTTGCCGCCGTCGCCGATCGACTCAGCGGCCTGATGTTCCACTTCAACTGCGAGAACACCGACGCCACCTCGCTCGCCGAGGCGATCGACGTGATCTCGCGTCGATACGACGACGTGCTCAGACGTATGGAGTGGGTCAGCCTGGGCGGCGGCATCTCGTTCACCACGCCAGGCTTCGACATCGCAGGTTTCTGCCAGACGCTGCGCGCGTTCGCCGAGCGGTTCGACGTGCAGGTGTACCTCGAGCCGGGTGAGGCAGTGATCACGTCCACCACCGAGCTGGTCACCACCGTGCTCGACGTGGTGCACAACGAGGTTGACGTCGCCATCGTCGACACGTCGATCGAGGCGCATCTGCTCGACCACCTGATCTACAGCACGACACCCACCATCGCCCAGCCTGGCCCTGGCCAACACCGAGTGATGATCGCCGGGCGGACGTGCTTGGCGGGCGATGTGCTGGGCGACTACTCACTCGACCGCGAGCTGTCTGTTGGCGACCGTGTGTTTGTCGCCGATACCGCTGGGTACACGATGGTGAAGAAGTCGTGGTTCAACGGTATTGCCATGCCCTCGATCGCGGTGCGGCGGCTCGACGGCACCATCGAAGTTGTCCGGCAGTTCACCTATCACGACTATGAATCCAATCTTTCGTAACCTGCCCCCGACACGCTGTTGCTCTGCGGCAACAACGCAATTGATCGACTTGAGAGGATCTCGACCATGAAACAGAATCTGCTGATCATCGGTGCCGGCGGCGTCGCCCACGTGGCGGCCCACAAAGCAGCTCAGCACAATGACCAACTCGGTGACATCTGCATCGCTTCTCGCACCCTCTCGAAGTGCGACGAGATCATCGCCAGCGTGCATCGCAAGGGGCACCTCAACGACCCGAGCAAGAAGTTCCACGCTGTGCAGTTGGATGCGTTCGATATCGAGGCCACATCGGCACTCATCCGCGAGACCGATTCCCAGATCGTGGTCAACCTCGGCACCGCGTTCTTGAACATGTCGGTGCTCGAAGCATGTCTTGCCACCGGCGCGGCGTACATCGACACCGCCATTCACGAAGACCCAGAGATCGTGTGCGAAGACCCACCGTGGTACGCCAACTACGAATGGAAGCGCAAGAATCGCTGCGCCGAAGCCGGCGTGACGGCGCTGTTGGGAGCCGGGTTCGACCCAGGCGTGGTGAACGCGTATTGCAAACTCGCGGTCGACGAGTACTTCGACACCATCGACACGATCGACATTCTCGACGTGAACGCTGGTCGACACGGCCGCTACTTCGCCACCAACTTCGACCCGGAGATCAACTTCCGCGAGTTCATCAAGGTCTGGACATGGATCGACCGTGAATGGCAGGAGTTCCCCACGCACGCCGTGAAGCGCACATGGAACTTCCCCGTGGTTGGCGAACAGCCGGTGTATCTCAACGGCCACGACGAACTGCACTCGCTGTCGGCCAACATCGATGCGAACAGCATCCGCTTCTGGATGGGCTTCGGCGGGCACTACATCAACGTGTTCACCGTGCTGCGCACGCTCGGCCTGCTCGACCACGAGCCGGTGACACTCGGCGACGGGCAGCAAGTGGTGCCCCTCAAGGTGATCAAGGCGCTTCTGCCCGACCCGCAAACTCTGGCACCCACGTACACCGGCAACACCTGCATCGGCAACGTGATCAAGGGCACGAAGGATGGCGCGCCTCGCGAGATGTTCATCTATCAGGTGAGTGATCACAAGGCCGCGTACAACGAGGTGGAGTCGCAGGGCATCAGCTACACCGCAGGCGTGCCGCCGATCGCCGCCGCGCTGCTGGTCGCCAACGGCACGTGGGACCCGGGCACCATGGTGAACGTGGAAGAACTCCCGGCGCGCCCGTTCATCGACCTGCTCGACAACATGGGTCTTCCCACCGAGTATCTCGAACTCGAGCCGGGAGCTGCGTCGAGCTTCAACGGAACGGTTGGCCCCATCGCAGATGAGATCGCCAACGCATCTGCCACCGTGACCGTGTCGGCAGCCGACCCGATGATCGCAGTTCGTCCGTGATGAGTGGTCGACACTCGTGTCACCCGGTGGTGTGATCCGGTGATGTGACTTCGGTCGCGTCCCTGAAACCAGAGTGCGACGCAGGCACCGGCGGCGATACGTTCGTGGGGTGCAGATCCAGTCAACCGTTGAGTCGTCAACGGCGGTCGCACCAACGAAGAGAGTTCTGCCGCCATTGTCGCCGCGGAAGTTCGTGGCGGTCGTCGCCGCCTGCATGGGGTTCTCGGCACTCTCGATCGACTTGGCGTTGCCCGCCTTTGCGGACATCCGCTCCGAGTTCGGCCTCGCCGCCGACTCCAGCAGCGTCTCCTCGCTGATCACCATGTACTTCCTCGGCCTGGCCGCCGGGCAGGTGGTGTTCGGGCCGATGAGCGATCGCTTCGGCCGTAAGCCGATCTTGTGCGTCGGCTTCAGCGTGTGTGCCATCGGGGCATTCGGCGCGGCGCTCGCGCCATCGCTCGCGGGCGTCTACGCGTGCCGCGTGCTGTGGGGTGTCGGCGCGGCAGCACCGCGCTCGGTGGCGATGGCGATGGTGCGTGACACGCAGCAGGGCAAAGACATGGCGCGCACGATGTCGATGGCGATGGCGGTCTTCCTGATCGTGCCGATCCTCGCGCCAACGGCCGGAGAACTGATGCTGCTGATCAGCCCATGGCGAATCGTTTTCGTCGTGCCTGGCGTAGCAGCGTTGGCGATCATGGCGTGGATCATGCGTCGGTTGCCCGAGACGCTCGCCGTCGAGCATCGGCGATCGGTTTCGCCGAAGTCGCTGCTCTCCGCTCTCGGCCAGGTGCTCAGGAATCGACAAACTGCAGGACTCGGTCTCGCAATCGCCTTCTTGTTCGGGGCGATGACGACGTTCATCGGGAGCGCCGAGTTGCTCGTGGGCGACGTGTTCGACCGATCAGCAATGTTCGCGTTGCTGTTCGGCCTCGTCGGCTGTGTGCTGGGAGCCGCAGCGCTGCTGAACGCCCGCCTGGTGATGCGGTACGGCGTCGACACGATGTTGAAGTTCGGCTCGCTGTACGTCGTCGTCGCCGGAGTCGCGATGTTTGCGGTGTCGCGAGTCAACGACGGCGCCCCACCTCTGTGGATGTTCTGGACCAGCGTGATCTGCTTCATGCCGGGCGTCAGCATGCTCACACCGAACTGCAATTCCGCGGCGATGGTTCCCCTGCCCCACGTTGCCGGCATGGCCTCGGCGGTGCTCGGCGCGGTGTCGATCGCTGGTGGAGCGGTGCTCGGTTCCGTCGCCGACAACGCCTTCGACGGAACGGTGGGTCCATTCGCCACACATGCGCTGATCTACGCCGTGCTCGGATCGCTGTCGATCAACGTGTTGGCCCACAAACGCCGAACCGTCGACGCGGCGTCGGTCGAGCCGGTCGTCGAGCCGGTCGGCGTGATCTGAGTCAGGAGCGCTCGCGGACCTCGGCGAGTACGACTGGGTTCGGCTGCGCAAGCCACGTCGCCGTGAGGCCGACACTGCTCAGCCGCGCAGCTCGGCTCCGAGCTTGGCGACCGCTGCCACGGCCGCACGCTGAATCTCAGCCAAGTCGGTGTCGCTGAGGTTGCGATCGTTGGCCTGCAAACGCAGGCGATACGCCAGACTGCGTCGCCCCTCACCCACCGACGGCCCGCGGAACGTGTCGAACAAGTCGAGATCCGCGAGGAGGCTTCCTGCACCCTGGCGGAGCGCCTTGGCGACCTTTTCGGCTGACACGTCGTCGGGCACCACGAACGCCAAGTCGAGGTCACTCGACGGCATGCGACTGACGGGCTTGTGCACCGCGGGTTTCGGTTCCCGCGCGAGCATCTCATCGAGATTGAGTTCGAGAATCGCCACGCGCTCGGTCACCTCGAACCGTGCGAGCACACCTGGGTCGACCTCTCCTACCGCGCCGCTGGGGTCTTTGCCGGCTTGCAGTGTGGCCGAACGGGTGGCGTGCAAACCGGGCGGCACACGCGACTGATCGATACGCGCACCGATGCCCAGTGCATCAGAGATCTCGCTCCACACCTCGATCGCGGCCGGAGCTTCCCGGCCCGCGAGCACCACGCACAACGCCTCGTACTCATCGGGCAGGTCACCCTTTCCTGGCGGGTACACGTGGCCGATCTCGAACAGCGACACGCCCGACAGGCGATGCGATTCGTTGAACGCGATCGCCTGGAGCAACCCAGGCCGCAAGGACGTGCGCAGCACGCTCTCTTCCACCACGAGCGGGTTGGTGATGGCGATGGTGGGGCCACTGAGCCCCGCCTTGGCCAACGTGTCGGGTGCCAGGAAGGGGTTGGGCATGGCTTCGGAGATCCCGAGGCCGAGCAACACGTTGCGCAACAGCCGTCGACGTTGCTGGTGCGGCGAGAGACTGCCGTGCGTGGTGGCAGTGGGCACGCGCTTGCCGATTCGGTCGTAGCCGTAGTGCCGGGCGATCTCCTCGATCACGTCGACTTCGCCGTCGCTGTCGGGTCGCCATGTGGGCAACGCAACCGTTCGATCGTCGCCCGAGCCGGCGACGGTGTAGCCGATCGGGTCGAGCAACGGCGGCAGGTCGTCGGCCGACAACTCCGTTCCCAACAGCCGATTCACGTTCGCGATGCGAACCTCAACCGTGCGGCGTTCCGGCCGCAGCACACCCACAGCGTCGACACCACCGGCATGCACCACCAGGTCTGGGCATGTCTCCGCGAGCAGCTCGACGAAGCGGGCGATGGCCCGTTGGATGACGTGGGGGTCGGTGCCACGCTCGAACCGGGCCGATGCTTCCGAGCGCAGGCCGAGTCGCGCCGCCGACTGAAGGATCGTGAGTTCTTGGAACCAGGCCGCTTCGAGGGCGACCGTGGTGGAGTCGTCGGTGATCTCGGTGTTGAGCCCGCCCATCACCCCGGCGATACCGATGGGCTCGTCGGCGGCGTCACAGATCAACAGGTCGTCCGCGGTCAACGTGCGCCGCGTGCCGTCGAGCGTGGTGATCTGTTCGCCATCACGCGCGGTTCGGATTCGGAAACCAGCGACGCCGTCGGCCCCGGCACCGAGACGCTCGAGGTCGTACGCGTGAGTGGGCTGGTTGAGTTCGAGCATCACGTAGTTCGACACGTCGACCACGTTGCTGATGGGACGCATGCCGGCGCCTGTGAGACGGCGCTGCATCCACGCCGGCGAAGGCACGACTCGCACCCCCGACAGCACCGTCGAGGTGAATCGACCGCATCGCACGTCGTCGACGAGCGTCACGGGCGCGACGCGGGTGTCGGCGAAAGCTGGAAGCGATGGGTGCGGTTCGCGGAATTCGATGCCCATGTTGGCGGCGACGTCGCGGGCGATACCGATGTAGCCCCAGCAGTCTGGGCGGTTGCGGGTGACGTCGCAATCGAACAGTACGTCGGGCTCGATCCCCATGATCTCGCCGTACGGCACGCCGAGGGGGCTGCCTTCGGGCAGGATGAGAATGCCGCTGTGGTCGCTGCCGAGGCCCAGTTCGTCAGCCGCGCAGAGCATGCCTTCTGAGTCGATGCCCAGAATGCCGCGGCGTTCGATGGTCATGCCGTTGGGCATTTTGGTGCCCAATGTCGCCATGGGAACCACGTCGCCGACGGCCATGTTGAACGCGCCGCACCACACATGACGCTCGACCCCGTCGCCGGCATCGACATACACGCGTTGGCTCTTGGCGGCGTCGGGGTGCTGCTCCAGGCGCAGGATGCGCGCCGAAACGACACCGGAAACGGTGCCGCCAAGCAGCTCGACCGACCCGACCTCCATCCCGAGCGACGTCAACGTCGAAGAGAGAGCGTCAAGAGACGCCGGATCGGAAGGATCAGCAAAGTCCCCAAAGTCATTCAGCCAAGAAAGCAAGACCTTCATAGTGCTCAGCCCCTAAAACTGACGGATGAATCGGAAGTCATTGGAGTACATGTCGCGGATGTCGGCGACTTGGTGACGCATCACGGCCATGCGGTCGATGCCGAAGCCGAAAGCGAAACCGCTCCACACTTCTGGGTCGATGCCACCGGCGCGCAGCACATTGGGGTGCACCACGCCGCAGCCACCGAGCTCCAGCCACGACCCGTCGGGCCGTTGGATGTCGAACTCTGCCGACGGTTCCGTGAAGGGGAAGTAGCTCGGCCGCAGGCGCGACGAGAAGCCTGAGCCGAAGAACGCCTTGGTGAAGGCCTCGATGGTTCCGGCGAGATCGGCGAGACCGATGTTGCGGTCGATCACCAGCCCTTCGATCTGGTGGAACACCGGCATGTGCGTGGCGTCGGGCGTATCGCGACGGAACACGCGTCCGGGGGCCACGATGTAGATGGGTGGCTCGTGCGTGAGCATGGTGCGAATCTGCACGGGCGATGTATGTGTGCGCAACACAGTGTGTCCGGGTTGTTCGCCCGGGGCTGCGTGGTCGACGAACAGTGTGTCGAATTCGCCGCGGGCCGGGTGTCCGACGCCCATGTTCAACGCTTCGAAGTTGTGCCAGTCGGTCTCGACCTCGGGGCCTTCTGCCACTTGGAATCCGAGGCCGATGAACACGTCTTCCACCCGCTCCCAGGCCTGGGTGACGAGGTGTGCGTGGCCACGCTTGGGCGAGCCGACGAACTCGGTGAGGTCGAGCCGCTCCGATGCCACCCGTACGGCGAGCGCCGCGTCGCCGAGCGAGGAACGACGGTTTGCCATGGCTGCTTCAACAGCGGTGAGGGCTTCGTTGACTGCCTGGCCCGCCGCCTTCTTGTCGTCGATGGATGC
>DATKCX010000189.1:0-5195 GCA_035512975.1 Ilumatobacter sp.
CGCTGTTCGGAGCGATCGCGGGCGCGGCCTACGCAACCGTCATCTACCTCATCGCCCGCCGCTGACCAGCGAAGGGATAGTGCCTGGAGGTCGAGCGGATAGGCGAGGCTCTGCCGAGACTGTCTGCTGGGCAACCCCAATAGATACGGGGAGAAGTCAGCGGAATGAAAAGGAGCGAAGCGACCTATCCGCTGACTCTCCTGGCACTATCCCTTCGTGGGACCGATCCTGTCGATCCTCAAGTGTCTGACAGCGAACGTCGGCGGTGTACGGTTGCACCCATGAATGTGCCCAACGACTTGCGTTACTCGACCGAGCACGAATGGGCCCAACACCTCGACACCAGCTCGAGGGTTCGGGTGGGAATCACCGACTACGCCCAAGACGCCTTGGGAGACGTCGTCTACGTCGATCTGCCGGCCGTCGGCAGCACCGTTGCCGCAGGTGAATCGGTCGGCGAGCTCGAGTCCACCAAGTCGGTGTCGGAGATGTACGCACCGGTTTCTGGCACCGTCGTGGCCATCAACGAGGCACTCGCCGACAACCCTCAACTACTCAATGAGGATCCGTACGGCGACGGCTGGTTGTGCGAGATCGAAGTCAGCGGAGCCGCCGAGTTCGACGCCATGCTCGATGCCGCCGCCTACACAGCGCTCACCGAAGGGTGAGCCACGTGGGGTACACGTTCTGCAACCAATGCGGTCATCGCAACCCGCCAGACAGCAGCTTCTGCTCCAGTTGCGGCTCAGCGCTCGACATGCTCGACGATCGCACGATCACCCTCACCGCGGTCGATCCACTGCAAGACGCCCCCGGTGCCAGTGACGATCTCGTCATTCCGATCGGCGAACTCAGCAAAGAGTCGGGCGTGCTCATCGTGCGTGCGGGGGAACAGGCGGGTTCGCGATTCGAGCTCACGTCAGACATCACCCGCCTCGGGCGCCACCCCGACAGCGAGATCAGCCTCGACGACATCACGGTCTCACGCCGCCACGCCGATGTGCAGCGGACTGCAGAGGGCTACTTCGTCGCCGATTCAGGCTCGCTGAACGGCACCTACGTCAACCAAGAACGAGTCGAGCGAGCGCAGTTGCGCCACGGAGACGAACTGCAGATCGGCAAGTTCCGGCTCGTGTTCTTCGAGCGTGACGATGGCTGATACCCAAACCTCGTACCTGTCCATCGGCGAAGTGTTGGGTCTCCTCCTCGAGGAGTTTCCCGACGTCACCATCTCGAAGATTCGCTTCCTGGAGAGCCAGGGCCTCATTTCGCCCGAACGAACGTCTTCTGGTTACCGCAAGTTCTACGACGAGGATGTAGAACTCCTCCGGGTGATCCTCACGGAACAGCGGCTCAACTACCTGCCGCTACGCGTCATCAAGGATCGTCTGGAAACGGGTGAAATCGACCCCACGGGCGAACATCTCCGCAACAACGACACCGCCAACGACACTGCCGGCAACACCGCCACCGACACTGCCAGCAACACCGTCAGCGATGCAGTGATCGATCCCACGCCAGCTGCTCCGACGGGCCGCGTTGCTGCCGCGCTCGAAGCCCCACCGAGCAGCTTCGAGCGAGTCGTCGACGACGACTTGGCCGCGGCGTTTGCCACCACCACGGTTCACGACGGGCGCGCCGCGACCACTGCCGGCCGCGCTGGTGGAGTGGTCGATGCCACCGACTCCGGCGACGACACCGACGGGGGCTACGACGAACCCGTGCCAGCGACGAGTGTCGCATCCCATCCGGCGTCGCGCGCCCAGCCCGCTGCGCCAGAAGGTCGCAGCATCGCGGCCACGCCACAGCTGCTGCCCGGAGTCTTGCTCGACAGGGCGGAACTCTGCTCCATGGTGGGTGTCACACCTTCCGAGCTCGAGCAACTCGAGTCGTTCGGCGTGTTGGCCCCGAACACCCGCAACGGAACCCCGCTCTACGACGACGAAGCGGTGGCGATAGCCGCTCCGGCAGTCCAGTTCTTGCGGTTGGGCGTCGACGCGCGCCACCTCCGTGCGTTCCGCACGGCGGCCGAGCGGGAGGTGGGCTTGTACGAACAGCTCATCACCCCCAGGTATCGCCAGCGCAACCCCGAGGCCCGGGCCGAGGCCCTCGATCAGCTCCGCACGCTGAATCAGCTGGGCGGGTCTCTCCGCGCGGCACTCACGCAGCACGCGCTCCGTCATCACTTCGAAAGCTGAGCTCGGCGGCTCGCCCGGGATGACCCTGCACCTGCGATGACCTGCACCGGCGATGACAGTGATGGGTGTCTGACCTCGGGCGAACTTCGTGCTGCGCAGATGCGTCCGGCACGAGTAGTGTCACCTCATGATTCCCGTCGAGCTAGTCGGAGTGCGCGTCGAGATCCCTGCCAACACGCCCATGATGCTGCTGCGTGAGCAATCAGGGCAGCATCGGCTGTTGCCGATCTATATCCGCAGTGTCGAAGCCGCTGCGATACACGAAGCGATCGATGGCACCGAACCACCGCGACCACTCACCCATGACCTGTTCATCGACGTGCTGGACGAACTCGGGTCGACCATCGAAAAAGTGGTCATCACCGACTGTCGCAATCACACGTTCTTCGCCGAGTTACACCTCGTCACCGGTGAGATGACGTCGGTCGTGTCGAGCCGTCCATCCGATGCGATCGCGCTCGCCCTTCGTTGCGAGGCACCGATCTTCGTCGACGACGATCTGTTGAACGTGGCGGGTCATCTGCCGCCCGCCGACGAGGCCGAGCAGGCCGAAGACATCATCGATGAGTTCAAGGACTTCATCGAACACGTGTCTCCAGAAGACTTCGCCAGCGACTGAGACGTCTCCGGCTGACGCGATCATTGTGTTGTCTTGTTGACGACGCGCGCGCCGGGGCGTATCCTCACAACCCTGTAGTTACGAGCTTGTATGCGGTTGGGGCAAGCATCAGATCGGAGAGAGTTGTGAGTGAAGGATTCAGTGGAACCCAGGCTGCCTCGGTGGTTGGTATTACGTATCGGCAGCTCGATTACTGGGCGCGCACGGAACTGATTCGGCCGTCGCTCAGCGACGCCACGGGCAGCGGCAGCCGCCGGCGCTACAGCTACAAAGACCTGCTGGAGTTGCGCGTCATCAAAACGCTGCTCGACGCTGGCATCAAGCTCGAGTCGGTGCGCGAAGTGTTCAACTACCTACGCGAGCACGTCACCACCGACATCTCGTCGGCGCACCTCGTCATCAGCGGCAACTCTGTCGTGCTGGCGGTCGACAGCGGTGAGCTGATCGACGTGCTCGCCAAGGGCCAAGGCGTGCTCAACGTCTTGTCGCTCGCGGGCGTGAAAGACGAAGTCGACAGCCAGCTGGTGCCATTGTTTCATGGGGTCGATGCCGACCTCGCCGCCGCCGTCGGCAGCTGACGTGCACTTCTCGACACTCGACCAAGTGCACCGCGCCCTCGGTGCGAAGATGGTGCCGTTCGGCGGGTGGGACATGCCGCTCGAGTACAGCGGCACGATTCTCGAGCACCGGGCGTGTCGAACGTCGGCGGTCGTGTTCGATGTGTCTCACCTTGGAACTGTTCGCCTGTCAGGTGACGATTCCTATGCACTCCTGCAACGCACGCTCACGAACGATCTCGACAAGATCGCTCCGGGTCGCGCCCAGTACACCCACCTGTTGGACGACGAGGGGTCGGTGCTCGATGACATCATCGTCTGGTGGCACCCAGACGGAACGTTCTCGGTGATGCCCAACGCGTCGAACACCGATGATGTGATCGCGTCGCTCGGCGGCGTCGACATCACCGACACCCGTGCGGTTCTTGCTGTGCAGGGGCCCACCTCCAAGCAAACGCTGGCTTCGGTGTTTCCCGAGGCGGCGGCAGTCGGCCGCTTCCGGGTGATCGAGTGTGAATGGCACGGTGTTCCATGCACGGTCGCAGGCACGGGCTATACCGGGGAGACCGGTCTCGAGATCGCGATTTCGGCCGATGGAGCCGAGTCTCTCTGGAACGCCATCACCGCCGCAGGGATCCAGCCGGCAGGTCTCGGTGCCCGCGACACTCTCCGGCTCGAGGCGGGGCTGCCATTGCATGGCCACGAGCTCGGGCCAGGCATCACGTCACTGCAGGCCGACCTGGCATGGGTCGTGGCATTCGACAAGCCAGAGTTCCGAGGCAAGGCGGCGCTCGTCGCCGAGCGTGACGGCGGCCTCATGCGAATCTTGCGCGGCATCGCCACCCAGGGCAGACGCCCACCTCGCGCCGGATGTGCCATCGAGGTCGACGGTGAAGTCGTCGGTGAAGTCTCGTCGGGCAACTTCTCACCCATCCTCGAGCACGGCATCGCGCTCGGTTTCGTCCCGCCGGAGTTGGCCGAGGGCAGTGGAGTCGTAATCGACGTGCGCGGTGACAAACTGCCCGGCACGATCGTGTCCACGCCGTTCGTGTGAACGAGACCATCGTCGGCCTCGACGCGGACGTGCAGCGAACGCTCGAACTCGTCGGCCTGTTCGTCTACGCCGTCTCGGGCGCACTGCTGGCTGTCCGCAAGCACTTCGACGTGGTCGGTATGGCGGTGCTGGCGTTCGCCACCGCATGCGGCGGAGGGATTACGCGTGATGTCATCCTCGGCGACAACCCGCCCATCGCCTTTCGGGATCTCGCATACCTGTTCATCCCGCTCGCGGCCACCGCTGCGGTGTTCATCGGACATTCGGCCATCAGCACGCACCTGTTGGGCATCGGCGTGGGGCGGCGCTCGGCGTGTTCCTGATGCGAGTGGGTGCCTTGAGGTTCGATTGGCACGCGCCCCGTCCACGCAGCTGACGCGGCGACGACCTACCGCCCGACTGTCTACTTGGCCGAGGTCTTCTTGGCCGTGGTCTTCTTGGCGGTCGCCTTCTTCGCAGGGGCCTTCTTGGCCGCGGTCTTCTTCGCAGGGGCCTTGTTGACCGGAGCGGGGGCCGTCGCAGGTGTCGGCGGCGCGGGAACGACGGGGTCGTGGGCTACCGGAGTGGGGCGCGGCGGAGGGTTCGACGGGCGTCCACCACCCATCCCCGGCAAGCGCAGCCCGCCGAAGAGCCCACCAGCGTTTTCGGCGAGCTGCGTCAGCGGCCCCAGCCGCTTCGACACATCGCCAACCATCGCCAACACATCGGTGAGCTGCGACGGAAGTGTGGCGAAGCCGGGCGAGCTCAACGTGTCGGTGATGCGCACG
>DATKCX010000190.1:0-2579 GCA_035512975.1 Ilumatobacter sp.
CATCGCCGCCGGTCTCGTCGACCACCTGCACGTCGTGCAGGTGCCGATCCTGCTCGGCCGCGGTGTTCGGCTGTGGGACGGCCTGGAGGCGTTGGAGCAGCAGTACGACGTGGAGGCAGTCTCGACGCCCCGCGGCGTCACCCACCTCACGTTCACCCGATGACGACCTCACGGCGCACGTCGCGGTCATTCCTCGACACGGAACTGTGGGCAGGCGCCGGAGGCGTCACCTGTCGCAACCTCGGCGTCGAGGACGCCGGAGACCCGCTACCGACTGGTTCTTCACGCAGGGCGTCGAGCTCGTCGTCGACCACTGCGTGACCACCGCAGCGGGATACTCATCCTCTGTGAGTCAGGGGTACACGGCAGCCCCGCACTGATCGCGGTGGAAGCCGAGTCCGCGACGGACTTGCCGCACCGAGTGACCCATACGTTCCTGGCCGCGACGGAAGTCGCGACCGCTCGTCGGAGTGCCAGTGCCCGATGCAACGGTTTCGCCCCGTCGCCGAAATCGGCTCAACTTGGATGCGCCCACTATGGCGGCCCGTAGTTGTCACGGTTGCGATCGGCGCTCATGGCCACGAGTCGCTCGCTTGCGCGGATCGATGATCGATGTGAAGTGAGTGCGCAGCCGATTTCTCGGGTCATACAGATGAGGTCGGACGACCGCCGCGATGGCCGGGTGCCCATCGCGGGCGCATGCGGCACCAAGCTCACCCGCTAGGCACAAGCCACCGTGAAGTTGTCTACCCTCACTTCGCCGTTTGCGAACGTGAAATGGCTGCGCACTTGAAAGCGCACTTGCTCTCCGTTTTCATCCCGGCCGACAACGTTGAAGACCGATGTGCCGGTTGCGGAGTTCTGCATGAACGTGCTGGTGAACCCGGTGCGGTATCGGCCCGAGCTGCTCGGCTCGTTCGGATCCGTAGGTTCGAACTCGAACGTCCCCACCTGGTTCGATGAGATGACCACATGGCCGTCAGCGAACTCGGTGACGTGGAACTTGTCGCGGAACTCGATGGCCACCGTCCCTGGCCCGCCTCCACACGGCCCGGCGAAGGGAAGTACGTCTGAACCTCGCACGACCTCGGTGAAGACAGCAACGGGTGGGCCGCCGTGCGCCAAGGCCGCGCCGGGAACCGTCACTGCAAGAATGGCGGCGGCAACGCCGAGTAACAGGATCTTCTTCATCGCAACCGTCCCTCCATCAAGCGCCGAGGCGCTACCCCCAGCGATGATGCGCTTGCTCTCACGTGTTCGCAAGCAGAAGTCGCGGGGCCCGCTGTTGTCGCCGGTAGTGGATTCATCGAGGAACGACCGAGTCACTGACTGCGGTCACAATGGATCAGAGTGCGTCGTCGGTGTCGCGCAGAACAGCGGCTGGCGAGCATCCGATAAGCGGCGCGTTGCCGGCATTCTGATCACGGCCGACCGTCCCATAACGCGCGACGGGATGACCCGTGTGACCGCGTCCCCGATGTGGGACTGGAACCCCAGGAAGCATCCTCGGCACATCAGCCCAGGTGGCGGATCACCCGTGTAAGTGCCGGTTGAGGGCACCGGTTCGGCGCCCCGTAGACGATGGCAGCCCTAGTCGGGCTGTCATCGTTTGGGGACTTCGCGACCGAGCTGGTCGAGGCGGCGTTGGAGGAACACCGGGACCGACGGGAACGTGCCGGCCTCGCGAGCCTGCACCGCCGCTCCTTCCGGGTCCCAGACGTGGCACGTGCCGATGATCCGCTTCCAGGCCTGGTCGTCGTCGATGTCGCCGGTCTCGATGGGGCTCGGCTTGCCCTCGTCGCGCGCCGATGCCGCCGTCATCGAGTAGAAGCACTGCACCGCCACCGGCGCCATCGCCTGCAGCAGCGCGGTGGTGTGCGTGCATCCGCGAGGGCCGCCGAAGCGCTCCCGCACGGCGTGCGTGAACCCTCGCGCGATCGACAGGCCGACGAGCCCGCCGTAGTGGTCGATGATCGACGGGCAGCTCGGATGGGGATGCGATTCGAAGTGCACGGTCGCGTCGACGATCTCGAGCGCCGGGAAGGCGACCTCCAGGCTGAGCTGCATGTGGTGCACCGTCAGCGGGTCGGGGTCGTCCCCGATGTACAGCCCTGGCGGCTTCTGGTCGCGGATAGCGCCCTGGATCAGGAGCCGGTCGTCGGCGAGTCGGTAGGCCCGCACGCGGTACTCGCGGTCATGGAGGACCGCCAGCTCGGCGGAGGGTGGCGGCGGGAGGATGTCGTCGGTCGCGAACAGGTTCACCCCCGTCGATCTAGCAGACAGGGCGCGTGACCAGCGGACTCGAACCCGTCGACCGGATCGGCCCGATTCGTCATGAGCAGCGCTCGCCGAGGATCATGGACGACGTGAACGTGATCGTGTGTGTGAAGCAGATCCCTGATCCGGCGTTGCCGGGTGTGTTGGATTCGTCGTCGAAGACGTTGAGGCGTGATGGCAAGTTGATCCTCGACGAGTCGGACAGTTATGGGGTGGAGATGGCGTTGCAGTTGGTGGATGCGGCTGGTGGTGGTGAGGTGAGCCTGATCTCGATGGCGCCGAATGGCGAGGTCTCGGGTCTC
>DATKCX010000191.1:0-17723 GCA_035512975.1 Ilumatobacter sp.
AAGGCGGATGGCAACTCCACCTCGAACCCGATCGAACCGTCACGGTTACTCAACCAAACGGTCAGATCCACGCAACAGCCACACCCGACATGAACCGCCAAACAACGCGAGTACGGGCCATCACGAACGACGGCGGCCGAAACGGTCTCGGCACGGTCGAGACGTCGACAGCACCCCCGATCGACCAAACGGCACAACCCACCGAACCCGAAGAGATATCGAGAGCCGGGCCCACCCGAACACCCCCACAACATCGAAGCACCGAGCAACCACACACAAAGCACGAACAGATGAACCTGCTCGCCAGCTAAGCGCGACACCCGGCCAGGTTGTCCCTCGTCGGGCGAGTATCGACCGTCAGTGATCGCGACCTGCCCGGTCGACTGACCCGTGCGACATCACCCTGACCTGAAACGGCGACGGCGCCCGGCCCATCGGACCGGACGCCGTCGACCAGAGGTCGAGTTGACTCAGCTCAGGTCAGACGAAAGCGCTGGCGAACACCAGGCTGACGATCGTCATCACCTTGAGCAGGATGTTCATGGCCGGGCCGGAGGTGTCCTTGAACGGGTCGCCCACGGTGTCGCCGACCACGGCGGCCTTGTGCGGGTCGCTGCCCTTGCCACCGTGTGCTCCGGCTTCGATGTACTTCTTGGCGTTGTCCCACGCTCCACCGGCGTTGGCCATGAAGATCGCCAGACAGAAACCGGTGACGAGCGCTCCTGCGAGCAGACCGCCGAGGGCATCGACGCTGATGAAGCCGGTGACCAACGGAACGACTACGGCGAGCGAGCCGGGGATGATCATTTCCTTCAGCGACGCCTCGGTGGAGATGGCCACGCAGCGGGCCGAGTCGGGCACAACGCCGGGCAGACCCTCGCGAAGGCCCGGGATCTCACGGAACTGGCGACGGACTTCTTCGATCATCTGGGTGGCGGCGCGCCCGACAGCGTCGATGGTGAGGGCTGCGAACAAGAACGGCAGGCCCGCACCGAGGAAGAGGCCGATGAACACGTCGACCTCGCCGATGTCGAGGTTGAGAGCGGTGTCGCCGGGCTGGCCGGCAATCGCGTACTCGAAGCTCTTGAACAGTGCCAGAGCGGTCAGTGCGGCGGAGCCCACGGCGAAACCCTTTGCAATTGCTGCAGTGGTGTTGCCGAGCGAGTCGAGGGCGTCGGTGACCTTGCGGACCGATGGGTCGAGTTCCGCCATTTCGGCGATTCCGCCGGCGTTGTCGGCAATGGGGCCGTAGGCGTCGACCGAGACGACGGCACCGGTGGTGGCCAACATGCCGATGGCAGCAACGGCGATGCCGTACACGCCGCCGCCGTCGCCGAGGGTCTGCTCGCCACCCCAATACGAGATGCCGACACCGAGCAGGATCAGGATGACCGACGACGCAACCGAGACCATGCCGCCGGAGATGCCGGCGAGCACGGTGGTGGCCGGTCCGGTCTCGGACTGCCTGGCGATCTTCTTCACGGGGCCGAACTGATCGGAGGTGTAGTACTCGGCGGTCTTGCCGAGTGCCCAACCGACCAGCAGGCCGCCGATGACCGACACGGCGAGGCCCCAGGGCTTGCCCTCGGTGTACACGGCGTCGTCGTTGAAGAACCAGTAGGCCATGCCCAGCGTGGCGATGACGGTGATGGCCATGGCGACGTTGGTGCCCATGTGGAGCGCTTTCGACAGCGCATGCGACTCGGTGGAGTCGCCACCCTTCACGAAGAACGATCCGATGATCGAGCCGACCATGCCGACGAAGGCGATCGCCATCGGGAACGTCAACAGCTCGATGACGCCGACGTCGCCGTTCTGGCTGGCGAGGAGACCCGAGGCGAACGCGGTGAGCGAAATCGGGGCGATGATCGACCCGGCGTACGACTCGAACAGGTCGGCACCCATGCCGGCGACGTCGCCGACGTTGTCGCCGACGTTGTCGGCAATGGTTGCCGGGTTGCGCGGATCGTCTTCGGGGATGCCCGCCTCGACCTTGCCGACCAGGTCGGCACCCACGTCAGCAGCCTTGGTGTAGATGCCGCCGCCGACGCGAGAGAACAATGCGATCGACGACGCACCGAGACCGAACGCGGTGACGATTTCGAACGCCTCATCGACCTCGAACCACACCACGAACACGAGGTACGTGAGCATTAGGCCGAGCAGCGCCAGGCCGGCCACCGAGAAGCCCATGACGGCACCGCCGCGGTAGGCGACCGGGAGCGCCTTGGCGGGGCCTTCCTTGGCTGCCTCGGTAGTGCGCGCGTTCGCCATGGTGGCCACCGTCATACCGACGTAGCCGGCACCGGCGGAGAGCACTGCACCCAGGATGTACGTCACAGCCGCGAGCGGAGCGATCACGGCGGCCAGCAGGATCGCCATGGCGACCACGAACACCGAGACCCACTGGTACTCCTTCTTCAGGAATGCCTTGGCACCTTTCTGGATCTCGGTCATCAAGAAGACCATGCGCTCGTTGCCCGGCGAAGCCGCCTCGACGAGCTTGTAGTAGTAGCCAGCGAGCCCCAGCGCAGCAATGGCTGAGAGCGCGGCTAGATAGGGAATGGATTCCACGGTGCGGTTGCCTCCTGCGGCGTAGTTACGTCGGGACCCCAAAGGGTCCACCAATGATGGTCGGTGGAGCCCCCTTTCTCCAACCCGAGACCGCAGGTGGCCCGTTACACCTTTTCGTCACACGCGTCTGGTCAGCGCAACCAGACGGTGGTGTTCGGCCTGATCAGACGCGAGATCGCAACGTCGGGATCGGACGCGATGAGGATCTTGCCGCTGCCCTGCACAGCGTCGAACACAGCCTCGAACACGGCGTCCAACGCAATGTCGGTCGTGCCGAAGTTGGTGATGCTCGCGACACCGGAACCACGTCGGAACGCGACGATGTCTGCGCTCGCGTCGCTGCCGATGTCGATCATCTCGATCCGCTCGTCGTCGGTGAGGTGGTCGCGTCGCTCTGCCAAGGCAGACCGGTACAGCGACAGCATCGAGTCGGGGTCGCCGGTCTGTGACTCCACCGACAGCTCACCGAACGATGTCGGTTGGGGAAGCCACGGCGCGCCCTCGCCAAATCCGAACGACGCGCCCGTGCGGGTCCACGGCAGCGGCACTCGACAACCATCGCGACCTTTCTGCGTGTGGCCGGAACTCTCCCACACCGGGTCGTCGAGCACCTCGGGCGGAAGGTCCCATACCTCCGGCAAACCGAGTTCCTCGCCTTGGTAGAGATACGTCGAACCGGGCAAGGCCAACAGCAGCAACGTTGCCGCCGCGGCGCGGCGTCGGCCCAACGCCGGGTCGAGTTCGCTGTGCGGCCCCGTGACCGGCCACGTTCGCCAGTTGGTGCCGAAGGGCAAGCCGTAGCGGGTGGCGTGACGCATCACGTCGTGGTTCGACAAGGTCCATGTGGGTGTGGAGCCCACCGCGGCCGCAGCACTGGTGGCCCGCACGATCGCGGCGCGGGCCGCGTTGGCGTCCCAGTCGGTCTCGAGGAAGTCGAAGTTGAACGACTGGTGGTACTCGTCGTGCCGCAGGTAGAGCGGGAGCCGATCGGGCGGGACCCACGCTTCCGCGACCATCATCACGTCGCGGCCGAGCAACGCCTGTTCGGAGTCGAGCACCGCGCGCCACCGGCGGTTGATCTCGTGCACGTCGTCGCGGTCCCAGAACGGATGCCCGTCCTCGCCGCGGTGGGAACCCAACAGGTCGGTGTCGACGGACACATCGGGATACGTGGGGTCTTTCACCATGCCGTGGGCGACGTCGATGCGGAACCCGTCGACGCCGCGCCGGAGCCAAAACCGGAACACGTCGTCGAATTCGGCTCGCACCTCTTCGTTGTCCCAGTTGAGGTCGGGCTGTGACCAATCGAACAGGTGCAGGTACCACCAGCCGTCATTGAGCCTCGACCACGCGGGGCCGCCGAACACCGAGTTCCAGTTCGTCGGCGGCTCCGACCCGTCGGCCCCCTTGCCCTCGCGGAAGATGTACCGGTTGCGCTCGGGCGACCCGGCGGGTGCGGTGAGGGCCGCCTGGAACCAGACATGTTCGCTGGAGGTGTGGTTGGGCACGATGTCGACAATGGTGCGCAACCCGTGTTGATGGGCGTCTTCGATCAACGACTCCGCGTCGGCCAGGGTTCCGTAGCGCGGGTCGATCGCTCGGTAGTCGGCCACGTCGTATCCGCCGTCGCGCAGCGGCGACGGGTACCACGGGTTGAACCAGATCGCGTCTACACCGAGGTCGCGCAGGTAGCCGAGCCGGGAACGCACCCCCGCCAAGTCGCCCGTGCCGTCGCCGTTGCCATCGGCGAACGAACGGGGATACACCTGATAGACGACAGCGTGACGCCACCACGGCACGACAGCAAGACTGGTGGCTGGTGTGGGCTGGTTCGGTGTGGGCTGGTTCGGCGTGTCCGGACTCATCGGAGTCAGTATGACGGAACGGGTTCACTTTCGATCGACGCGCTACCGCAGTTGCCGCCCTGCGTCCTCGTGGACCTTCCCGATGACTCCGACGGGCGTGACGGTGTCGACCCGGCCGTATGACGTGGTGCGTTGTTCCAACCGTCGCCCCAGCGGCTCGACCATGGTGGTGAAGCGGTCGCGGGTCATCATCTGGCCGTGGCTGGCTCCGGCGGCCCGCGAGATGTTCTCGTCCATCAGGGTGCCACCCACGTCGTTGCAGCCGGCACGCAGGAGTTGCCTCCCTGCATCCTCGCCGACCTTCACCCAGGACAGCTGGATATTGTCGATCAGCCCGTGGTACACGATCCGGGCGACGGCGTGCACGAGCACCGTCTCGCGGAACGTCGGCCCGCGCCGCGACGAGCGCTGCAGGTAGATCGGCGACGCCATGTGGACGAACGGCAGGCCGACGAACTCGGTGAATCCGCCGGTCGTTCGCTGCAGCTCGCGCGTGCGCACGAGATGACGAGCCCATGAAACGGGCGACTCGACGGCACCGAACATCATGGTGATGTTCGACCCGAGCCCCACCTCGTGGGCAGCCGCGTGGCAGTCGAGCCACTCATCGGTGGTGATCTTGTCGGGACACAGGATGGCGCGAACCGGGTCGTCGAGAATCTCGGCTGCGGTACCCGGCAGCGACGAGAGCCCTGCCGCCTTCAACCGCCCGAGGTACGACACGAGATCTTCGCCCAGCCGTTTCGCTCCTTCGGTCACCTCCAACGCGGTGAAGCCGTGGATGTGAATCGACGGTGCTGCGGCACGAACGGCGTGCGTGACGTCGATGTAGTAGTTGCCGTCGAAGTTGGGGTGGATGCCGCCCTGCAGCGTGACCTCGGTCGCACCCAAGCGCTCGGCCTCGGCGGCTCGTTCGGCGATGTCGTCGAGCGTCAACAGATACGGCGTGCCTCGCAGGTTCAGCGAGAGCGGGCCTTTCGAGAACCCGCAGAACCGACACTTGAAGGTGCACACGTTGGTGTAGTTGATGTTGCGGTTGTGGACCCAGGTGATCGAGTCGCCAACGGCCAGGTACCGAAGATGGTCGGCGTACTCGGCGATTGCTGCCACCTCTGGCCCGCGGGCCCGGAACAACGTGGCGATGTCGTCGACCGACAGCGTGTCGCCGGCTTCAGACTTGGCGAGGACCGCCCCGATCGCGCTGCCGGGCAGCACGTGGGCCGTTCCGGGAATCAAGGTCGGTGGCGGATTGGTGGCACCGGCATACCAGGCGGTGGAACGATGACCGATCAGGACCACCTCGGCACCGTCGTGCACGACATCGGCGGCGGTGACCTTCTCGGGCCACACGGCACCCGGGTCGTCGCGCCCGAGGCCTTCTGCGTCTGAACGGTCGAGCACGGCGAAGCGCAACCCCGGGTGGACCCAGCGTTCGGGTGCCAATGCGAACTCTGGGTAGATCGTGAGCCGCGGAGCGAGCGCGAACTGGCGTGCTTCGGTGGCAGCCCGCAGCCGGTCGAGCGCCGGCCACGGACGCTCGGGATTGACGTGATCGGCGGTGACGGGGGAGACCCCACCCCAGTCGTCGATGCCGGCGTCGAGCAACTCGCCGAAGTCGTCGGAGAGATTGGGCGGTGCCTGCAGGTGGATCTCCGGCGGCAGGATCGAACGCGCCGTGGCGATCGACCACAGGAACTCCTCCCGCGGGCACGGCGGCGCGTCGCGCATCGCGGTGCCTGGCTTGGGCATGAAGTTCTGCACGATCACTTCTTGTACGTGCCCATGGCGAGCGTGCGACGAGGCGATCGCTTCGAGCGCGGCGATGCGGTCGTCGCGCGTTTCGCCGATGCCGACGAGAATGCCGGTGGTGAACGCGATCGCCGCCTCTCCGGCCGCTTCGAGCGTGGCCAGGCGTCGTTCCGGTGTCTTGTCGGGTGCGCCTCGGTGGCACGGCAGATCGCTTCGCAACGTCTCGATCATCATGCCTTGACTGGGTGCGACCTCGCGCAACAACTGGAGTTCACTCGGTGACAGCGCGCCGGCGTTGGCGTGCGGCAGCAGGCCGGTCTCGACGCGGACCCGCTCGGCCATCGCATGGAGGTAGTGCACGGTGGAGTCGTATCCATGCGTCGTGAGCCACTCGCGGGCGACGGCATATCGATCTTCTGGTGCTTCCCCAAGCGTGAACAGCGCTTCGTGGCATCCGGCTCTGGCACCCTGCCTGGCGATGTTCAGCACCTCGTCGGGGCTGAGGAACGGCGCGGTGAGCCGCGCCGGTGGCTGGGCGAACGTGCAGTACCCGCACGCATCCCGGCACAGCATGGTGAGCGGGATGAAGACCTTGGGCGAGTAGGTGACACGCGTGCCGTGATGACGGTCGCGGATGGCGCTTGCGGTTGCCATCGCCGATTCCACGTCGTGAGGGAGCTGGGTCCGGGTGGTGGTGGGGCGCCGGCCTGGCCGCTGCAGGATGTGCATCGTGACACCGTAGCCGAGTCAGTTCGTTTCCTGAACCCAATCAGTTCGAAAACTGAACTCGGGCCGCAGTCTCCCCACATCCCAGGTTCCGACGTAGCGTTGCGATCGGAATGGAACCGATCGAGCACACGCTGGCAGTGATTGGCGATCGATGGTCGATCCTGATCGTTCGGGCTTCGCTGCGGGGCATTCGCCGGTTCGACGAGTACTGCGCCGACCTCGGAATCCCGCGGCCCGTACTCACCGAGCGCCTGAAGCGATTCGTCGACCACGGCATCATGGAAAAGGTGCTCTACCAGGAGCGCCCGCCGCGCTACGAGTACCGCCTCACCGAGGCTGGTATCGCGTTGTCGCCGGCGTTGGTGGCGCTGGTGAAGTGGAGCGAGGAGTTCGTGCCGAACGCGACGCCTACCACCGCACTCGTGCATTCGGTGTGCGGCACCGAGTTCGAGCAGGCCTTCTGGTGTCGGACCTGCGGCACCACGTTCGGGCCAACGGCCGTGCGTGGAGTCAATTTCGAGTGAGCCGCGCCACCCGGGTAGCGTTCGGAACATGGCACAAACTCTGCGTCGTGACCCGGTGTCGGGCACCGCAGTCGGCAAGGGCGGCAAGCGCAAGCCGTTCCTTCTCGACTTCTATTCCACAGCCGTCGGCAAGAAGTACGTCATGGCGATCACCGGCATCATCGGGATCGGCTTCGTCATCAGCCACATGATCGGCAACCTCAAGGTGTACTTGGGCGCGGTGAGCCACAACGGCACCGAGGCCTACGACATCGACATCTACGGCGACTTCTTGCGCGAGTTGTTGGTGCCGATTCTGCCGCGTGGTGTGTTCCTGTGGATCCTGCGTTTGGTGCTCATCGCGGCAGTGCTGCTGCACATCCACGCCGCGTACTCGCTGACCATCCTGAATCGCAAGGCTCGCCCGGTGAAATACCAGTCGCCGCGCGACTACCAAGTGGCCAACTTCGCGAGCCGCTCCATGCGGTGGACGGGCATCATCGTCGTGCTGTTCATCGCGTGGCACTTGGCCGATCTCACGTGGGGCTGGGTGAACCCGGGCTTCGAGCACGGCGCGGTGTACCGCAACCTCGACGCCAGCCTCAGCCGAGTGCCGGTGGCGATCTTGTACGTCGTGGCCAACATCGCGCTCGGCATTCACCTGTTTCACGGCACCTGGAGCTTGTTTCAATCGATCGGTGCCAACAACCCGAAGTTCAACCAGCTCCGCAAGTCGCTGGCTGCCGGCGTTGCCACGCTCATCGTGGTGGGCAACGTGTCGTTCCCCATCCTGACCCTCGCTGGTGTGATCGAGTTCGACCCGTCCGTTCCAGAGTTCCACAACGAAGATGCGGCGCACGTCGTCGACAGCACGATCGATAGCTCCCCGGAGGCTGCCTCATGAGCTTCACGCTCGACTCCAAGGTTCCCGAAGGCCCGATGGCCGACAAGTGGGACAACTTCAAAGAGAACGGCAAGCTCGTCAATCCGGCCAACAAGCGCAAGTTCAAGGTGCTCGTCGTCGGTACCGGATTGGCCGGAGCGTCGGCTGCCGCCACGTTGGCCGAGCTCGGGTATCAGGTCGACGCGTTCACCTTCCACGACTCACCTCGTCGGGCACACTCGATTGCCGCCCAGGGCGGCATCAACGCTGCCAAGAACTACAAGGGCGACGGCGACTCGGTCCACCGGTTGTTCTACGACACGGTGAAAGGCGGCGACTTCCGCAGCCGCGAATCGAACGTGCACCGCCTCGCGCAGGTGTCGGTGAACATCATCGACCAAATGGTCGCCCAAGGCGTGCCGTTCGCCCGCGAGTACGGCGGCCAGCTCGACAACCGATCTTTCGGTGGCGCTCAGGTGAGCCGCACGTTCTATGCCCGTGGTCAAACCGGCCAGCAGCTGCTGCTGGGTGCCTACCAGCAACTCGCTCGCCAGATCGGCTTGGGTGGCGTCACGCTGTACAACCGCATCGAACTCGTCGACGTCGTCGTCATCGACGGTCGTGCGGCGGGAATCGTCGTACGCGATCTGGTCACCGGCGAAGTGTCGTCGCACAGCGGTCATGCCGTCGTGCTCGCCACCGGCGGCTACGGCAACGCATTCTTCTTGTCGACCAACGCCATGAACTGCAACGTCACCGCCGCGTGGCGGGCCCACCGCCAAGGCGCTGCGTTTGCCAACCCGTGCTACACGCAGATTCACCCCACCTGCATTCCGCAGGCCGACGACTTCCAGTCGAAGCTCACGCTCATGTCCGAGTCGCTGCGCAACGACGGCCGGGTGTGGGTGCCGAAAAATCCCGACGACCCGCGTGGTGCTGCGGAAATTCCCGAGGCCGAGCGCGACTACTACCTCGAGCGCATCTACCCCAGCTACGGCAACCTGGCCCCGCGCGACATCGCCAGTCGTGCCGCCAAGCGTGCGGTCGACTCGGGTGCCGGTGTCGGCCCGCTCAAGAACGGCGTGTACCTCGACTTCTCGGCCGCGTTCGAACGTCTCGGCCAACCGGTGGTGAAAGAGCGCTACGGCAACCTGTTCGACATGTACGAGCGCATCACCGGCGAGTCGCCGTACGAGATGCCCATGCGCATCTATCCCGCCTCGCACTACACGATGGGCGGCCTCTGGGTCGACTACGAGTTGATGACCACCGTCCCCGGTCTGTACTGCGCCGGCGAAGCCAACTTCTCCGACCACGGCGCGAACCGGCTGGGAGCGTCAGCGCTGATGCAGGGCCTCGCCGACGGCTACTTCGTGTTGCCGAACACCATCTCGAACTTCCTCGCCGGATGGCTGAACAAGCCCATTCCCGACACGTCGCATGAGGCGTTCAAGCAGGCCGAGAACACGGCGCGCGACCGGTTTTCCCGGTACCTGTCGATCGGCGGCACCCGCTCGCCCGACCACTTCCACCGCGAGCTCGGCAAGATCATCTGGGACTACTGCGGCATGGAGCGCACCGAAGAAGGTCTCGAAAAGGCGCTGTCGGAGATCCCGGCGTTGTACGACGAGTTCAACAAGGACCTGCGCGTCACAGGCGACGGCGAGAGCACGAACCAAACGCTCGAGAAGGCTGGCCGCGTCGACGACTTCTTCCAGCTCGGCATGTTGATGTGCAAAGACGCGCTCGAACGCCGCGAGTCATGCGGCGGTCACTTCCGGGCCGAGTACCAAGACGAAGACGGCGAAGCACAGCGCGACGACGACAACTTCGCCCATGTGGCCGCCTGGGAATGGACCGGCGATCCCATGGCTCCCAACCGGCACCAGGAAGAACTCGAGTACGAGGTCGTCCACTTCCAAACCCGTTCGTACAAGTGAGGCGATGAGCATGCATTCGGTCAACAACATCACCCTCAAGATCTGGCGTCAGGCCGGCCCGAACGCGGCAGGCCATTTCGAGAATCACACGATCGAGTCGATCAGTGATGAAGCTTCGTTCCTCGAGATGCTCGACATTCTCAACGAGCGGCTCATCGAGAGCGGTCAAGAGGCCGTCGTCTTCGACCACGACTGCCGCGAGGGCATCTGTGGCACCTGCTCCCTGATGATCAACGGCCAGGCCCACGGGCCACAGCGCGGCACCGCAACGTGCCAGTTGCACATGCGCAAGTTCGAAAGCGGCGACACGATCGTCATCGAGCCGTGGCGTGCTGCGGCGTTCCCGATCATCAAAGACCTCATGGTCGATCGGGCACCACTCGACCGCATCGTCGAAGCGGGTGGCTTCATCACCGCCGACACCGGCGGTGCCCCCGACGCCAACCTGATTCCCGTGCCCAAGCCGGTTGCCGACGCGTCGATGGATGCGGCCGAGTGCATTGGCTGTGGTGCGTGCGTGGCTGCCTGCCCGAACGGTGCCGCCAACTTGTTCACCGGGGCCAAACTGACGCACCTCAACCTGCTGCCCCAGGGCCAGGCCGAGCGGTTCGCGCGTGCGGAAACGATGGTGGAAACGATGGAAGAGCATTTCGGTTCGTGCACCAACCACGGTGAATGTGAAGCGGCGTGCCCGAAGATGATCTCGATCGACGTGATCGCCACCATGAACGCCGACTTCGCCAAGTCGAAGTTCAAGAACCGCAAAAAGCTCAGCCGCATCTGACACCTGCCGACGCGTAAGCTGCTCGGCGCATGAAGCCGATCGACGTCGGTCCGGACGCAGTCTACGAATTCTCGTGATGACCGCGATCGCCGTGGCGGTGGCCATCGTCGCCTTGGGCTGGATCCCCGACTTCGTCACCGGTGGGCTCGACGGCCCTGCCGAACCCCCACCTCCGACGTTCGCACCGGGCACGCGCTGAGCCGACCCCTGTATCGGTTTGGTACCCACCTCGTGTGGGTACCACCGGTGCCTATGGGTAACGGTGAGACGGACACGAGCCAAGCCACCCGTCCGCTGACGGATCTCGACATCGGATGTTCGTTCGCGCTCCGGGCGTCGGTCGCCACGCACGCCGTGATGCTGTTCGAACCGCACGGCACCGCGCGTGCGCTGATTGCCGACTCCCGGTTGGAAACCTTCGGCGACGCTGCGCAGGTTCCGTCCGAGGCCTACGTCGACTCATTCGGGAACGCCTGCCGACGTATCACCGTCGCTCCCGGGCAGACGACCGTCCGGTACCTCGCTCGAGCGAACGTCGTCGACGTTCCCGACGAGGTGGTCGAGCAGGCCGAACTCGCGTCACCGATCGATCTGCCCGATGAGGTGCTGCAGTTCCTGGTGCCGAGTCGCTACTGCGAATCCGATCAGGTCGCCGAGCTCGCGTGGTCCACGTTCGGCTCCATCGACCCGGGATGGAAGCGAGTGCAGAGCGTCTGCGACTGGGTGCACGATCGAACGGTGTTCCGGTACGGCAGCTCGTCACCGGGGTATTCGGCCCTCGGCGTGCTCGAGAGCGGAGTCGGGGTGTGTCGCGATTTCACCCACCTGGCGATCGCCCTGTGTCGGGCTCTGAACGTCCCCACGCGCTACGTGTTCGGTTACCTCCCCGACATCGGTGTACCCGATCCGGGCACACCGATGGACTTCTGTGCGTGGATGGAGGTCTTCCTGGACGGACGTTGGTTCACCTTCGATCCGCGCAACAACCAACGTCGGATCGGTCGTGTCGTCATCGGGCGAGGACGCGATGCGGCCGACGTGGCCATGGTGACGTCGTTCGGGCAGATCGACATGGTCGCCATGACCGTGTGGGCCGAACTCGGCTCGGGCGACAGCTGGAAGGATGCGACCGCGCCCGGCCGGCACGGCCCAGGCCTCGTGAACTGAGCCGCGGCCCGACGCTTTCAGTCGGGGAGCAGTGTGATGGCGCTGTGGTACACGTTGTCGGCGTTCACGTCGCCTGCGGTCAACTGGAATGCGAACTCGAGCCGGCCGAGCGTGTCGGGCACGTCGAACGCGATCGAGCCGACCCTGACGCATTCGTCGGGGCCGACCGACCCACCGAATCGCCAACGTTGTTCCCCCCCAGGCCACGAGGCGCGCACGTCGACCACGGCGTCTTCGACACTCGTGCGGAGGTCGTTCACCACGTGGACGTCGAGTTCGATGTGCTGTCCGGGCGACACGATCTCGGGCGGCCGGTCGGCGGCGATGAGCACTGGAGCGCATGCGTGGCGGAGCGCTTCCCATCCCAGTTTGGGCACGCGTTGGTGGTCGAGCACGCCGAACGACACCACCGGAGCAGCATCGTTGAACGCAAACATGCAGAAGCCACCGACCGGGCGGTATTTCAGCCGCCGTAGCAACTCGATGTGATGCTTGATGAGTTCGGCCTGGTACACCTGCGTGGCGTGGCACCACGCGTCGAACGTGGCGAACTCTGCCGGTGGAACGCGTTGGTCGAACACCCACTTCTGCAGACCATGGTGCTCGGCGAGCCGCTCCCAGTCGAGGTCTGGCCAGTTGTCGGCGTCGACGAAATCGCTGCTCAGGGGCACCGACTGCGCGCCGAACTCCGACATGAAACGAACGACTCGCGGTACCCGTTTCGCCAGCTCCTCTACATGGTGTACGTCGCCATGGAACCACCCGAAGTAGAAGTGGCTGTCGGTTCCGTCGAGCAGCGGCAGGTGTGGCAGCACTCCCGAGCCAGGTACACACATCCGGGTCGGGTCGGCGCGTTCGAATGAACGTTTCACCCAGCGGTCGAGCACCGACCGGTTCCATGACGGCAGTTGGTGAGCTGCGATGTACTGCATGCGTGATTTCGAGGTGTCGCCCTCGATGCCCACCGCTACGGCGGCTGGGTCGTTGTGGGCGTTCCATTGGATGATCGACGGATGATGGCCGAGCACGTCGACGGCCGCCCGCGCCTGTTCAACGGCTGCTGCGCGCACGGTGCGTGCATAACCCCATTGGAGCGGAAAGTCTTGCAGCAACAACACACCGAGTTCGTCGGCTGCTTCGTAGGTGGCACGGGGAGCGATGTGCCCGTGAACCCGTAGCACGTCGAGCCCCGCCTCGACGGCGAGTTCGATGTCGCGACGGAGCTCTGTTGGGGTGGCTTCGCCGATCGCGGCGCGGGCTGGCACGAGGTTGGCACCCTTGAGAAACAGCCGCTCACCGTTGACCGAACACTTCCAGTCGTTCCACGCCACCGTGCGAAGTCCCGTGCGGCGGTGGCGTCGGTCGCTCACCAGGCCATCGACCACGACTTCGACCGCAATCGTGGTGAGCGCCTGCGGCCCGAGGGCCTTGGGCCACCACAGTGCCGGGTCGGCGATGTCGACACTCCAGTTCACTTCGTTGAGGCCACTGGCGATGCGCCGTTCCGCTTCGTCGACCACGATGCCGTCGACCAACGTGCGCACCACGACGGCGCGCGACTCGTCGCTGTCGAGTCGCGCTGTCAGCAACACATGCGCGCGAGTGCTGTCGGCGTCACGACACAGCACGCGGTATCGGTCGATGCGCACCGGGCCGGTGTCGAACACGTGAACCGGGCGCCAGAGACCGCCCGGGTTCCAACTGCGGTCGATGCCGTCCCAGTATTGGAACACGCCCGTGATGTTGCGTCGGCCGCGATGGCTGCGTTGCGGGCTGCAGGTGACCTCGACTGCCACCACATGTTCGGTGCCGATGCGCGAGAGGGCAGTGATGTCGTAGGTGTGCGGGAAGAAATAGCCCTCAGGGTCGCCGAGGTACGCACCGTCGAGCCACACATCGGCCTGGTAGAACACCCCGTCGAGGGTGACCCACCGACGGGTCGCGGCGTCGGGCTCGTCGAGTTCGTACCGTCGCCGGTACAGCATGGGCCCGTCGGAATCGGCCAGCTCCGGGTGGCTGCGCCAGTGGCCAGGGACCTGGGTTTCGAACCAACTGCGGTCGTCGACGTCGAGACCGATGCCATCGCGGCGAAGATCGTCGTCGGCGGGTGTTACCCGCCATACCCCGTTGAGGTCCACGGCCGGATCGTACAGATCTCGACCCGCCGGTACCCTCAGACGAGTGGCAACCATCGTTCGACGTCCAAGGTGGACGGGCTGGATCGATCCGATGGCTATCCGGGATTCGGTGCCGTTCATCGTGTCGGCCATCCCGTTCGGGTTCGTTGTCGGCTTGGCGATCACCGAGTCGGCGATGCCGGCGTGGGTGGCGTGGTTGTCGAATCCGTTGGTGTTCGCCGGGGCAGCCCAGCTGACGGTGATCACGCTCGCCGGCACCGCGTCGCTGTGGGCGCTGATCAGCGCAGGGCTCGTCATCAACGCCCGCCACATCATGTACAGCGCGGCCATGGCACCGACCTTTCAGAAGCAACCGGCGTGGTTCCGGTGGGTCGGGCCGATGTTCTTGATCGACCAGACGTTCGCGCTCGCCAGTACTCGACTCGACGACGAGCCTCGAACGTTTCGTCGGTACTTCCTCACAGCGGGTGTGTTCCTGTGGTGCAACTGGTTGGTGATGACAGGGTTGGGCATGTTGGTCGGGCCGATCGTGCCCGAGTCATGGCGGCTCGAGTTCGCGATTCCGATCATGTTCCTCGGCGTGGTGCTGGCCGGCCTCAAGCAGCTTCCGCACGCAGTGGCCGCCATCGCCGGGGGAGCAGTCGGGCTGGTGGCATCGGGTCTGCCCGACCGGCTCGGCATCCTCGTTGGAGCGTTCGCAGGAATCGCGGCGGGTACGGCAACGGACGTTTGGTGTGAGCGGCGTCGCCCGACGAACGCGTCCGAACTCGCCGATGACCTCACCGCAGAACTCGGCACGGATGCCGATGCTGCAACGGAGTTGTCGACGTGAGTACCTCGACCGCTCTGGTCGTCGTGGCTGTTCTGGCGGTGTCGACCTACCTCATGCGGGCCGGGTTGATCTTGCTGCTGTCCGAGGCCACCGTGCCGAAGGCCGTCGAGCGTTCGTTGCGCTATGTCGGTCCGGCGGTATTGGCCGCGCTCGTCGTCAACCTCGCCGCGGGAGGGGAAGGCGGCCCGCACATCGAACTCGCCGAGGTGCTCGCGCTCGTTGGCGGCGGCGCAGTGATGTGGTGGCGTCGTAACCTCATTCTCGCTGTCATCGCCGGCATGTGCGTGCTCTGGATCGTCACCGCCCTGTCGTAGCGTCCGGGGCTGCGATTGTCGGGCCGTTGCCGTTGGTCGCCGCGTGCGCGGTATGTTCGCCATATGAGCGAACGCGCCACCACCATCGGGCAACTTCGAGCGTCTGGGTGGGTCTCTCGCCCCGTCGCTGATGAGATTCGCATCAATGCGGTCGAAAAGATTCGGCGCGGCGAGCCATTGTTCGACGGCGTGTTGGGTTACGAGAACACGGTCATGCCGCAGCTCGAAAACGCCTTGCTCGCCGGCCACGATGTGATCTTTCTCGGCGAGCGCGGTCAGGCCAAGACTCGCATGATCCGCTCGCTCACCAACCTGCTCGACGAGTGGATGCCCATCATTTCCGGCAGCGAGATCAACGACGATCCGTACGCGCCCATCTCGAAATATGCGCGAGATCTCGTTGCCGAACACGGCGACGACACACGGATCTCGTGGATCAACCGCAGTGACCGGTACGGCGAGAAGCTCGCCACCCCAGACACCGCCATCGCTGACCTCATCGGTGAGGTCGACCCGATCAAGGTTGCCGAAGGCCGATACCTGTCCGATGAGCTCACGTTGCACTACGGGTTGGTGCCACGCACCAACCGTGGCATCTTCGCCATCAATGAGCTGCCCGACCTGGCCGAGCGAATTCAGGTCGGCCTGCTCAACGTGCTGGAAGAGCGCGACGTGCAGATTCGCGGCTACAAGCTGCGGCTGCCCATCGACGTGATGCTCGTCGCGTCGGCGAACCCTGAGGACTACACCAACCGCGGTCGCATCATCACTCCGTTGAAGGACCGGTTCGGTTCTCAGATCCGCACCCACTATCCCCTCGATGCCGCGTTGGAGTACGACATCATCCTCCAAGAGGCGAAGCCCATCAGCGTCGGTGAGACCGCCGCGGTCGAGGTGCCCGACTATCTCGGTGAGGTGATCGCCACGCTCAGCCAGCTCGCCAGAGCGAGCAATCATGTCAACCAGCGGAGCGGGGTCAGCGTGCGTCTCAGCGTGTCGAACTATGAGGCATTGGCGGCCAACGCGCTGCGGCGCGGCCTGCGGGTGGGGGAGCGTGCCATCGTCGCCCGCATCGACGACCTGTCTGCGCTGGCTGCGAGCTCGATCGGCAAAATCGAGATCGAAGCGCTCGAAGACGGGCGCGAGGGCGTCGTGTTCGAGAACCTGCTGAAGGGCGCTGTGCTCACGGTGTTCCATGACCGAGTCGACCCCACGTCGACGCTCGCCATCGTCGAAGCGTTCGAGGCTGGGGCCATCGTGCACACCGGCGAGGAGCTCAGCTCCGATGAGCTGGCAGCACTGGTCGAAGAGGTTCCGGCGTTGTTTGCTCCGGTGCAGGATCTCACCGGGCCCGACCCGTCGTCAGCTCAGGTCGCGGCTGCAGCAGAGTTTCTGCTCGAAGGACTGCACTTGGCCAAGCGGTTGAACAAGGACGAATCCGGGTCGAAGGTCACGTACCGGGGCCGTCGCTGACGCAGCGAGTGTCGCACCGTTTGTCGCACCGTTCGTCGCACCGGCTGATCCGCGGGTTGTGCCGTAGGTGATCGCTCCGATCGTCACGGCGAAACCGAGTAGTTGCACCGGTGAGAGGTGTTCGTCGACGATCAGCCAGCCGAGAATCGCGCCGGTGACCGGCGCGGCCAAGCCCAGAAGCGGTGGCACCTGACTGGGGAGGCGACCGATCCCGCTGAACCACAGCACGAACGCCCCACCGGTTGCCAGCAGGCTGAGGTAGGTGAACCCACCGACGTGAGCCGGCGACAGAGCGGGCGGAGCGCCCTCCACGATCAGCGCGATGGGAACGATGGCCACTGCGCTCACGAGCAGCTGCCACCCCGTCGATCCCACTCGGTTCGCCGGTGCCGGAAAGCGCTTGGTCAAGACGACACCCAGTGCAAACGACACGTTGGCTCCCAGGGCTGCAAGGACTCCAACCGGATCCACCGACGCGCCCGGCCGAACGACCACGAGGGCCACACCAATTGCGGCGATGATGCCCACTACCAGATCGCGACGCCGTGGAACCGATACGCCCAGAGCAGCTGACAGGGCTGCAACCAACAGCGGCTGCACGCCGCCGGCAGACGCGGCGACACCGCCAGGCAACCGGTAGATGGCGACGACGAGCAGCGGGAAGAACACCGCGAAGTTCAAGAGTGCGAGCGCGGCGGTGTGCAGCCACTGCATGCCGTGGGGGCGTCGGCCGCCGGTCAGGTGCCCAAGGGCGGCGAGGATCACGCCAGCA
>DATKCX010000192.1:0-3387 GCA_035512975.1 Ilumatobacter sp.
TGTCGCGTTCTTGCTCGCCAGGTCGAGCAAGAACGCGACACCTGCGGATGGACGCTGCGCACGACTCGGTCGGGGTGCAGGTGAAGGGGTCTGATGGGCGACATGCGACGACTGCGACAGGTATCACGAGCTGAAGCCGACCCGAAGAAGGTCTTGCCGATGTACGACTTCCTGTTCGGCGATCGCGATCCGGTTGCAGATGCGGGCACTGCCACCGGCACGTCGGGGGATTGGTGGACCGTGTTCGCCCTGGTGCCCGACATTTTCGATCACTGCGTGAAGGGCTTCGGCGTGTATCGCAGCCCCGAGCGTACGATCGATCCGCTGCTTCGGGAACTCGGTCAAACGCGAGCCGGATGGTGACGGAAAGCCAGTTCGTCTACTCGCAGCATTGCAAGAGCTGCCGCGGTCTGGGCTTGCCCGAAGAGAAGATCAGCGTCATATCGCAACGGCGATCATCTCGCGTTCTTCTGGTTTCCCGATGCGGGGCCGTCGGTGCCCGGAGTCTCGAATGCCGGCTCGATGCCTGGTGTCGACAACTTCGTCACTGCGCATGGCTCGATGAATCACCTGGCTTTCAACGTGCCCCTCGAGCGGTTCGACGAATACCGAGAGCGCCTCATCGCCGACGGTGTGGAGGTGAGCGGCGTGCTGGATCATGACGAGTCGGACTTCGGCATCGCCCGTGAGTTTCACGATGGCGTCTTCGTGCGGTCGTTCTACTTCCGTGACCCCGACGGAATTCTCTTGGAGTTCGCGTCGTGGACCCGCGAGATGGGCAGGCCAGCAGACACGTTGGTCGCGCCGTACAACGCGGACGGTCAGCCAGTCTGATCGCGGGTCCTTTCGGTGCGGTACCGTTTGACGCAAGTTGGTACCGCAACGTATGGTGAGCGCTCAATGGGGAACGAACTTCGGTGAGTGTCGTCCGATCAAGACTCGACCTGCGGTCTGACTCGTATCGAGACAACCGCGCCGCCATGCAAGCAATGTGGGACGACGTCGAAGCGCTCATGGCCACCGTGCCGTCGATCGGTGGGCAGCGTTACGTCGATCGGCATCGTCAACGCGGGAAGTTCCTGGCGCGCGAGCGCATCGAAATGCTCATCGATCACGACACGCCGTTCCTCGAACTGAGCGCGTTGTGCGGATGGGGCACCGAGTTCCCCATCGGGTGTGGCGTGGTCAGCGGCATCGGTCGCATCGAAGGCGTGGAGTGCGCCATCAACGCGATCGACATGACGTACCGCGGCGGTTCCATGAACCCCTCGACGGTCACGAAGGCGGCCCGTTTCCAAGAGATCGCTCAGCGCAATCGTCTGCCGGTGATCAACCTCAACGAATCGGCGGGGGCAGACCTGCCCCACCAAGCCGACATCTTCGTGCGTGGCGGCGAGAGCTTTCGCAATCTCACCCGCATGTCGAAGATGGGCATTCCGTCGATCACCGTCGGTTTCGGTCCCGCCACCGCTGGGGGCGCCTACACGCCGGGTATGAGTGACTACACCGTGTTCGTGCAAGGACGCGGCACGGCGTATCTGGGCGGCCCGCCGCTCGTGAAGATGGCGATCGACGAGATCGTCGACGAAGAAACCCTCGGCGGGGCCGAGATGCACAGCAGGGTGAGCGGCCTCTCCGACTATCTCGCCGTCGACGAGCGCGACGCCCTCCGGATCACCCGTGACATCGTGCGCCACCTGCGTTGGAAGAAGCTGGGCCCTGGTGCCACCGAACCCGACGACGACCCGATCTACGACCCGGCTGAACTGATGGGCTGCGCATCCGCAGACGTTCGGGTGCCGTTCGACATTCGGGAGATCTACGCCCGGCTGCTCGACGGCTCCCGGTTCGAAGAGTTCAAACCGCTCTACGGCGACAAGCTCATCTGCGGGTGGGGATCGATCCACGGATTCCCCGTGGGCGTGATCGGCAACAACGGCATCCTGTTCTCGGAAGAGTCGGCGAAGTCGGCCCAGTTCATCCAGCTGTGCAACAAAACGTCCACACCGATCGTGTTCTTGCACAACATCACCGGGTTCATGGTGGGTTCGAAAGCCGAGCGAGGTGGCATCATCCGCAACGGAGCGAAGTTGGTGAACGCAGTCTCCAACAGCGAAGTGCCGCACTTCTGTCTCATGGTTGGTGCGAGCTACGGCGCGGGCAACTACGGAATGGCCGGCAAGGCCTACGACCCGCGTTTCATCTTCTCGTGGCCAAATCACAAGATCGCCGTCATGGGGCCGAAGCAGCTGGCTGGTGTGATGGACATCGTCGCCCGCAACGCCGCTTCCGGGCGCGGCATGGAAGTCGACGAAGCGGCGCTCAACGCCCAAAAGGACGCGCTCGAAGCACAGATCGAGGGCGAGTCGTCGGCCCTGTACTCCACGGGCAGGGTGTGGGATGACGGCATCATCAACCCGGCCGACTCGCGTACTGTGCTCGGCCTTGCCATCTCCGCAGCGCACAGCAACGTGGTGCAGGGTGCCACCGATTACGGCGTGTGGAGGCACTGATGAGCGCGCAACGACGTATCACCCGTCTGCTCGTCGCCAACCGGGGAGAGATCGCCTGCCGGATCGCGCGCACGGCGCACCGGCTGGGAATGTCGACCGTAGGTGTGTATTCCGAGCCCGATCGAAACGCCCTACACGTCGACGCGGTCGACGTGGCGGTTGCGCTCGGCGGTTTCACACCAGCCGAGTCGTACTTGCGCGGCGACGCCATCATCGAGGCGGCGCTGCGCACACGCGCTGATGCGGTCCATCCGGGCTACGGATTCCTCGCCGAGAACGCCGAGTTCGCCGAATCGGTGGCCGCGGCAGGTCTGATCTGGGTCGGTCCCACGCCACAGCAGATTCGCCTGCTGGGCGACAAGGTCGCCGCGAAGGAGGCTGCGCTCGCCGCCGGAGTTCCCACCACCTCGATCGTCGCGATCGACGATGGTGCCTGGCACCAGGCGTTACCGGTCTTCCCGTTGCTGGTGAAGGCCGCCGCCGGTGGCGGTGGGCGCGGCATGCGGGTGGTCGACAGCGAGGATGCCCTCGCCGACGCGGTCGCCTCGGCCAGCAGGGAGGCCAACGCCGCGTTCGGCGACGGCACCGTCTTCATCGAGCCGTTCATCGCGCGTGGCCGCCACGTCGAAGTGCAGATCATGGGCGACACCCACGGCAACGTGGTGCATCTCGGTGAACGGGAGTGCTCGATCCAGCGCCGCAACCAGAAGATCGTCGAGGAGTCGCCGTCGCCAGGCATCAGCGAATCGACGCGCGCTGCGCTCCACGCCGGGGCGGTTGCGTTGGCGCGCCACGTCGGCTATGTGGGCGCTGGCACCGTGGAGTTCATGGTGGGCGAGCCCGACCCGACGAGCGGCGAGCCGGTCATCACGTT
>DATKCX010000193.1:0-18593 GCA_035512975.1 Ilumatobacter sp.
GAGCGGCTCACCGAGGGCGCGCCGTTCGAACCGGTGCTCGAGTTGCTTGCCGAAGCACCCAACGACACGGTGTTCTGCAGTCACGGTGATCTCATCCCCGACACGCTGACGGCGCTCGAGCGGCGGGGCACGAAGATTCGCACCCAACCCGACTGGCGCAAAGCCTCAACCTGGGTGCTCAAGCGCAACAAGCACGGCGAGATCGTCCACGCCACGGTGTGGCCACCACCCACCTGACCGAAGGGATAGTGCCAGGAGGTCGAGCGGAGAGGCGAGGCTCTGCCGAGACTGTCTGCTCGACACTCCCAATGGTTACGGGGAGAGATCAGCGGAATGAAAAGGAGCGAAGCGACCTATCCGCTGATCCTCCAGGCACTATCCCTTCGCGGGCATTTCTCCTATGTGCGTAGTGCAAATAGGTGGAGGGTCCGCGTACAATCTCGGGCATGACGGCGTTGTTCCGAGTTGACGGACTGCGAGCCCGGCCCAGCACCGAGCCCGGAGCACCCGTGGCCAACGAGATCCTGAAAGGCCTCGACCTCACGGTCCAGGCAGGCGAGGTGCACGCGATCATGGGCCCGAACGGCTCTGGCAAGAGCACCCTCGGCAACACGTTGCTCGGCTCGCCCGAGTACGAAGTCACAGCAGGGTCGATTCATCTCCTGGGCGACGACGTCACCGGGTGGCCCGCCGATGAACGAGCGAAGGCCGGCATGTTCCTGGCGTTCCAGTACCCACAAGAAATCGCCGGGGTCTCGGTCATCCAGTTCCTGCGCCAAGCGCTGTCGGCTCGCAAAGGGGTCGACCTGTCGGTGTTGGAGCTGAGATTGTCCACCATGGAGTGGATGGAACGCTTGGGGATCGACTCCTCGTTCGTCGACCGCTACCTCAACGAAGGATTCTCGGGTGGCGAAAAGAAGCGCAACGAGATCATGCAGATGGCCGTCCTCGAGCCGGTGCTGGCGATCCTCGACGAAACCGATTCCGGGCTCGACATCGATGCCCTCCGGATCGTCGCCAGCGGCATCCGAGCGGTGCGCGACGAGCGGCCAGACATGGGTGTCGTACTGATCACCCACTACCAGCGCCTGCTCGACGAAATCCGGCCCGACCACGTACACATCCTGGTCGAGGGCCGCATCGTCGCCAGCGGCGGCATGGAACTCGCCGAGCAACTCGAGCGCGACGGGTACGAGGCATTCAAGGCACCGGTGTGACCGCGCTGCGCACGGCCACCGACGTCGACTGGGCCGCAGTTCGCGCCGACTTTCCGATCCTGCGCCGCGAGATCGACGGCGCGCCGATCGTCTATCTCGACTCGGGCAACACCTCACAGAAACCGCGCCAGGTCATCGACGCGATGAACGAGTTCCAGCGCTCCGGGTACGCACCGATCAATCGCAGCGCCTACCGCTTGGCGGGCTGGGCAACCGATCAGTTCGAGGGCGCGCGCGTCAGCGTTGCCCGACTCATCAACGCACCATCGGCCGATGAAGTGGTGTTCACCAAGAACGCCACCGAATCGATGAACCTCGTCGCCGCCGCCTGGGGAGACGCACACTTGCAGCGCGGTGACGTGGTGGTGCTCACCCATCTCGAGCACCACGCCAACATCGTGCCGTGGCACCAACTCGCCGCTCGGCGTGGCATCGAGTTGCGTTGGATTCCCCTCACTGCCGACGGCCAACTCGACCTGAGCGATCTCGACAATCTGCTCGACGGTGCCAAGGTGTTGTCGTTCACTGCCATGAGCAACGTGCTCGGCACGCTGCCGCCCGTCGCCGCGCTGTGTGCTGCAGCACATCGAGCAGGGGCTCTGGCGGTCGTCGATGCCTGCCAGTACGTCCCCCACAATGTCACCGACGTACAGGCTTGGGACGCCGACTTCGTTGCGTTCTCCAGTCACAAGATGTGCGGTCCGTCAGGCATCGGTGCGCTCTGGGCCAAGGCCGAACTGCTCGACGCCACTCCCCCGTTCCTCGGTGGCGGCAACATGATCGCCGACGTTCGCCTCGACGGGTTCACCACCGCCCCGGTGCCCGCCAAGTTCGAAGCCGGCACGCCGCCCATCACCGAGGCGATCGGCTTCGGTGCCGCGGTGGAGTACCTCGAGGCCATCGGCATGTCGGCCGTTCGCGAACACGAGGCTGAACTGACCCAGTACGCCATCACGTCGCTCACCGAGCGATACGGAGACGACATCGTCATCCATGGCCCGCGCAACATCGAGGTCCGCGGCGGGGTGTTGAGCTTCGCATTCCGCGACATTCACCCTCACGACATCAGTCAGGTGCTCGACGAACGCAACGTGTGCGTGCGAGCTGGCCATCACTGCGCCAAGCCACTCATGCGGCTGCTCGGCGTCAACGCCACGGCACGCGCCAGTTTGTATCTGTACAACGACCGTTCCGACGTCGATGCTCTGGTCGAGGCGCTCGACGGAGCCACCGATATCTTCGGATTCTGAAGCAAAGGACGACAGGCGATGCCAGGACTTGAAGATCTCTACCGCGAGATAATCCTCGACCACTACCGCACCCCGCGTAACCGTGGTGAGCTCGCCGTTCCACCAGCCCGTCACGCCGAGGGCCACAACCCGCTGTGCGGCGACGAGATCACCGTCTACCTCGACGTACAACCGGTCGACGGGGTCGACGTGGTGAGCGACATCAAGGTCAGCGGTCAGGGTTGTTCGATCTCTCAGTCGTCGGCGTCGATGATGTCGGCAGCAGTGAAGGGCAAGCCCGTCAGCGATGTGCGCGCCATCGTCAAGCGATTCAAGGGCATGATGTCGATCGAAACCGACGACGGGCTCGATGACTCGCCGACAGCAGATGTTCCGCTCGGCGACCTCGAAGCGTTGCAGGGCGTGGTGAAGTTTCCGGTGCGCATCAAGTGCGCCACGCTGTCGTGGAACACGCTCCTGCAGGCGCTCGATACTGGGCCCGACTCTGGGCCCGACTCTGGGCCGTAGCGCCCGACCTGCCACGCTCCACTCGTGGAAACCCCCGACATCGAAGCAGCCCGGCAACGCGCCGGCGCGGCGATTCGCGACCTCGGCCACGCATTCATCGGCCGCACGATGACGATGGATCAGATCGAGAGGCTCGCCGACGCGCTCGAAACGGTCAGCGCCGAACTGTGGCCCGGCGAACCTCGCGAGCGCGCGAAGGTGCCATTCTCGGATCGCCAGCAGGTCGTGTACCCCCAAGGTCGCATCAGCCACGGATTCTCGGATCGGCCGATCTCGGGCCAGTCGTCGCCGTGGGGCCTCGATCTCTCGCTCCATCGCGATGGCGATGAGATCGAAGCGCACGTCACGTTGCGAGCAGCACACGAGGGCGCACCCGGACGCAGCCATGGAGGCATCGTTGCCGCGCTCTTCGACGATGTGTTCGGCTACGTGCTCGGCGTCGCCCAGCAGCCAGGCTTCACCGGCGATCTGTACCTTCGGTACGAGGCACCGACGCCGATCCACGAGGAGCTCGCCTGCCGGGTGCGGCTTGCTGATCGCGAGGGGCGCAAGATGCTGATGACCGGCGAACTCGTGCACCGTGCAACCGGGCAGCGCCTGGTGTCGGCACGTGCCACCTTCATCGCTGTCGACGCCGCCGCGTTCGAGCGACAAACCGCCGAGCGTCCCGCCCCACCAGCAGAGTGATCAAATACCTGGGGTCGAAGCGCCGACTGGTGCCGGCGCTCGCCGAGATGTGCCGTCGTAGCGGTGCCAATACTGCGCTCGACTTGTTCACCGGTACCACCAGGGTCGCGCAAGCGTTCAAGCAGCAGGGAGCGCTCGTCACTGCGGTCGACGTGGCCCGGTACTCCGAGGTGTTCGCGCAGACCTACATCGAGGCCGATCAGACAACGGTGGATCTCGCCGCCCTCGACACCGCTCTCACCGAGCTCAATGCGCTGCCTGGTGAACCGGGCTACTTCACCTCGACATTCTGCATCGAGTCGCGGTTCTTCCAGCCGCACAACGGTGCCCGAGTCGACGCCATTCGCGACGCGATTGCTCGCGACCACGCCGGATCGCCACTTGAGCCGATACTGCTGACATCGCTCCTCCTTGCGGCCGATCGGGTCGATTCCACCACGGGACTGCAGATGGCCTATGTGAAGCAATGGGCGAAGCGGGCATCGAACCACCTCGAACTTCGCATGCCCCACCTGTTGCCCGGAACGGGCAGTGCGGTACGTGGCGATGCGGTGACGACTGCCGCCACGCTCGGGTCGTTCGACTTGGCGTACCTCGACCCGCCCTACAACCAGCACCGATACTTCACGAACTACCACATTTGGGAAACCCTGGTCGCGTGGGACCATCCCGAGTATTACGGCGTCGCCTGTAAACGAATCGATGCCCGTGATGACGACACGAAAAGCGTGTTCAACCGGAAACGAGAGATGCCGGCGGCGCTGGCGGCGACGATCGGGTCGGTGGATGCCGAGGTCGTCATCGTGTCGTACAACGACGAATCGTGGGTGAGTTTGGACGACTTGCGTGACATGGCATCGATCCACGGCGACGTCGTCGCACTGGCCTTCGATTCCAAGCGCTACGTCGGAGCCCAGATCGGCATCCACAACCCGCAGGGCGTACGGGTGGGTGAAGTGAACCGAACCCGCAACCTCGAGTACATGCTGGTGGCCGGCCCGTCGGCGAAGCTCCGCGACATCACCGAGCCGTTCACCACCAACGTCGTGTAGGGGCTCGGGCCCGCCCGTCTCTCAGCGGTCGCGCAGCTCGTCCCGCAACGACTCCAAGTACGGCAGCGCCATCAGATCCTTGGGCCGGTTGGCTGCACGCTTGGAGTCGATGATGTCGTCGAGACCTGCGACCACGACCGTCAGTCCGTCGCTCACTTCCTCCAGTGTTGCACCGACCCGCCATCCGCCGTAGCCGCCGGCGCGACCGGCCGGCACGAAGGTGAGATCCATCTCGCCGAACTTGGTCACGAGGTTCAGCATCATGGGCATGTTGGCCAAGAATGGCCCGTCGAGTGGCGCCGGGACGGGGTCGCCGTCGGTGCGGATCTGCGCTCCCATCCGTTGCAACGCACGTCCGAGGCGATCGAGGTTGTCCGGTGAACGGGACGGGACGATGTCGATGTCGCGGGTGGGCAGCGACGACCCGCGCACGACTGCTGCGAAACCTCCGACCACGACGTACTCGACTTCCTCCTCGTTCAGGATCGTGCAGATCCGAACGGGGTCGAACATCAGCCCGCCTCGTCATTGCGGGCTTGGCGGGCGTGCTCCTGCACACGAAGTAAGACGTTCGCCGCTTGCACCATGACGCGCACACGCTCCTTCACGGGGAGTCGCAACTGCGAGCGGATCTGGCCGACATCGACCCCGCGCCAGTCCTCGAGCGACGACATGTCTTGCACGCCCGAAGTGTACGTCGCTGGGCTCAGCCGCGCTTGAGGTCGATGACCATCCCGCCGCTTGCCTCGACGAGCTGGTGCGGTGTGAGCCCGAAGACGTCGGTCCAGGTGCCTGCAGCGGCCCACACTTCGTCGTGGTGCAGGAGGTCTGGATCGATGAAGACCTGGAGGCTCGTGACGTGGCCGAACGGGGGCACACCGCCGATGGGAAAGCCGGTGGCATCGACAGCCGTCTTGGTGCCCTCGGGAAACTGTCGCGGCACCACGCGGACACCCCGTTCGGCTCCTGCGTCGATCACTCGTTGAACGTTGCGATGTACAGCTGTCACGCTGTGGAAGCTACCGCGGCGAGGTCTTCGTCCGAGGTGAGGAATTCAGGAGCGGCCGAGCCGCTGGCGAAGATCAGCGCCGCTCCCAACGCCGACAAGCCGCCGGCGACGAGATAGGCGGCGCGATACCCGCCCGCCTCGTCGTGCAAGAAACCCAACAGCAGCGGGCCACCGGCGGTGCCGAGCAAACCCCACAACTGCGACCGCGAGAAGATTCTCGGGTAGTCGCGCACGCCGAACCGTTCGGCGAGCAAGAGCGGTTGCAGCATGAGGATGTTGCCGATGCTGGCACCGAACAGGGCGATCGCTGTGAACAACACCACCGTCGTCTGCCCGAACGCCAGGATGGTCACGGCCACCATCTGCAACAGGCAGAGGCCCACCGTGAACGGCACCATCGGCACCCGTGACACCACTCGCCCGCCAACCAGCCGGGCGAACACCGAAAAGCCCGCCACGACCAGCGTGGCAGCCGACGCCGTGCGTGAGTCGGTGCGCTCTTCCACGAGCTTCACCAACTGCTGCAGCGCGCCGACCTGTGAGCCGAGCGCGAACACGTAGCCCACCGAGACGAGCACGAAGAACCGCGATCGTCGGGCATCGGCGAACGGTGTGCCCGTCGGTGCGAGCGGTGCGACATCGGCCCGCACTCGTTCCCCGTCAGGCAACCATCCGTAGGTCGCCGGATCGCTGCGCAAGAGCCACAATGCGAACGGGACGGTGCCGATGACGAAGAGCAACCCGAGCCACGGGGTGGTGGCCTCGAGCCCGTATTCGTCGATCGACCACTTCATGGCCGGCGTGATCAAGATGCCACCAGCCGACAGCCCGGTCGACGCGACCGACAACGCAACCGACCGCTGGGTCACGAACCACCTGGTGACCACGGTGGTCGCAGGTACCAAGCCTGCGGCCGCGAAGCCCACGGCCATCACGGCATAGCAGGCGAACAGCTGCCAGAGCTCGGTCACCTGGCCCAACAGACCCAGCGACACTCCGGCAAGTAGACCGCCGACCGCGACGACCTTGCGAGCGTCGAATCTGGAGATCAACCGGGCGACGCCAACGCCGGCGATCCCGGCGACGAAGAAGAACACGGTGGTGGCGAGCGACAGCGTCGACACCTTCCAGTTGCGCTCGTTCGAGAACGCATTCAACAGCACCGCAAGGCCGTAGAACGTAAAACCCGACGCGGTCGCGAGAATGATGAAGGCACCGGTGACCACGCGCCATCCGGGAAACTTGTCGTTACTCACCTGTCACCGAGCGATGCACGTCGCGACGGTAACGACCGACGGGAGATGGGCCACCAGTGGGAAGCGCGAGCTGACCGACCATCGTCGAACCGCTTACAGAGCGAACAGATCGTCGAGGCCACCGCTGGACGGGACGGCTTCGTCGATGAGTTCCTCGGCCGGCACGAACGCGGCATAGCCGTCGGTCTCGAGCACGTCGGCCAGCTCGGGCCCACCGGTGGTGACGATGCGCCCCTTGACGAGAATGTGCACCTTGTCGGGCTTGAGTTCGGTGAGCAGCCGGCTGTAGTGGGTGATCGCGAGAACTCCGAGTGGCTCGAAACCGTCTCCGCCGTCGTTGCTGAGGGCTTCGACGCGACGCGAGCAGTCGCGCAGCGCGTCGATGTCGAGGCCCGAATCGAGTTCGTCGAGGATCGCGATCCGTGGCCTGAGTACGGCGAGTTGCAGGGTTTCGTTGCGCTTCATCTCGCCGCCCGACAGGTCGACGTTGAGCGGACGGTCGAGGAACTTCTCGTCGAAGTTGATGAGCCGGGCCTCGGCTGCAATGAGTTCACTCAGATCGTCGGTGCTCCGACCGCGGGCGTCGAACGCCTCGGACAGGACCGCATCGAGGCGCACTCCGGGCACCTCGGTCGGGTACTGCATCACGAGATGCAGCCCAACGACAGCGCGTTGCCACGCAGGCAGAGCGAGCACATCGACCCCATCGAGTGTGATGGTCCCTTCGAGCACCTCGTAGCCCGGCTTGCCCATGATGACCGCCGACAGCGTGCTCTTGCCCGCACCGTTGGGACCCATCACGGCATGCACTTCACCCGACGACACGACGAGGTTGATCCCTCTCAGAATTTCCTTGCCTTGCACGGATGCCCGCAGGTTGTTGATGGCGAGGGTGCTCATGATTCGCTCTCTCCGGTGCTGAGACTGACCGTGACGACGACCTTGCCGTCGATCACCGTGGCATCGAACACGTCGACGGGTTGCGTAGCTGGCAGGGTGCTGGGTTCACCAGTGGTGAGGCTGAAGGTGCTGCCGTGCTTGGGGCATTCCAGTTCGAGCTCGTCGCACCACACCTCGCCATCGGCGAGCGACACGTTGGCGTGGCTGCACACGTTGCTGAGCGCGTACACCGAGTCTTCGATTCGCACGACGGCAACGTCGACATTGGCAATCGTGAACTTGCGGGCGGTGCCCGACGGGATGTCGTCGAGCGCGCACACGGTGATGGTGAGGGCCGCCTGATTCATGCAGGCCCGCCAGTTGATTCGCCAGTTGATTCGCCAGTTGATTCGCCCGGCGATTCATCAGTTGACTCGCCCAGATGCAACTTGGCGGCAACGGCGGCCCGCAGGTCGGCAGCGATTGCGGCGGCGGGAAGCTGCGACAGTACCTCGTCGAAGAACCCGAGCACGACGAGTCGCTCGGCAATCTCTGGGCGCACGCCTCGACTTTCGAGGTAGAAGCGCTGGTCTTCATCGATGGGGCCCACGGTGGACGCATGGCTGCACTTGACGTCGTTGGTCTTGATGTCGAGGTTGGGCACGCTCTCGGCCCACGAACCCGCACTGAGTGTGAGGTTGCGGTTGGTCTGATACGCCACTGTCCCCTTGGCGTTCTCGCGAATCTTGATCAGCCCCGTGTACACGCTTCGAGCGTGATCCTGCACGGCACCTTTGAACAGCAGGTCGCTCGTGGAATGCGGCGCAGCGTGGTCCTGAATGGTGCGGAAGTCGTGCATTTGGTCTCCCCCCGCGAAGTACAACGCGACCTGGCGGGTGCTCGCCCCCTTGCCGACGATTCGCGCTTCGGTACGCACCCGGGCGTAATAGCCGCCCAGCGCCACGGTGGCCAGCAGCGTGGATGAATCGCGTTCCCCGACCGCCTGTTGATGCCCGATCGACCACACCTCGTCGCTGAGCTCGTTGACGGCGAGATAATTCACCCGAGCGGCCTGTGCGGTACCGATCTGCATCACTGGCAACACGAGCGACGCTCCCGAGCCGCTCGATGTGAATCGTTCGATCACCGTGACTTGGCTGTTCTCGCCCGCCTCAACGACCACCCGGGGGCACACCAGGGCGTTGCCGCCTGGTATGACATGTTCGATCAGGATCGGCTCGGCGACCACCATGCCGGCTGGCACTGTGATGTGAACGGTTGCGGCATGCTCATGGTTGAGCGTGGCGAACACGTCGGGCAATTCACCAGAGAACAGTTCGATTGCGTCGCCGATCTCACGGAACGAGGCAAGCCCGTCACCGCCGGTGACGACGGGCTGATGGGCGGTGGGCACGAACGCTGTGAGGTCGAGATCACCGATGCGGCTGTAGCGCCAAATCTCTTCATCGGCGGTGGGGAGCTGCGTATCAGCGAGTCGAGCGGCGAGCGTGGCAACGTCGGACATCGTGGCCGAATTCTACTACCAACGTAGGAGAAATGGCCGTGGTGATCATCTCGGCCTGATCATCTCGGCCGACCATCTGCTGGTCAGCTTCGGCGGTTGCGGCGAAATATTCTGCGGATCCGCCCGCCGGACTGTTCCCGCTGGCGCTGTGCCGAAACTTCCGCGGCGATTTTCGGGCCGGCAGCATTCAGGATGCTTTCGGCTTCATCGAGCAGAGCGGCGACGCTGCCGTCGTCGAGCCCGGCGGGTTCTGGAGGTGTGGGCGGCACCACGAGCGACCCGTGGGTCCAGGCCACGTCGACCAGGCGGCGCTCGTAGCCCGAGCAACTCTCGGGACAACGCCACGGTGCCTCGGGCGCGAGGTCGAGGTTGCACTTGCGGACTGTGTCGCCATTCGCATACGAGCGGCTCTCGAAATTCTTGCACTCAGTCCGCATGGGCATGGCGACAGGTTACCGAGCAGGCGCGCTACGAACCGTAGAGGCCAAGGATGTCAGGAAGGCCGATGAGCCGCGGGAGGTAATCGGGGTCGGGGCATACCAGATCGATCAGATCGGAGGGCCTCCACGGCATGGGGCATGGCCGATCATCGAAGGCCGCGATGTGGCGGCTCAGCCAATCACCGGCCGCCCACGAACCGAGGGGGCGTTGGTGTACGCCGTCGGCATAGAACCAACCCGATGCGGTGAGCGGCGCTGTAGCGGAGTACGAGTCGAAATCCCAGAGCCGGACATCGGGGTAGTCGCCGGTGGCGAGTTTGGCGCGCATGATCCGGTTGAGTTCGGCGTAGTTCGTCGGGAAGTCCTGCCCGACGAACACGTACGAGACACCCGACCGGAACGTGGTGAATGCAATGTGATGGAAACCGCGCGCACGTGCGGCAGACACCACTGCGTCGAAGTCTTGCTCGAACCCGAAGTGCCAATCGTCGTATCCGGCACCGATGACCAGTAGGTCCTCCTGGCTGGGTTGCGGCAACGAGTGGATCACTTGAACGGACGTGATGGGGCGAATGCCATCTCGCCCCACGCACGACCGGCGCGCGAGCCGCCGACATGATGCCAACTCGAGTCGCGGTTTGAAGCCATGCAACGAGCCCTCAGCGTTGTTCCACTCGATACCTGCAAGCGCCGAATCCCCGATCACCGTGACGTTTCGCTGCGGCGGCATCGGGTTGGCCGGTGCAGGACCAACGGTCGTGGAGCGTTCGCCCGTGAACCACCCGGTCATGTCCACGACCACATGAGTGGATGACAGGGCGTACACGTCGAATCCGTGCTCCGCCAGCGGGATCACCGCCTGGTTGGCGACGGTGAGCTGGGCACTGGAGTACCCCACGTTCGAGGTATCGGTGCCAGCGGCGCGGGCTGCGCCGACACTCAGAAAACCGGCATCTTCGGTATCGGTGGCAACGACATTTGCCACGATCGCCGCCCAGTCGCTGGTGGAGCCCGGCACGCTGAACTCGCGGCGGCCGCCGTCCCACAACCTCGGTCCTCCGCTTGCGCCCGAAGGTTTGCGGGTGTCGACCAGGCGTTGCGGAACCACGGGTACGAACAATCCGTCGGTGCTGGATTCGGCGTCGGGGCCGGTGAAGTAGCCCGCCACGTCGACGACGAGATCGCTCCCCGCGAGCGTGTAGATGTCGATGCCACCAGATGACAATGGAACGATCGTGGTGCCAGCCCGAGTCTGCCGGGCGCGATCGATGTTCACCACCGATGCGTTCGGGCGATCGGTTGCGGCCGGAAACGCGGTGACGAAGTCGGGGCCGTCTTCCGCCACCACCGTGACGGTGACCATGGCTGCACCAGCACCCTCGGGAAGGCCGAGGTCGACGCGAACGCTGCTGTTGGCAGCAGGCTGCTCGCCGCTTCGCGTGTCGAGCGCGCGGTTCGGGGTGATGGGCAAGTAGCGGCCCGCCCGAGTCGGCCGGTCGACCGGAACGAAGAATCCCGTGACGTCGACGATCAGGTCGGTCGTGACCAGCGAGTACACCGATACGGCACCGTCGCCGACGGCGACGAGCTGAGAGTTGGCCACGACCTGGCCGGCACCGAAGTTGACCGTGGATGTCGCCGGACGCGGCCCACCGGCTGGCGACATGGTGGCGAACCCAGCTGCGACCGGATCGATCACCGCAATGGTCGCAGCAACCGCCGATGCGTCTGCGCTCACCCCGCAGCGCCCAGAGATCTCCACGTCGAAGCTGGAGTCACCGGCGAGCGGGTCGGAACCGCGAGTGTCGACAACCCGGCACGGCTGCACCGGCACGAACCTGGTCGCCGACTCGGGCACTTCGGTGGCTGCGGTCGCACTCTCCGGTGTCGTTCCGGCGACCAGGCAGGCGGTCAGCGCCAGGAGAGCCGCTCTACCGAACCTTGACTTCGCCCGTGCGGGTACATCCACGCTCCGCATGCATTCCTCGCTGATCGCCGACGGCGAATCAGCCGACCGAACCTTCCATCTGGAGCTCGATCAGACGGCTCCACTCGACTGCGTACTCCATTGGAAGCGTGCGTGTGATGGGCTCGATGAACCCGTTCACGACCATGCCCATCGCCTGCTCTTCGGAGAGCCCACGGCTCATGAGGTAGAAGATCTGTTCGTCGGCGATCTTCGACACCGTGGCTTCGTGACCGATCTGTGCGTCGCGTTCGCCGATTTCCATGTAGGGCAGCGTCTTCGACACCGAGTCTTCATCGAGGATCAGAGCGTCGCACTGCACATGACTCTTGCTGCCGTGGGCACCTTCGTCGACGCGTACGAGCCCGCGATAGGTGGTGATGCCGCCGTCTTTGCTGATGGACTTCGACACGATCTTCGACGACGTGTTCGGTGCCGAATGCACCATCTTGGCTCCGGCGTCTTGATGCTGCCCTGCGCCGGCGTAGGCCACCGACAGGACTTCACCGGTGGCACCTTCACCGACGAGGTAGACCGACGGGTACTTCATGGTGAGCTTGGAGCCGATGTTGCCATCGATCCATTCCATGTGGCCGTAGTCCTCGACACGAGCGCGCTTGGTGACGAGGTTGTAGACGTTGGGCGACCAGTTCTGAATGGTGGTGTACGTCACCCGCGCATGGGGCTTGACGATGATCTCGACCACCGCCGAGTGCAGCGAGTCGCTGGAGTACACAGGAGCGGAGCAACCTTCGATGTAGTGCACTTGCGAACCTTCGTCGGCGATGATCAGCGTGCGTTCGAACTGCCCGGCGTTCTCGGAGTTGATGCGGAAGTACGCCTGCAGGGGCATCTCGCAGTTGACGCCCGGCGGAATGTAGATGAACGATCCGCCCGACCACACGGCGGTGTTGAGCGCCGCGAACTTGTTGTCGCCCGGTGGGATGACGGTGCCGAAGTACTTCTTGACGAGGTCGGGATACTCACGCAGCGCCGTGTCCATGTCGCAGAAGAGGATTCCCTGCTGTTCGAGGTCTTCGCGATTCTTGTGGTAGACGACTTCGCTTTCGTACTGGGCGGTGACACCTGCCAGGTACTGGCGTTCGGCCTCGGGGATGCCGAGCTTTTCGTACGTGCGCATCATCTCCTCGGGGAGCTGATCCCACTCGCTCACCTGGGCGCCCTTGGGCCGCAGGTAGTAGTAGATGTCTTGGAAGTCGAGGTCTGGCATGTTGACGGCGAACCATTCGGCCATCGGCTTGCGATCGAACAACCGCAAGCTGCGCAAGCGAAGTTGCGTCATCCACGCGGGCTCGCCTTTCCACCACGAGATCTGGTCGACCACGCCCGCGCTGATGCCCTTCTCGGGCTCGAATGCGTACTCGACGTCGGAGTCGCTCCATCCGAGGTCATATTTCGAGAGGTCGAGATCGAACGAGGTCATGAACTGACTCCAATGTGGGGCTGGTGGATTACCACTACGGCCATAGTAACAATCGGGCGACCAGAGCGCACCTGCGCCCATCGCGCGGCGCTGCCCGCGTCATTCACGCAGCGTCGTCGCGGATTTCCACACGAGCGGCGGTACGACTGTCGATGGCAACATCGAGTTGAGCATCGACTTCATCGATCTCGATGAAGATGCACTCGCCGGGGCACACTTCGGCGGCCCGGATGATGTCGACGACGTAGCGCGTCGGAACGTCGGCCAGACTGCCCGAACCTCCGGGATCGTTCTGAGGCTGGCCGGCCTCCACGACGTAGGCGATGCCATCTTCCAACAGCGTGAAGACGTCGTGACAATGATCGACGCACAGCCCGTCGCCCGTGCACAGGTCTTGGTCGATCCACACTCGCATGTGCCAGGTACGGTACCGGCCAAACAGCGCTGTCTGGTCGCAACGAGACCGCGCCTACGCTGCACCCCGTGAACGCCCCCGTTGCGAAGCAGATCCACCAGGAATGGAAGCGAGTCACGGGCGATGTCGACGATCCGTTCGCTTGGCTTCTCGACCGCGACGATCCAGACACGGTGTCGTATCTGGAGGCCGAGAACGTCTACGCCAACAGCTGGTTCGCGACCCACACCGCCCTGCTCGACGATGTCTTCGCAGAGATCAAATCACGCGTGCAAGAGACCGACAGCGCGGCACCGGTCCCCAAAGACGGATGGTTCTACGTCAGTAGCACTGTCGAGGGCAAGAACTACCCGATCCACCAACGTGGCCGCTCAGCGACAGCTGCCACCGCCCAGTTGGTGCTCGATCAAAACGTCGAAGCGGAGGACCACGAGTTCTTCGACCTCGGAGCGTTCGAGGTCAGCCCCGACCAGCGGTTCGCGGCCTGGTCGGCCGACACCCGCGGCGACGAGCACTACCTCCTTCGCATTCGCGACATCGAGACCGCGGTGGATCTCGACGACGAGTTGCACGACACCACCTGGGCGGGCGTGGCGTGGTCTGCCGACTGCACACACTTGTTCTACGTCGTCGCCGACGACCAGGAACGGCCGTATCTGGTCATGCGCCATGAGGTCGGTACGTCCCAAGCGGCCGACGTCGAGGTCTTCGTCGACCACGACGAACGCTTCTATGTGGGTGTGGGTGCGACCAGGAACGGACAGGCGATCATCATCCAATCCGGAAGCAAACTGTCGTCTGAGTGCTGGGTCATCGACGCCACGAACGCGACCGAGCCGCCGGTGTGCGTGCGCCCGCGGGCCGACGACCTGGAGTACCACATCGATCATTGGGGCGACCGATGGATCGTCGTCACCAATCTCGACGCTCCGGACTTTCGGGTGATGACGGCACCGCTCGTCGCTCCCAGCGAATGGGCCGAGTTGGTCGCGCATGAGCCAGGTCGGCGAATCAGCGGTGCGGAACCCTTTGCCGACCACCTGGCGCTGCAGGAATGGTTCGAGGCACAACCCCAGATCCGTATCGTCGCTCGCGACGGTTCGACCCGACCACTCGTGATCGACGCGGAACCGCACGATGTCGGCGTTGGTGCCAACGAGGAGTGGCACACCGAGCGGCTTCGGCTCACACACCAGTCGCTCACCGTGCCGGCGCGCGTGATCGACGTGGACGTGACCACCGGCGAGATCACCGTCGTCAAAGAGACGCCAACCCCGAACGTCGACCTGCAGAACTATGTGTCGACCCGCGTATGGGCCACAGCCCCCGACGGCACGGCGCTACCGATCGATGTCGTCCACCACGTCGACACAGCACTCGACGGCACGGCTCCGGCGTGCGTGTACGGCTACGGGTCGTACGAAATCTCGATCCCACCATGGTTCTCGGTCGCCCGGCTGTCGTGGCTCGATCGCGGCGGAGTGTGGGCCCTCGTTCATCCTCGCGGCGGCGGCGAACTCGGCCGCAACTGGTATCTCGACGGGAAACTGCTGAACAAGCGCAACACGTTCACCGACACGTTGGCGTGTTGCGAGCACCTCGCGGCTACCAACGTGGCCGCGAGGAACCGCATCGCGATTCGGGGCGGCTCGGCTGGAGGCCTCCTCGTGGGCGCTTGCGTGACCATGGAACCCGAGCGTTTCGCATCGGCGGTCGCCGAAGTGCCGTTTGTCGACGTGGTGACCACGATGAGCGACCCATCGCTGCCGTTGACGGTGACCGAATGGGACGAGTGGGGCGACCCACGCGCCGAACCGTTTGCCAGCTACATGCTCTCCTACTCGCCGTATGACCACACAGCCGTTGCCGACTATCCCGCGATCTTCATCACCGCTGGCCTGAACGACCCTCGCGTGAGCTACCACGAGCCCGCCAAGTGGACCGCGAAACTACGCACCGTCAACACGGGGACGTCACCGATTCTGCTCCGCACCGAAATGGGAGCCGGGCATGGCGGCGCGAGCGGTCGCTACGACGCCTGGCGCGACGAAGCGCGCGTACTGGTGTTTCTCCTCACGACCACCTGATCCCGAAGGCGAGCAGCTATGCGACCGGTTCGACGACGCCGAGCAGGCGCTCGACGAACAGGTCGGTGTGTTGCTCGAGATAGTTGCGCTTGATTTCGAGGCCGCCGACCACGTCGGCACCGGTTTGGCCGACCGCACGCGACAACTTGTCGATGCTCTTGCCGGCGTTGAGCGCGAACGTGAGGAAACATGCGGCCTTCTTGCCGCGCATCGTGGGGAGGTTCGCGATGTTCGGCAACGCAAATGGGGCCTGACCGACCACGAACAGGCCGTGGGTCCACGTTCCGACGACGACGAGATCAGCCTGCTGGATCGACGCGAGGTCGGGATCGTGGACCTTCGACAGCCCGGTGATACCCCACCGCTCCTCTTGCAGCTTGCCAGCGATCAGTTCCGCTGCTTTCCATGTGTTTCCGGTGAGGCTCTCGACGAGCAGTGCTGCCTTCATCACCCGAAATGATGCCACACCGGGAGCGGCTACAGCTTCTTCAGGGGTGCCCAGGCGAGCGCGAGATGCTTTTGGCCCACCCCGGCGAAATTGATGACGACCTCGGCCTTGTCACCGAAGCCGGAGATGTCGATGACGACGCCCTCGCCGAAGGCCGGGTGCTCGACATCGTCCCCGATACGGAGCCCCAACTCTTGTGAGTTGGCCGGCTGTGGAGCGTTGCGGCTGCGCATGGCTGCCTCGACCACTCGGTCGCGGTGCTCGTCGGCAGCGGCCTGTCTACCTCCTGACTCAGCCCCGCCAGATTCGCTCCGGCGGCGATACGGCGGCGGCTCGGCCGAACCGCGATCGTCGCGCGCCCGGTAGCTCTGGCGTCCGTAGCTGGAACGGCCGCTGACGTTGCCCCGTTGATCGACGAGGGCTGCCGGTATCTCGTCGAGGAACCGCGACGGCGGGTTGTATTGCGTGGTGCCGAACAACATCCGGCTCCATGCATGAGAAACGAACAGGCGGCTCATGGCGCGTGTGATGCCGACGTAGGCGAGGCGCCGCTCCTCTTCCATCTCGGCCGGCTCGGTCAACGCCCGAATGTGCGGAAAGATCCCCTCCTCCACCCCGACGATGAAGACGGCCGGGAACTCCAGCCCTTTGGCCGAGTGCAAGGTCATCAGCACCACCTGATCGTCGACATCGCCGAGGTCGTCGGTGTCTGCAACCAGAGCGACCTGCTCGAGGAACTCGTCGAGCACCGTGAACTCACGCGCCGAACCGACCAACTCACCGAGGTTCTCGATTCGACCGTGCGATTCCACCGAGTCGTCGGCCTCGAGCTCGCCGAGATAACCCGACTGGTCGAGCGCGGCCTGCAACAGATCTCCCGGCCCGACACCAACGGCGCCGACCATCTCGCCGACGCGATCGAGGAGACCGACGAACGAGTCGATGCCACGGCGTGCTGGCCCGCCGACGCCTGCCTCGTCGGCGTGACGCAGCGCATCGGCGAACGACACCCCTTCCGACGATGAGTATTCGTCGAGACGGGCGACGCTGGTGTCGCCGATGCCGCGCTTGGGCACGTTGAGCACCCGCTTGATGCTCACCTCGTCGAGGGGGTTGACGACCGCCTTGAGGTAAGCCATGGCGTCTTTGATCTCGCGACGATCGTAGAAGCGGGTGCCGCCCACCACTTTGTAGGGGATGCCACGGCGCATGAACGCTTCTTCGATGACGCGACTCTGAGCGTTCGTTCTGTACAGCACCGCCATTTCGCGCCAGTTGATCGCATCGTCGCTCTGTAGCTGCATGGCCATCCCGGCCACCCACATCGATTCGTCACCCTCGTCTTCTGCGTGGTAGCGGATGATGCGATCACCACTGCCGAGATCGGTCCAGAGATGCTTCGGCTTGCGCTCGAGGTTGTGATCGATGACCGCGTTCGCCGCGTCGAGAATCGTCTGGGTGGATCGGTAGTTCTGATCGAGCACGATGGTGGTGACCGAAGGAAACTCTTCTTCGAACTGCAAGATGTTGCGAACATCAGCGCCACGCCACCCGTACACGCCCTGGTCGCTGTCGCCCACGACGCACACGTTCTGGTGTTCGGCCGCGAGCTGCAGCACGATTTCGTTCTGAGCTTGGTTCGTGTCTTGATACTCGTCGACGAGGATGTGCGTGAACCGTTGCCGATAGTGGTTCAACACGTCGGGGTGCTCGCGAAACAGCCGCACGACGTTGAGCAGCAAGTCGTCGAAATCCATTGCGCCAGCGCGCTGCAAGCGAGCTTGGTACTCGGTGTACACCTCGGCGTGCTTACGATCGAAGATGTTCTCGGCTCGCTGCACCGCTTGGGGCGGTGTGACCAACTCGTTCTTCCAGAGCGAGATGATGCCGTGAACGGTTCGGGGTGCGAATCGCTTCGCGTCGAGCCCGAGATCGCGGATCACATATCCCGTGAGCCGACCGGCGTCGGCAGCGTCGTAGATGGAGAAGTTGCGTGGGTAGCCGAGCGCCTCGCCGTCGCGCCGCAGAATCCGCACGCAGGCGGAGTGGAACGTCGACACCCACATCGTCTTCACCACCGGGCCGATGAGGCGCCCCACCCGCTCACGCATCTCGGCCGCAGCTTTGTTCGTGAATGTGATGGCGAGAATGCTCGACGGATGCACGCCACCGTCGACGAGGTGCGCGATTCGATGGGTGAGCACGCGCGTCTTACCGGAGCCTGCTCCGGCTACCACGAGCAGTGGCCCGTCCGCGTGGACGACTGCGTCGAACTGGTCGGGATTCAGCCCGTCGGTGACCGATGTCGTCGAAGTGCCCGATGCCGGCTCGAGGGGGAACAGCTCCGGAGCGGCAAAGTCAGACATGGCTCCCCCATCCTAGAAAGAGGCTGTGGCAACGAGCACCCGCCC
>DATKCX010000194.1:0-7495 GCA_035512975.1 Ilumatobacter sp.
TAACTCTCGTTTCCAGTTGGTGAACAAGGTGCACCTCCTCCCAGCCGACTTCGCGGAGCAGCGTGCATAGGTGCTTAGGCGAAAAGAATACGACGTGACGCGGACAGTCCAGGTCGAACCAACGCGATCGGAATATCCACGAGCCGAAACTCGCCGGGTTGGGAACGGCGATGTGCAAGATGCCATCGGGATGGAGCACTCGTCGTATCTCGGTGAGGGTTCGCAACGGGTCGTAAAGATGCTCGAGCACATGGTTCATGCGCACGCGGTGGACTGATGAGTCTGGGAACCGGGGCCAGAAGGCATCGTCAACGACCTCCCCCTGGTGCCCGGCAGCGCGCACGGCATCGACCACCTGGAGGTTGAAGTCGGCCCCGATCGTCTGCCAACCGCCCTGCCTTGCTTCATTCAGGAATGACGGAGACCCGCAACCGAAGTCGAGCAGCTGAAATCCCGGCTGGGGAGCCCTGTATACGATGCGAAGCTCGGTGCCGAGCCGGTCGGGCCAACGCTTCTCGAGGACGCGCTGCACCAGAGACGCCATCCGATAGAGCGGCCCACGCGCCAGCGCGCGGATGACGAGCGATGGTGCCGGCGCGATGGCTTGACGCATGTCATCGGGCGCATAGGGCCGATAGTCATCGGGGTAGAGCAGCGACACTTGCTGCTCGTGCAGTCGGTCGCTGAGGAACTTCACTCCACAGGACCGACAACGCCGGTAGTGAAACTCCCCCGCCACTGCGCCGTGGAGCCGGTCCGAACAGCCAACCCTCCACTTGGAGGTGCTCGACGCGTCTCCGCAAAGCGGGCAGCCCACGAGATGTTCTCGAGCATCGGCCGCCAGATGAGCCGAAGCCGTCTTCTCGTCAACTGCAGCCAAGGCACAATCTCCTGAAACGGCACGTAGTGTTCTCGAACAGCATCGCGTGCCACAATACGCACGTCTGCGTGAGCCGTCCCAGAGTCATGCTTCGGCCGTCTGTGAAGGTCTGCTATGCGAATTGCGATCTGGCACGGGCTGTCGAGCGGCGGCGGCAAGCGCGCGCTCTACGACCACGTCCGGGGCCTGGTGGCGCGCGGTCATGAGGTTGAGGCTTGGGGCACGCCGGACGCCGATCGGCGATTCCTGCCACTCTCAGCGATCGTGCCCGAACACGTCCTTCCTCTCGAAGCGGACGGCACGCGATCGGGCCTAGCAGGTCTTCCGGCCCGGCTGTGGCGTGCGGCACAGGCTGAGGCCGGTCCGACGATCCGCGCCATGGACCGCCACGTCGAACGCTGCGCGGTGGAGATCGATCGGGGCCGCTTCGACGTTGTGCTGGCGTGCAGCCTCAACCCCCACGGCGCGACGGCCATCGGCCGCTGCACGCGAACACCGGCCGCGCTTTACATAGGGGAGCCGTATCGACGCCTCTACGAGGCGCAACCCCGACTCCACTGGGCGAACCCACCCGTGCGTCAGCCCCACGAGGGCGCTCTCCGATACGGACGACGCGTCGCGGCCGAAGCGCTCAAAGTACATGAGCGGGGCATCCAAGCTCGCGAGGAGCGAGACAATGCCGCGGCCTTCGATCGCATACTTGTCAACTCGCATTTCTCGCGGGAGGCAGTTCTTCGCACATACGGACTCGACGCGACGGTGTGTTACCTCGGCGTGGACACCGAGCGATTCGTACCTCGGCCGGGGTTCAAGCGTGACGTGGTCCTCGGCGTGGGGGCGATAATCCCTGAGAAGAACGTCGAGCTCATCATCAGGGCCCTGGCGCTGATCCCCGCACGGCCTCCGCTCGTCTGGTTGGCCAATATCGCCAAGCCCTCGTACCTGACGAAGATGCAGGCGCTCGCCGCCTCGGCCCGGGTTCGGTTCGTGCCTCGGATCGGCGTGGCGGAGAACGAGGCGCTCGAGCTGATCCAGTCCGCGCGAGCCCTCGTGTACGCGCCAAACCTCGAACCTTTCGGCCTGGCCGTCCTCGAGGCCAGTGCATGCGCGACACCGGTGGTGGCAGTGGCCGAAGCGGGCGTTCGAGAAACTGTCATCCATGGTGTCAACGGGCTGCTCGCCGAACACGATGCGGAAGCGCTGGCCTGCGCGTTGTCGCGAGTTCTCGACGACGATGCCCTCGCGTGCGGACTGGGGGCGGGAGGGCGCCGGCTGGTCGAGGAACGATGGACTCTGGCTCACGCGGCGGACCGCATCGAACGCCAGCTGCGACTCGTTGCGAGACATACGTGAGCCGACAGAAGACGGGTCGGCGTGCTGTCGTCTTCGTTCCTCAGAACCCCTGGCCACCGCGCTCTGGCTTCCATCAGCGTGGTCTCGCGGTCATTCAGGCCCTGATTGCAGCAGGCTGGGAAGTAACTGTCGCCAGCTCCCACCTATCGGCACATCCAGCATGGAACGACGAGGGACATCGTGGCCTCATCGGGCTCGGTGTTGCACGGGTTGTGGTACACGAGTCGAGTTCGTTCGACCGCTTGTTCGTCCGTGTGCTTCAGAAGTGGCATCGGATGCGGCGACGCGAAGCGCCGGTTACGTCATGCATGCACACGCCCCCCGGTATGCGGAGGTGGCTCCGTGCCCAGATCCGACACGTGGGTGCCACAGCGGTGCTCGTTTCCTATGCGCGGTGGGGGGCTCTGGTGCCCCGTCATCATGGATTCATCGCGGTTATCGACTCCACTGACCTCCTTTCACTGAACCGTCACATGAGCAGATACATCGAGGATCGACTCCCCAGGCCACCAATCGACCCGGCGACCATCGATTCGGTGTTGCTCGACGAATGCTTCGTTGACAGCCAAGCGTTCGAGGTTGACCCGTCCGAGTTCCGGACGTTCGACCGCTTCGACCACACGATCGCCATCGCCGAAGACGAAGCAGCCCACATCCGAGCCCACACGCGCAAAACCGCGGTTGTCACCATGCCCATGACCAGCAGCACTCATGAAATCGGCAACACCTGGAACGGCCCGGCGGTGTTTCCGACTGGCCCCACGGTGTTCAACCTTCAGGGCTATCTCTGGTTCGTCGGTCGGGTGCTACCGACGATTCGAGAGCAGGTGCCCGACTTCGAGCTCCGGATGACCGGTTGGTGGGCGGAGCGGGTCGTTCCCGAGCCCAATGTCGTTGCGGTGCCGTTCATTCCATCCATCACGGACCTGTATGCGGACGCCCGGTTCCTTGTCTGCCCCTTATTGACGTTGACTGGACAACAGGTCAAGGTCGTCGAAGCAATGGCGCACGGCGTTGCTCCGATCGTCACCGCCAAAGTGGCAACGCGCTCGCCGATCGAGCACGGTCGCAACGGCCTCATAGCCACTAGCGCTGAAGGGTTTGCCGAACACGTGATCGCGCTCTGGCAGGACGCCGAGAGACGGGCCGAACTGGGGCAAGCCGCTCGTCTGACGGTCGAAACAACGTGCGCGCCTCAACAGCTAGTTCTCGGCCTCGACCTGTTGCTGACGAAGGGGCAACCGGGTTAGCAACTGTAATGGACCCAGAGCCATCTCGAATAGATACGGACCTCTGGACCCGCCGATGAGCGCACCGCGCCGACCGAACGGTGAGGGTGCGCTCAGCCTGTTCGATAGTGCCGTGACTTGGCGCTCATCAGCTGGTTCCGTGGCGTTTCTCAGGTGGCTGATCGCGATTTTCAATGCGACAGCGCCTGGGTAGTAGCGATCGTCCACGTTGAGAGTTCCGAGTATTGAAGCGTTGGCGAACGCGACGCCTTTGTTCATCGCGTGCGACCGTCCACGGTCTGTCCCTTCAATGAGCCGTATGTGCGGATGCCTTTCGGCTGCCTGACGGACGAACTCGACCGTTCCGTCGGTCGAACCGCCATCCACGATGAGGCGCTCTATTTCGAGAACATCTTGCGCGATCACATTGTCGATACACGGTCCGATGTGGTCAATAGCGTTCAAGACCGGTGTGATGACACTGAGTTCAATCAATGCGATCCCCGAGCTATGGACACTCTCCGAGAGTACGGTCGTCCACCGCGAGGACGCCAGTGCGAGTTATCGCCCGGCGCCGCGATTCGATGAGGACCCAAATGGCGGCCGTCAGACAGAACCCAACAGTCACGCCAAGAAGGTTCGCAGCAAAGTCTTCGAGTTGCGCAGAGCGACTCGACGTAAACAGGGGCTGCGCCACCTCCAATAGTGCGCTGGCGATTACCACTGCCCCTGAGCCGCCCACGAGCGACCGCCACGACCACATCGCAAACCCGACAACGATCGTTGCGCCGGCCCAAACAGCGACGTGAACAACGAACTCCGACCGTGCCAGATCGGCGTGCGAGGTTGCACGAGCGACACGCTCGTCACCTTGTTCCAGGCGTTTCGACAGCTGACTCAAAATCCCAGGTGCTCGATCTGACAGCAACAACACGACATTGCCGGCACCCGCAATGAGTGCCAGGACGGCGAATAGCGCGCGCCAACCCGCAAACGGGCGGCCGGCGGGGCCGATCGAGGACGACTTGGCGCGTCGGTCAGTCACTTTCACTCGCAAAAGACTATTGGCCGTCGACCTTCGTGCCGCCGCGGCTTCCTATCGCACAGCATCGACGACGATGCGCTCGTCTCCTCGCAAAGGCCCGTCCCACCGCGCGATGGTGCCATCTGAATTGGTGCCATTCGTGATCACGCGCCGAGCGCCCAGCGCCTCGACCGTGACATGGAGCTCCTCCGCAGTTGGCTGCGGCTGTCCCGCTATATCAAGAACGTACTGGCCGCCGGGCGGCACCGAACCCGAGACTGAAATCGTCACGATTCGCGTTGCACTGGCGGGTATGTCGACAAAGCCGGAGACAACGAAGCGACCCAGCTCGCGTCCGGCTTCGAGCTTCGTGGGCCTCCCGTCGATCAACACGCTCGTGGGGTTCCACGCCGAATAGACGCTCAGCCACAAGCGGTTGGTGCCTGCGGGGGGAGGTAGCGGTTGATCGGCAGTGGGACGAATCGCGTTGCCGATGATCACGGCGGGTAACCCGGTTGTTGGCGCCGTGTTCATGAATTCCATCGTGAGCTCTGCACTGACAGCCCCGGTTTCGGGCTGCCAGTGCACTGAATAGGTCGTTGTGCGCCGCATGAACAAGTCGATCTTGTTACCCCCCGCGTTGTTGGTCACGACTGCGATGCTGTCCCCGTCGACCGGCGGCATCGCACCGTCCAAACGAACGCGATGCAGAAGGCGGCCCACTCGCGCCTCGAAGACCACGAAGCGCAGATGACCGCCATCGATCGAGCCGCTGAGAATTTCACCCATGCGACGAGGATTTGGTAAGTCGATGTTCGTCAACCGCTCGAAGGTAGCGTGTGCTACGGCTTCCAACAGGTCGATCCGCTCGGCGTTTGGCAGATCGACATACTGGCGTTCTTGCAAGTAGTCGAGCGCGTTTGCAGCTGTGATCGGCTCTGCCAAACCACCGACAGCCACGGCGCCGGTGAGTTCGAGTAGCGCGGCGAGCGCGGTGGGATCAACCGATAGCACGCCGTCGATCTGGCGTCCGCCCGACTGTGGGTAGAGCTCAGCCATCACGGCCGCCACTGAAGGGAAGTCGGGCGACATCGTCACGTTCTGCCACGTCATCGCCGGCTCGAAACGGCCGTAGCGCATCAAGTACTCCGGCGGCCCGCTGATTTTGCGCTCAACAAGCGGTGTGCCCTCGCGCTGCAGGTCGGCGATACGGCCGAATCGCGTCATTCGTATCTGACCGGCGTTCGCCTCGAGCTCGGCAAAATTCCCGGCGAAACCGGTGCGGCCTCGTGCCTCGACCGGAGTCGTGAAGTTGACGAGATAGTGGCGGGGCGCGTCCTCGCCTAGCAAGTAGGGAGCTACACGCACCGCTTCGAGCGCGTTCGCCACGTCAGGCAGCGCATCATCGACAATCCGCAGCGCTTCGTTCAGCCGATCTCCGACGGGCCCGACCAGCCAGGGTGATTCGCGGGAACGCAGTGCCCGGTTCACGCCGCGCAGGCTCGTGTCGAGGTCGTTCAGCGCGATCTCGACTCGATGTATGGCGCCGAGATCGAGTACGCCGCGCTCTACCACCAACTGGTCGATGTCGGCCGTCTCAACGGCGGCGACGGCCACGCTCGCCAAAGTTGCGCCGCTCTCCACAATCTCGTCGACGGCCCGTGCGTTCGGCCCGAGGACCGGTAGAGCGTGAGCAGGCCAGGCCCACGGCATGCGCAGAGCCTTTCTCGTGGCGTCGAGTTCCGCAGCAGCCACCGCGAATTCATGCGCGGCAATCTTGCTGTCGCCCTTCCGCTCGGCATCGAGGCCCGCGCGAAGGTGCTTGATGCCCAAATCGGCTGACGACTTGGCGTCGGCCATCGCAACTCCGTAACCCAGCGCCGCGGTCATGAACCCAGCACCCAATCCGATTGTGGCTCGGCGCCATACGCGGCGCTCGTGGCCCGGCATCGCCCGATAGGCCGACAACAGAACCGCCCCCGACGCCACAATGGCGACCGGAACTGCGGCTGCGGCAGGCAGAGCCGTACCCCACAACAATGCGTTGGACGCGAGCACGCCGACCCAAACGCCGACCTGCTGCATGCGCCGGGCGTCCCACACGGCCGACAACGTCAGCGCCAACGCCAGCCCGCCGGCGATCTGAGCCGCGACTGGACCCGCGGTCGTGGCTGCCACACCGCACAGAACGAGCCAACTCCAACGCTGCGCCCGACTGGTGGCGACCGCCATCACGAAGACGAAACCCCCGGTCAAGACGAGATCAGCGACCCGGACCCCGGTTGGCCGAGCGGGGCTCGTCAGGGCCACCGCGACGCCCGCCACCGCTACGAGACGTATGCGCGCTCGATCAACCGGCACGGCACCGCTTTCTTGTGCGGATGGTGCCATGGATGACCGTCGAGGTATCAGCCGGGATTGAGCGCCTTGTTCGGAATGGGTGCGAATGTGGTTTTCTAGTCGCCGCCGAGGCAGCCGAATGAATCACGATCAAATGACGACGTCGTCGCGCAGTTCAATTGCTTGCGGGGGCCAGGACGGAATCAGATGGTCCAAATCCCCCGGTTTCACGCGGACATTGTCCAAGAACTTGTCAATATCAGCCGACATTATTCGATAGACGCGCCCAAATCGGTACGCCGTGAGTTCGCCGCGATTCACGATCGCATACAGCGTTCGCACCGACACGCCGAGCCTCTTCGCGACTTCGGGTATAGACAACCACTCGATCATTGCCAACCCCCAACACATAGACCAGGCTGTTCCGTAACCTCGGGCCGAGGCCAAGGACCCGCAGCTTTCGCACCGGGCCACTCCACCCAGCGCGAGCGTCCGTAGCTCGGACAGGGGAGCACTAGCTGCCTCGGCCGGCAGGGACCTCGGAAAGCACGCGGTCGGGGCGATCCGAGGATCGCACTCCCTGTGCAGCGGTGACCGACTCGCGCATGTCGCGCGCTACACGCCTACGCAAGAGCACGATGAGAACTGCAACGAGAACGAGCGCGCCCG
>DATKCX010000195.1:0-3410 GCA_035512975.1 Ilumatobacter sp.
GCCTGCAACCTCCACCGAGCCGGCCGTCACCGAGGTGGTGAAGGTCGAAGTGGGCCTCACCGCCAACGGGTTGGCAGAGGTCCGGCCCGTGGTTGCCGATTCGCTGGTGGAGGGCGACCGCATCGTCATCGGGGTGGAAACCAACGAGCGTCAGAACGAAGACGAGACCGAAGGCCCAGAAGTTCCCACCGGTGACATCAGCGACCCCGGCGACGCACCCGGCACCACCGTCGCCGGCGATGGCGATGACGACGACGGCGACGGCGACGGCGACGGCGATGACGCGAGCGTCGAGGAGTCCGACTCTCCATTGGCCGCGCTGATGGGTTGGGAATACAACCCGGTGGAAGATCGGCGCAAGCAACTCGAAGTGGAAGAGGCCACCGCCAACTGCATGCGCGGCGAGGGCTTCGAGTATCAGCCGGTCGATTACTCCGCCATGTCGAATGCCGAAGACGACCTCGCGTTCACCGACCCGGAAGGCTTCGGCGAGAAGTACGGCTACGGCGTCATGCGCAGCTACGAGCTCTACGAGATCGGTGACGGCTCGGGCGGCATGATGTTCGAAGACCCCAACCAGGACTACACCATGAGCCTTGGCCCGGATGAGCAACAGGCGTACTACCGCGCCCTCTACGGGGTGGAGTTCGACGGGCCTTCCAACACCACGCCCGACGGCGAGTACGTTCCGCCGCCCCTCGAGGATCGAGGATGCAGCGGCATCGCTCGCTACGAGATCTACGGCGAAAGCCCCGGTGATGATCCGGCGGTGCAAGAACTGCTCAACGACTACTACGAGAATCAGCAGAACGATCCGCGCCTCACCGATGCCTCCGCCAAGTGGGCGGAGTGCATGACCCCCAGCATCGAAGAACTCGGGCTCGACACGCCAGAGAACCCCGACGGCATGTACTCGATCATGAACCGCATCAAGTCAGAAGCCACCGGCGTCGAGATCATCGAGGTGTCGTCACAGGAAGAGTTCGACGAATACATGAACTCTTCCGACGGGCAGATGATGGGTGCGGAGCAGAACCAAGACGGGTCCGGGGTGATCTATCTGGGCGAACCCGAGGAGATCTCGGGTGAGGAGATCGACCGCCTCACGGGCATCGAGGTGAAGCTGTGGAAAGCCGACCAGGCGTGCCTGACCGAGGCGAACATCGTCGAGATTCGCCGCACACTCGAACTGGAAGTGGTCGACCGGATCACCGCCGAGTTCCCCGACCTGGCCGGCTGATGTCGCTACCAACCGGCCCAACACCGAGCGAATATGGTGCGGTGCCCACACCGGTGATCAAACTCGCCGATCTGTGGCGCATCTTTCCCAGCACGCCGCCGGTGCATGCGCTGCGGTCGGTCGACCTCGAGGTGATGACCGGCGACTACCTCGCGATCGTCGGGCCGTCTGGTTCTGGCAAGTCCACGTTGCTCAACGTGCTCGGTCTGCTCGACCGACCCTCGCACGGCACCTATCACCTCGACGGTCGCGACGTCGGCAACCTCAGCGACGCCGACCGGGCGGGGCTACGTGCTGAGCGACTGGGATTCGTGTTCCAGTCGTTCCACCTGCTCGGTCATCGCACCGCGCTGGAGAACGTGATGTTCGGTGGCATGTATCAGGGCGTGAAACGAGCCGAGCGACGCGAGCGCGCCATCGCCGCGCTCGACCGGGTGGGCATGCTGCACCGGGCGACGTTCCGGCCCGACAAGTTGTCTGGCGGCGAACGCCAGCGGGTTGCCGTCGCCCGTGCGCTTGCCGTCCGGCCATCGGTGCTGTTGTGCGATGAACCCACCGGCAACCTCGATTCCGTCACCACAGAGTCGGTGTTGGCGCTGTTCGACGAACTCGTCAGTGACGGGCTCACGGTGTGTGTCATCACCCACGACCGTCACGTGGCCGACCGGGCACACCGGCGAGTGAGCATCATCGACGGTCAACTCACTGCGCTCGACGATGTGCGCGCAAGCGGTTCGAGCACCGCCCACACCGGCTACGAGATGGTCGCGCCGTGATCGTTGCCCCACGTCCGATTCGCACGAGCAAGTTCCGGTTCTCGGACGGCTTCGACGAACTGTTGGCCGGCATCTTCGCGCGCCCCACCCGGTCACTGCTCACCACACTCGGCACGGTGCTCGGCTTGGCGTCGCTGATCGTCACGCTCGGCTTGTCACGCACAGCGGGCAGCCAGATCATCGATCAATTCGACGAACTGCGCGCCAGCCAGGTCATCGTCACGGCACGGTCCAGCGGTAACAACAACGACAACAGCGGTGCGCGACTTCCATGGTCCGTGGAAACTCGGCTCAACCGGCTGAACGGTGTGGTCGCGTCGGGTGCTGTGGCCGATGTCATCAATCCGGGCAGCGTGCGCACCGTTCCGGTGATCGACCCCAGCGGCGACTACGAACACACGGTTCCGGTGCTCGCCGGGTCGGCCGGTGTGCTCGATGCGGTGCGTGGCCACATTGCGGCTGGCCGTTGGTTTGATCAGGGTCACATCGATCGCGCCGACCGGGTGGTCGTCATCGGGGTCAACCTCGCCCAAGAGCTCGGCATCAAACGACTCGATGTGCAACCAGGCCTCTACATCGGCGAGACGTTCTTCTCGGTCATCGGCATTGTCGACGAGGCCATTCGTGACCCTGGATTTCTTGGGGCGGCGATCATCACCAGCTCCGCCGCCGCCGACGTGTTCGAGGTCACCAGACCCGAGCGCGTGATCATCGAAGTGGAGATCGGCGCAGGCGACCTCATCGGTACCCAGGCACCGATTGCCCTGGCACCTTCGGCTCCCGACACGCTGGCCGTGGCCGCGCCTGCAATACCCCAGGGTGCCCGCGACCGAGTGGCGGGTGACGTGAACAGCTTGTTCTTGTTGCTCGGCCTCGTCTCACTCATCGTTGGCGCAATCGGGATCGCCAACGTCACGTTGGTCACCGTGATGGAACGAACCAGCGAAATCGGGTTGCGACGCGCGCTCGGGGCGCGGCGGCGACACATCGCCGCTCAATTCCTCGGCGAGTCGGCCGCGATTGGCTTGGTGGGTGGCGTCATCGGTGCCAGCGTCGGGGTGCTCATCGTGGTGGGCGTATCGGCTGCCAACGGATGGACCCCGGTGCTCGACACCTGGATGCCCCTCGCCGCGCCGCCAGCTGGCGCTCTGGTGGGTCTCATCGCCGGCATGTACCCGGCGGTGCGCGCGGCCCGCATGGAACCAGTGGAAGCTCTGCGAGGCAGGAACTAGATGGCGTGGTTTGTGTCTGGAGAGTCCTTACTTGCGGGGGGCGCGGATCAGTACTTCCTGGGTGATCGACACGACGTGCTCACCGGACTCGGAGAATACGTGCCCCACTGCGAGCCCGCGCGAGTTGCTCACGTGGTGGCAGGTGAAGTCGTGCAGGTGCCA
>DATKCX010000196.1:0-3249 GCA_035512975.1 Ilumatobacter sp.
GATGCGGCTGGTCGTACTCTGCGACGCCGGCGAGGAGCCACTCGTTCACCGTGCCATCACGGCCTCCCGGCGTCAGGTGTCGCTGTTCGTCTGTGAGCCTGACCTGGAAGCCGAACTCATCCGCGCCGTCGGCATCGACGGAGCGCTCGCCATCTTGGACAGCCAGGGCGACCTCGGGTCCTTCAACACACTCCAGAAGCAAGTTCGCTGGCATGGCCAACAAGCCGAGGCACAACTGCGCCGCTTCATCGGTGCCGGAGCCCGACGAAAGCTGCGCTACGCCCGTCTGCTCACCGACGCAGCGGTTGACCTCAGTCGTGCGCCGAGCCCACTCATCGCAGCACTCGACGCTTCACTTCGGTGAATACACGACCGCCACACTCCACAGCACACCCAGTCCGCACTCACCACCTGTCAGCCCAATGCAGCAGCAGTCACCTGCCGAATGCTGGTGCCCCCGACCGCCTATACACGCATGATAAATGCGGCATCCCTGGGTGTCTCGGGTGGGGGTTGGAGTCTCGGCTTCGGCGGGCGAGGGTGGTGTTGTGATGATTCCTCGTTCGAGGCGGCTGATGTCGTTTTGGGAGACGGCCATGGCGGTGCTGACTTGTTTCTGGCTGATGCCGAGCTGGGTGCGGAGCTCGCGGAGTTCGGTGCCGGTGGGAAGGTCGGTGGGCGGGTTGGTGATCGCGATGTAGACCTCGCGAGCGACGAAGCGTTTGAGGCATCGCATGATCTCTTTGCGGGTTTTGCCTTCGGTGGTGCGACGGTCGACGTAGGCGCGGGTGGCGGGGTCGTAGCGCATGCGGACGAGCACGATGGTGAACAAGGCGTTGTTGGCGCGTCGGTCGCCGCCGCGGTTGAGGCGGTGGCGGGTGGTCTTGCCTGATGATGCGGGGAGCGGGCAGACGCCGCAGAGCTTCGCGAACGCGGCCTCCGAGCGGAGTCGTTGGGGGTTGTCGCCGGCGGCGGCGAGGAGCTGCGCGGCGACGTGTGGGCCGACGCCGAAGAGGCCGATCAGCGCTGGTGCGTGGGTGGTGACCAGGTCGGCGATGCGAGCCTCGAGGCGTCGGTTCTGCTCGTCCAAGAACGCGATGCGGCGGGCGAGCTCGCGGAGAGCGAACCGGGTCTGCTGTTCGATCGGGTCGGGGTGGTTGTCGGTGAACCGGCGGGCCCGGCCGAGCTGGGTGGCGAGCGACACGCCATCGCGGAGCCGGTGCCGGAGCCCATCGGGGGCGGTCACGATCAGGGCCTTGAACTGGTTGATCGCCCGAGTGCGGTCCAGCGTGGCGGCGTGGTAGACGATCTCCAGCGTGCGGATCGCCTCGACCGAACCGTCACGACTCTTGGGGGTCGCGGTCGCCCGGCCGGACAACGCCGCGCGGGCGGCGGCACGGGCATCAGACTTGCCGTCATGGCGGCGAGCCTTGCGGTCCGGACGGTCGACCTCGACCACCTCGATCCCCGCCGCGGTGAGGTGCCGGGTGAGGCCTGCGCCCCAACTGCCAGTGGACTCGACGCCGACCTGGTCGATGATTCCGTACGACTGCATCCAGGCCAGCAGCGCCGCGTAGCCAGCTGATGTCGTTGGGAACGAGCCGGCATCCAACTCGCGGCCGGTGCCCGAGTCGAGTACGGCGGCGACGTGGACGTCGTCGTGGGTGTCGACGCCGCCCGTGACGTGACGGTCTAATGATGTCATCATGGTGTTGGTTCTTCCGATCTCTCAAGCAATGGGTGGGTCAGGAGAGCCACGATCGGAAGCGGACAAGACAGCCAGGGGTCTGCGTCAACAGGTTCCTATGAGGTCACGCAACCGGCCGGAGCGATCCGGGAAACATGGTGGTCCCGCATGAAGGGCCGACAATTCAGAGAAAAGACACGTCGGTCAGTTACACACCAGGGTCAGACCCAAACAGCGGGACCACCACCCGGAGATCTTGCTCCCCGGTACCGCCCGGAACGGTGATCTCATCATGGCTGCCACACCCCGGTCGTACACTTGTTCGTATGAAGTCAGTGCTCATTCCTTCGGCGGCTTTGACCGCTTTGGCGGGTGCTGATGTTGCGGTTGCTACACCGGTTGAGTGTGCCGATTTGTTGGGGCATGCCAGGTTGGTGCGTGGTTGGCTCGACTCGGTCGAAGCCAGGGTGACGTCTCGCGTGGCCGAGCATCATGCCGCCGGGCAATCAGCACCTGCGGCTGACACGCACACCCGGTGCGGTGGTGTGTCAGCGGCCGAGGCTCGCCGCAAAGAGCGTCGCTCGAAGACGATCAACGATGCACCACAGTTCGGTGAAGCACTCGCTGAGGGTGATATCGGTGCCGAGCATGTCGATCAGTTGGGAACCGCGACGTCTCGGCTCGACGACACGGTGAAAGCTGCGCTGCTCGACCAAGACGACCTGTTGGACGTTGCGCGTTGCCAAACCCCGGAGCAGTTCGGGCAAACAGTACGCGATCGTGCTCGCACGCTCGAGGCCGACAACGGGATCGAGCGGAACAAGCAGCAACGCAAGCAGACGTTCCTGTCGCACAAGGTGAACACTGAAACCGGTATGCACGAAGGGCGTTTCGCGTTCCATCCCGAGCTTGGTTCCCGGATCTTCTCGGCCCTCGATCGTCAGGTGTTGAAGAACATCAAAGCCGGCACGAAACGCGGTGAGGCAGAGTTCGTCGACCGAACCTTCGACTACAACCAGCAAGCCGCACAAGCCCTCGGTGACATCGTCACCAAAGCAACCACCACCACGGTCAGCACCGGCACCGCCAGCAGCACCAGCAGCGCCGCCACCGCAGGCACTGCCGGGAATACCGTCACGTCGACCGTCGCGGGCCAGGAACCCGACGGCGACGAGGCGCATGTCGTTGTCGGAGACACCGCTGACGCGGGTGAGTGCCGTGGTATCGGGGCCGACATCACGGTCATCGTCGACTACCAGACCGCGATCACCGGTGAGTTCCACGATCACTCGGTGTGCGAGACCTCCGACGGTGCGGTGCTCCCACCTGCTTCGGTGCAGCGACTGCTCTGCAACGGTCGTGTCACCCCGGTCATCATGGACTCCAACGGGAACCCGTTCGATCTGGGTCGCTCTGTTCGTCACGCCAACCGAAAACAGCGAAGAGCGTTGCGGGCGATCTACCGAAGTTGCGGGTTCCCCGGCTGCGACGTGGCGTTCCACCGGTGCGAGATCCACCACATCCTCCCGTGGGAACTCGGCGGTCGAACCGACCTCCAGAAT